>NC_022997.1:2670058-2997984 GCF_000503895.1 Hyphomicrobium nitrativorans NL23
ATCGTGCTGCCCAGCCAATGGCAAGCTCGCTCAATTGCGATGCCGACAAGCCACATCGACATCGCGCCGACGCTGCTCGGGCTTGTCGGCCTCGACCGGGAGTCCCTGCGCGAGGAAATCGCGCCGGCCTTCACGGATGCGCTTCCTTTGGTCGGCCGCGATCTCTCGCCGCTCCTGCGCGGCGAAGCCAAGATCGATACGTTCGCGGCGCCCATCTATTTCATGACCGACGACGATCCGAGCCGTGGGCCAAACGAGGAGAACTTCATCGGCATCGCGCCGAACTCCGTCGCTCAGCCCACCCACATCGAAACGGTCATCACGGAGATCGACGGCGAGATCTGGAAGTATTCGCGCTACTTCGATCACCCGCGCTATTGGAGCCATCCGGGAACGCCCGGCAGCGAAGGCGTGCGCGATGTCGTCCTCGTCTCGAAGGTGCAAGAGGCATCGGCCGACGGCGTAGCGCGACGCGTCTTCGACGAGCAGGTGAAAACCACGCCGGCCGTGACCGAATACGAGATGTACAATGTGTCGGCGGACCCGATGGAACTCGAAAATCTTGCCGGCCGGGCCACACAGAAAGAACGAGAGGCGCAATTGCGCCGGCTGCTCGACGAGCAGTGCGGACAGAAGCGCCTCACGCCGCAGAGCGGCCCCGTTCCGGGCGAAGTGGGATGCGGCAAGGTGTGACGTGCCGATGCGGCCCGCAGGTGATTTTTCCTACCACGCATCGATACTCACACATTTTTCTACGTAAGGATTTTCTACCTAGGGCGTTTTCCGATCCGATGGAATCGGACCGGACGCTCTATATCTTTGATGAGGCCGATGATGCATCGCTTCGGACCAATAGGGGTTCGAAGCGATCATGGTCTCTTGGGTTAGACCGATGATTCACGCTTCAGGCTGGTAGGGCCTGAAGCGATCATGGTCTGGGTACCCGCTTCAAGCGCACGCCCGGGCCTTCGCGCCCATGGGGCAATAACTGCGCACCTGCTTGCTCGAATGCCTCGATCAACAGGTCTTCGGTGCTCTGGTGCAGAGCATGGCGATGACGTTCGAAATCTTTGATCGTGCTGCGCGACACACCGGCTGCGGCGGCTAGCCGCTCCTGCGTCCAATTCAACAGACCGCGGGCGGCCCGACATTGCTCCGGATGGATAGGCATGATTTATATCCTTGCCCCGCCTTGCCGAAGTCAACCATATTGGGTGACATCGAGCAATCACTTCCTAATTTCCCCTGAGGAGAGTTGCGCCGAATGCCGGGCGAGACATCGCTATTTTTGACGATTGCGCTCCCATTCGTGGGCAGCCTGCTCGCGACTCTCCTGCCCGCAAATGCCCGCAATGCCGAAGCCTGGCTCGCCGGCACGTTCGCCCTGCTCATTCTTCTCGTCGTGACCGCGTCCTATCCCGGCGTGACCGACGGACGTGTGCTGCGCGCAACCGTCGAATGGGTCCCGTCTCTCGGGCTCAACTTCTCCCTCAGGATGGACGGGTTCGCATGGATGTTCGCCATGCTAATCAGCGGCATCGGCTTTCTCGTCGTGCTCTATGCGCGATATTACATGTCGCCGAAGGACCCGATCCGGCGCTTCTATTCGCTGTTCCTGGCGTTCATGGGCGCCATGCTCGGCATCGTGCTCTCCGGCAACCTCATTCTGATGGTCGTGTTCTGGGAGCTGACGAGCATCGTCTCGTTCCTGCTCATCGGCTACTGGTACCACACGGTCGCGGCCCGCGACGGCGCCAAGATGGCGCTGACAATCACCGCGATCGGCGGGCTTGCGCTGCTTGGCGGCGTGCTGATCATCGGGCATATCGTCGGCAGCTACGACCTCGACACGGTGCTGGTCTCGGGACACCTGATCCGCAACCACGACCTCTACCTGCCCGCGCTCATTCTCGTTCTGCTCGGCGCGCTGACCAAGAGCGCGCAGTTCCCGTTCCACTTCTGGCTGCCCTCCGCCATGTCCGCGCCGACGCCGGTGTCCGCCTACCTTCACTCCGCGACGATGGTGAAGGCCGGCGTGTTCCTGATGACGCGGCTGTGGCCTGCGCTGGCGGGGACCTACGAGTGGTTCCTGATCGTCGGCACGGCCGGCATGATCACGCTCGTGCTCGGCGCCTACTTCGCGATCTATCAGCAGGACATCAAGGGCCTGCTGGCCTACTCGACCATCAGCCATCTCGGCCTCATCACGCTTCTGCTCGGCCTTGGCAGCCCGCTCGGCGTGGTAGCCGCCATCTTCCACATGATGAACCACGCCACGTTCAAGGCGTCGCTCTTCATGGCGGCCGGTATCATCGACCACGAGACGGGCACGCGCGACATCCGACGATTATCGGGGCTCTTCCGATACATGCCGTTCACGGCCACGCTCGCGATGGTTTCGAGCGCGGCCATGGCCGGCGTGCCGCTGCTCAACGGCTTCCTCTCCAAGGAGATGTTCTTCGCGGAAGCAATCGAGCGTCACCAGACGTCCGTTCTCGATACGATCGCGCCCTATGTCGCCGTGCTTGCGGGTGCGTTTGCGGTCACCTACTCGTTACGCTTCATCCATCAGGTGTTCTTCGGGCCGCCGCCGACCGACCTGCCCCGCGAGCCGCACGAGCCGCCGTTCTGGATGCGCTTCCCGATCCTGCTGCTCGTCACCGCCTGCCTGATCGTCGGCATCATTCCGGGCCGGACCATCGGGCCTTACCTCGACACGGCGGTCTCCTCGGTTCTCGGGCCCAACAAGCCGTATTACAGCCTTGCCGTCTGGCACGGGTTCAACCTGCCGCTGATCATGAGCGCCGTCGCGCTCGTCGCTGGCGTGCTGCTCTATTTCAAGCTCAAGGACTTTCTCGCCCATTTCGAGAACGGCCCGCCGATTTTCGCCCGTTTCAAAGGTCCGCGCATCTTCGAGCGCGTGCTCACGACGGCGGCGTGGAGATGGCCGGTCGCCATCGAAGGACGCCTCGGGACGCGCCGCCTCCAGCCGCAGCTCGGCATGGTCATCATCGTGGCCTTCATCGCCGCGGCGTGGCCGCTCTATACGCACGGCTTCGATACCGGGCCGCTGACGTTCGCCGGGCTCGATCCCGCCTTCGCGCTCGTCTGGCTCACGGCCATCGCCTGCGCCATCGGCGCGGCACAGCAGGCGCGGCTGCATCGGTTTGCGGCGCTCGTTCTGCTCGGCGGCGCGGGGCTCGCGACCTGCATCACCTTCGTGTGGTTCTCGGCGCCCGATCTCGCCGTGACACAGCTCGTCGTGGAGATCGTCACCACGGTTCTCATCCTGCTTGGGCTGCGCTGGCTGCCGAAGCGCTCCAAGGAAGCGGCTCGCGCCCTCGGCTCCAAGAACCAGAACCGGCGCTACCGCGACATCGCGCTCGCCGTCGTGGTGGGTGCGGGCGTCACGCTCATTGCGTACGCCATGATGATGCGCGCGCCCCCCGATACCATCGCCACGTACTTCCTCGAACGCGCCTACAGCGAAGGCGGCGGGCGCAACGTCGTGAACGTGATCCTCGTCGACTTCCGCGCTTTCGACACTCTGGGCGAAATCACGGTGGTCGGCATCGTGGCGCTGACGGTGTTCGCGCTCTTGCGGCGTTTCCGTCCGGCCGCAGACAACGTCGAAGCGCCGAAGCAGCAGCGTATTCAGGACGCGACCGACGAGGAACGTCCGGACCGGCAGTTGGGAGATACCCTCTCGGATTATCTGCTCGTGCCATCCGTTATCATGACGTGGCTGTTCCCGGTCATCATCGTGCTGGCCGCCTATCTCTTCCTGCGCGGCCATGACCTGCCGGGTGGCGGCTTCGCGGCGGGCGTGGCCATGGCGGCAGCGTTCATTCTGCAATACATGGCGCTTGGCACGCGGAAGGTCGAAGACCGCCTGACGGTGCTGCCGGTCAACTGGATCGGCTTCGGCCTGCTCGTGGCCGTCGCAATCGGCGCGGCCTCATGGACGATAGGCTATCCGTTCCTCACATCCTATTCGCAGTATGTGGACATTCCGCTCATCGGCGCGGTGCCGGCCGCGACGGCACTCATCTTCGATCTCGGCGTATTTGCGCTCGTGCTCGGCGCAACGGTGCTGATGCTCATCGCGCTGGCTCACCAGTCCATCCGCCGCCATCGCGCTTCGCGGGTTGCGAGCGCCATCAAGGAGGAGGCCGCCTGATGGAACTCATGCTCGCCATCGGTATCGGCGTTCTGATCGGCTCGGGCGTCTGGCTCCTGCTCAGGACCCGCACGTTCCAAGTCATCATCGGACTGTCGCTGATCGCCTACGGCGTCAATCTCTTCATCTTCAGCATGGGCCGCCTCAAGACAAACGCGGCACCCATCCTCGAATCGGGCGCCGTCGATCCCTCACGCTATGCGGACCCCGTACCGCAGGCGCTCGTGCTGACGGCGATTGTCATCGGCTTTGCCACGACCGCACTCTTTCTTGTCGTGCTGCTGGCCTCGCGCGGTCTGACGGGTAGCGATCACGTCGACGGAACGGAATCCAAATGACGGGAGCGGCCAACCACCTTCTGATCGCACCCGTTGTGCTCCCGCTGGTCGCGGGCGCGGCGCTCATGATGTTCGACGAGCGGCGTCATACGCTCAAGGCGCTGATCAACGCGTTCTCGACGTTGCTGCTGCTCGTGCTCGCCGTGCATCTTCTGACGATGGCCGATAGCGGGGCCGCCGGCGGCGGTGCGATGACCGGCGTCTATCTGCTCGGCAATTGGCCCGCACCGTTCGGCATCGTGCTGGTGCTCGACAGGCTTTCCGCGCTGATGCTGGTGCTCGCCGCGCTGCTTGCGCTGGCCGCCCTCGTGTTCGCGCTCGCGCGATGGCACAGAGGCGGCCCGCACTTCCATACGCTTTTCCAATTCCTCTTGATGGGCGTCAACGGCGCCGTGCTGACCGGCGACCTGTTCAACCTGTTCGTGTTCTTCGAGGTCATGCTGGCCGCGTCCTACGGCCTGGCTCTGCATGGCTCGGGGCCTGCGCGCGTCAAGGCGGGGCTGCACTACATCGCCATCAATCTCGCAGCCTCGTCGCTGTTCCTGATCGGCGTTGCGCTGATCTACGGCACCACGGGCACGCTCAATATGGCCGACCTCGCAGCCCGGATTCCTCAGGTGCCCGAGGCGGATCGCATGCTGCTTCACGCAGGCGCGGCGCTGCTCGGCATCGCGTTCCTGGTGAAGGCCGGCATGTGGCCGCTGTGCTTCTGGCTTCCCACGACTTATACGGCAGCGGCGGCGCCGGTGGCTGCGGTGTTCGCCATTCTCTCCAAGGTGGGCATCTACATTCTGCTTCGCCTGTCGCTGCTTCTTTTCGGGGCGACGGCGGGCGCATCATCCGGCTTCGGCACATCGTGGCTGTTCGTGGGCGGCCTCCTCACGCTTGCGTTCGGCGCGATCGGGATGCTCTCGTCCCAGTCGATGGGCCGCCTCGCGGGCTTCAGCATCATTACATCGTCGGGAACGCTCATGGCCGCGATCGGGCTTTCGAGCGCGGGTGTCACGTCGGGCGCGCTGTTCTACATGGTGAGCTCGACGCTTACCGTCAGCGCCTTTTTCCTGCTGATCGAGCTCATCGAGCGCGCGCAGGACCCGTCCATGGACGAGCTTGCGGCGTTCACGGCGCCCGACGAGGAAGCGGGCATCGATGCCGAGGACGAGGTCGGTGTCGTCATTCCGGGGACGCTGGCTGTGCTCGGCATTTGTTTTGCGGGCTGCGGATTGTTGCTCGCGGGACTGCCGCCACTCTCCGGCTTCGTCGGCAAGTTCGCTCTGCTTACGGCGATGCTCTCGCCCATCGGAGCGGAGCCGAACAGCACCATCGCCACGGGCACGTGGATCTTTTTCGCGCTCCTCATTCTTTCCGGTCTCGCGGCCATGATCGCGATGGTTCGCGCCGGCATCCGCACATTCTGGGCGCCCGCGGAAGGGCCGGCGGTGCCGCGCGTGCGCCTGATCGAGATCATGCCGGTCGCGTTTCTGCTGGTGCTTTGCGTGGGCATGTCGATCCAGGGCGGCGCATTGATGCGCTACATGGATGCTACCGCGCAGGCTCTTCATACGCCCTCCGCCTACATCGAAAATGTGCTCGATGCGCCCCGCGTCGAACGAGATAAGGGGGAGGAGACGGCGCCATGACCCTGAGCCGATGGCTCCCTTATCCGCTGCTCACGCTCGCGCTCGTCGTGATGTGGCTGCTGCTCAACAGCTTCTCGATCGGGCACATCCTGCTCGGCAGCGTGATCGCGATCGGAGCTTCGCGGGTGATGGTCGCGCTCAAGCCCGAACCCGTGCGGATCGGAAGCTGGAGCGCGGTCGTCCGGCTTTCGTTGACGCTTATCTATGACATCCTTCGCTCGAACATCGCGGTGGCGAGCATCGTCCTGCGCGGCCGCCGGTCGGCTCATACGGCGGGGTTCATCGTCATTCCCTTGGAGTTGCGCCACCCCATGGGGCTTGCGCTCCTCTCGTGCATTCTGACCAGCACACCGGGTACGGCTTGGCTCGAATACCGCGCCGCGAACGGCAGGCTCCTGCTCCACGTGCTCGACCTTTACGACGAACAGGCGTGGATCGACCTGATCAAAAATCGCTACGAGCGGTTGCTGATGGAGATTTTCGAATGAGCGCCACCATTCTCATGTGGTCGGTCACCATCGCGCATGTGCTGCTCGCGGTGGCCATGGTCTGCCAGGCGATCCGCTTCATTCGCGGACCCCGGGCGCAAGATCGCGTGATGGCATTCGATGCCTTCTACGTCAGCTCCATGCTGCTGCTGCTCACCTTCGGAATCCGCACCGGCACCACACTCTACTTCGAAGCAGCCCTCGTGATCTCGCTCCTGGGATTCGTCTCGACGGTCGCGCTCGCCAAATTTCTCATGCGCGGGGAGGTCATCGAATGACGCATCTCGCGGAACTCCCTGCCTGGGCGCAACTGCTCGCCTCGTTCTTTATCCTCGTCGGGGCCTTTGTCACCCTCATCGGCGCGGTGGGGCTTCTGACATTGCGCAGCTTCTACGATCGAATTCACGTGCCGACGCTGGGCAGCACGTGGGGCGCAGGCGGGATTTTGCTCGCATCCATCATCATTTTCAGCGTTCTGCAGTCACGTGCGGTGCTGCACGAGGTGCTGATCGCGATTTTTCTCACCGTCACCATGCCGGTGGTGCTGATGCTCCTGGGCCGCGCCGCGCTCTATCGCGACCGCACGGAGGGCGTGGAAACAGTGCCGCCCATGGAGGCGGTGTCCGGACTTCCGGAAGACGCTCCGGACGAGACCGACGGCAAGTAGCGCCCGCCCCCTCTACGCACCTCGTTTGAAGCGCGGGCGGGCCCTGTCTGTCACGCGTTTGCGCTTATCTGCGACCAAGACGCGCCGTGCCGGCGTGCATCGGCGTTGGCGCACCGGCAAGTCCTGCTATCCTCTCTCCTCGTCAGGACGCCGAGCGCGCAAACCCGCGCCTCGACGCCTCGGAGACACGCGAAAGAGCGAGAAGGCATCATCATGGGGTGGTCAATCTCACTGGGACGCATCGCAGGCACGGAGGTGCGCATCCACCTCACGTTCTTCCTGCTGGTGGCATGGTTCGCAATCGTAGCAGGGGCGCGCGGGGGACAGGCGGCCGCCATCGATGCCGTCCTTTTCATTCTCGCCATCTTCGCCTGCGTGCTGGCGCACGAATACGGGCACGTGCTCGCCGCGCGCCGCTTCGGCATCGGGACCCGCGATATTACGCTGCTTCCCATAGGGGGCGTGGCCAGCATCGAACGGATGCCCGAGAAGCCGACGCAGGAACTCATCATTGCGCTGGCCGGCCCGGCCGTGAACGTCGCGATCGCGTTCGTGCTGTTCACCGTCTTCGGCGCAGGCGTCGGGCTCGATCCCGCAGCGCTCGAAAATCAGACCGTCGATTTCACGACACGGCTCGCGTTCGTCAATGTGATGCTCGTGGTGTTCAATCTCATTCCCGCTTTTCCGATGGACGGCGGGCGCGTGCTGCGGGCGCTTCTCTCCTATCGCTTCGACCGCGCCTTTGCGACGCGCATTGCCGCGGGCATCGGGCAGGCCGTCGCGTTCGGCCTCGGCTTCCTCGGGCTTTTCGGAAATCCGCTGCTCATTTTCATCGCGCTTTTCGTGTTCCTCGCAGCGAGCCACGAAAGCTACGCGGTCGCCCTCAGCGAAGCGACGAAAGGCGCGGCGATGCGCCAAGCCACCATCACGGCGTTTTCCACGCTCGATCCGCAGTCGAACGTGGGCGAGGCTGCGCGTCTTCTTCTCTCGACCACGCAGACGGAATTCCCCGTTACCGACGGTGGCGGACGCCTACGAGGCGTCCTGACGCGTGACGGGATGATCCGTGCGCTTTCCGACAGCGGACCCGATACGGCGGTGCTCGATGTGATGGAACGCGACGTGCCGACCATCAACTGCCGCGCACCCCTCGAACGCGCGGTGTCGACGCTCCAACAGAGCGGCAAGCCACTGATCGGCGTTATCGACGACGAGGAGCGCGTGGTCGGCATTATCACGCTCGAGAATATCGCGGAGTACATGATGGTCGCCCAAGCCAGCCGCGATTGGCGCCCGCCGGCACGGCCTCCGTCGAGCGAATAAATTCGCAATGCGAGGTCGTGATTTTTTTTGCCTCGCGCTCCTTCGTTCGCAAAAGTGCGCGCTACCAGATCCCGAACACCCAGGCGACGAGCGCGGCGATCACACCTCCGGCGAGCCCCGCGACGAATACCGCCCGTTGCCATGGCCGTCGCAGGACGATCTCGCCCTGCCGCGCTTTGCCTGCCGGATAAGGATCGGGTCGTTTCTTGTGCTTCCCGCTCATAAATAGGCAACGCCGTTGCGATGGCGTCGTTCCGGCGGGGCGAGAGCACGGACTGCCCTTCGCATCCGCCTGTCGAAGCACGATTTCGAAAGACAAAACAATTCATCCGTTTTTCACTTCTTCGAATGGGAAATCCACCGGATGAAATCCATCAAATGTTAGCTTCCTCACATTAAGCTTCGGGTCACGCTTCAGGCTGTCAATACCGGAGGCTTTGTGGTTTCCAAATTTTATGACATTAAGAAATATATAACCGTCCCATCCGACAACCCGGCGCTCCTGAAGGCGCAGCACCGGGCTATCTCTCGTCAGATGCCGATGATGTACTTCATCCTCATGGCCAACACATGGGCCGTTGCGATGACGCACATCTCGACGGCCCCCGTGTGGCTCACGCTCGTCATTCCCGGTATTTTCACGGTCATCAGCGCGGTTCGCGCCGCCCACTGGTTCAAAACGACGAACAACGATCTCGCGCCCGAGGCCGCTCATCATGAACTCGTGCGGACCACGCGACTGGCCGTCGGCATCTCGGTCGTTTTCACGGCCTGGTCGTTCGCTCTCATTCCGTATGGCAACGCGTACGCGCAATCTCACGTCGCGTTCTACATGGCGATCACAGTCATCGCCTGCATCTTCTGCCTGATGTACCTGCGCTCTGCCGCCCTGCTCGTCACGGTCGTCGTCAACGGTGCGTTCATCGCGTTTTTTGCCTCGACGGGCCAGCCGACGTTCATCGCGATCGCCATCAATATCCTTCTCGTCTGTATCGGGATGCTGGTCATTCTCACGATCAACTATCGCAACTTTGCGCGCATGATCAGTGCGCAGGAGCAGACCCAGGCCCTGAGCGACGAAAATCTGCGGCTCGCCAACCTCGATACCTTGACGGACCTTCCCAATAGACGAGCGTTCTTCGCTCGCCTCGACAGCGCTCTCAAATCGGCGCGGGAGAACGGAACGCGGCTGGCTGTCGGGATTATCGATCTCGACGGCTTCAAGCCCGTCAACGATCTTTACGGTCATTCGACGGGCGATCGCTTGTTGGCCGCCGCAGCGACGCGGCTTCAGCACGTGGGCGCGCGCCATGATATCTATTTCGCGCGTATCGGCGGCGACGAGTTCGCGTTTATCGTCGTCAATTCTCCGGACGATACCGATCTCGTCGTTCGCAGCGATGAAATTTGCGCGGAGCTTCATGCTCCGTTCGAACTCTCGGATGCCACCGTCATGATCTCGGGCTCGATCGGCATTTCCGTCTATCCGGAAACGGCTCAGACGCGCGAACAGCTTTTCGACCGCGCCGACTATGCGCTGTTTTACGGCAAGCGGGCCAAGCGGGGCAGCAGCACCCTGTTCACGACCACGCATCACGAACAGATCCACCGCCACGCGCAGATCGAGCAAACGCTCAAGCAAGCCGATCTCGCGGCGGAGCTTTCCGTCGTGTTTCAGCCGATCGTCGATATTCGCACCGGCTTTACCGTCGGGTTCGAAGCGCTGGCGCGGTGGCACAGTCCGCGACTGGGGGCGATCTCGCCGGGAGAGTTCGTGCCCGTCGCGGAGCGGGCCGGCATCGTGGGAATGCTCTCGCGGCATCTGCTCGTGAAAGCGCTTGCCGTAGCCACTCATTGGCCGGCGGACATCCGCCTGGCGTTCAATCTCTCGGCCCACGACCTCAACACATCCGAGGGGATCGCGGACCTCATCGAGATCATCAAGACGAGTACGTTCCCCCGTCCCGGCTCGATATCGAGATCACGGAAACCGCATTCGCTCACGACTTTCAGCAGGTCGCGCACTCAATCGCGACGTTGCGGCAGCTCGGATGCGGGATTTCACTCGACGATTTCGGAACGGGCTATTCCAGCCTGACGCAGCTCTATGCTCTACCGCTCACCAAGATCAAGATCGACCGCAGCTTCGTCAGCGAGTTGCATCTCCGGCCATCGAGCTACAAAATCGTGAAATCATTGCTCGCGCTCGGCACAGACATGGGCCTCGATTGCGTCGTGGAAGGTGTCGAGACCGAGGCGGAGCTTGCGGCCATAGAACAGTTGGGTGGCGTTCTGGCTCAAGGATACCTGTATTCTCCACCCGTCGCGGCCAGCAAAACGCACGATTTTATCTCTGCGACTTCGCCATCACGGGAACGGGCGACCGCTTAACAGGGCGCGTGTTGCAGCACCGGAGCCGTTCCGATTTCGGTAGAATCGCGGAACGCCTCCAAGCTTTTGCTTGGTCATGCTTCTTATCGGAAAACCGGCTCCCACTTTTCCGGAAGCACTCTAGCCAGCCGTCGACCGACCGCCCTCCACGTTTCGCATCGGCACGGCAATTAACGCCTTTTTAAGCAGACACGTGGCTTGCTTCTGCTCAGTGCGCGTCATTCTTCAAAAAACATCAAATAAATAAGTTCGGTCAGGGAGAGCTCCATGGCTCGCGACGTCTCTGCGGGGCAGGCTATCCGTTGGTCTGGCGCTATCGCACTCGGCGGTTTGATCACGTTCTCGTCATTCGTTCTTTCCGGCACGGACGCGCAGGCCGGCGGCCTCTCGGTCCGCGAACAGTCCGTTTCCTTCCAGGGAATGTCGTTTGCAGGTGCCGCTGCCGGCGGAGACCTCAGCTCCAGCTTCTGGAACCCGGCCGCGATGGCGACCGCGGGCTACGGGCTCGCGACGGAAAGCCACTTTTCTCTCATCGTCGCGGATATCGACGTGCGCGCGGAGAGCGTGAGCGTGTTACCCGGCTCGCTCGTGACGCCCTCGACGACGGCGGTCAACGACGTTTCCAAGATCGATCCGATCGCTGTCGTCGGTGCCTCATACGCCTCTTGGCGCGTCAACGACGAGTTCGTTTTCGGCCTTTCGATCTCGGCCCCGTTCGGATCACAAAACGACGCCAGCGATCCCGTGTGGTCGGGACAATACCACTATCGCGCCTCGCAGCTCCTCACCGTCAACGTCAATCCGATCGTTTCGTATCAGATCTCGCCCACGCTTGCGATCGGCGCAGGTCCGCAGATCCAATACATGCTGCTGAAGGTCAAGGCCAACCCGTCCGGCGCGCTGGCGCCGCCGCAACGCAGGTCGGTCCTCGAAGGCGACGACATCGGCGTGGGCTTTACGGCCGGCCTTCTTTGGCAGCCCACCCCCGCTACGAGCATCGGTCTCGGATACCGCTCAGCGGTGTCTCACAATATCGAGGGCGACGCGTCGATGCGCGGCGGAATGCTCGCGACGGGGGGCGGTCTCGGAACTGTCGCCTTCGAGCCTACCGCATTCTCAGCCAAGCTCGAAACACCGGAGATGCTCACGCTCAGCGCGCGCCAATCCATCAGCCCAGCCGCTCGTCTTCTGGCGACCGTGGAATGGACGAACTGGAGCCGGCTCGACGAAGTCAACTTCATGGCCACCCGCATGGGCGGCATCGCGGCTGGCCCCTTCTCACCGGGCGACAGCGTCAACGTCCTCGATTTCCATTGGGACGATGGATGGTTCTTCTCACTCGGAGGCGAGTGGGATTATTCGAGCCGGGTTACGTTGCGCGCAGGGGCCGCCTACGAAGTATCGCCCATTCGGCGCGCCACCCAGCGCAAGATCAACGTCGCGGACAGCGATCGCATCTGGCTCAGCGCCGGCGCCAGCTATGCGCTCAACGAGACCATGTCCTTCGACGTTGCCTATTCGCACATCATTTTCGACGATGCGCCCATCGACTCGCTCACGACCTCGCCCGCCAGCCCGACGACACCCGTGAGGCAGTTCGTCGGGCGCGCCCATCAATCCGCCGACATCGTCTCGGTCGCGATGAAATCGAAGTGGTGAGGCGACACCCGTTGCCTCACTCGTTGCCGGATCCCGACTGCGGCATGCGCGGGGTCTGACCGCCGCGGAGCACGGTGTTGCCCTGGTAAAGGGTGCGCTGATCGATGGGCTCGGGGGACAGCCAATCCGCTTCCGCCATCTGTCCGCTTTTGCCGTAGACGGCGAGCGCGTTGGCGTAGGTGACAAGGCGCACGTCTTCGGCGGAGATACCGGAGTCCGCCATCAGCTTCGCGGTCTTCGGCACGGAGAGCGGATCGGACACGCCCCAGTCGCATGCCGAATCCGCGATCAGGCGCTCCGCGCCGTACGTCTTCACCAGCGCGGCCATGCGTTCGGCCGTCATCTTCGAGTGCGGATAGATCGAGAAGGCCGCCCAGAAGCCGCGATCCTTCACCTCCTGGATCGTCTCCTCGTTGACGTGATCGATCACGACGCGGGAGGGGTCGAGCTTATGCTCCAGGATGACGTCCATCGAACGCGAGGCGCCGCGCTTCTTGTCGCGATGCGGCGTGTGGATCATCACGGGCAGATCGAGATCGCGCGCAAGGTCGAGCTGCAGGCGGAAATATTTGTCTTCGAGCGCCGTCTGCTCGTCGTAGCCGATCTCGCCGATGGCGACGACGCCCTCCTTCGTGGCAAAGCCGGGCAGGATGTCCATCACCGCCTCGGCAAGCTCCTCGTTGTTGGCTTCCTTCGAGTTGAGGCCGATGCAGCAATAGTGGCGCACACCGAACTGGCCGGCGCGGAAGCGCTCGAAGCCGAGGATGTGGGAGAGATAATCCCTGTAGCTTCCCACGTTGGTGCGCGCTTGCCCGATCCAGAACGCAGGCTCGATGACGGCGACGACGCCGGCTTTCGCCATCGCCTCGTAGTCGTCGGTGGTGCGGGAGATCATGTGCGCGTGCGGGTCGATGAACATCGTCGGCTCCGAGGGGTTTTGGTGAGGTCAGGCTATATTGTCCCAGAACACGCGGCCGGATTGGACCGTCTCTGCGAGTTCCGGTGCGGTGGCGAGTGCGGCACGCGCCGACGGCACGGGGCAATCGTTGAGCGCGAGGGCTGCGCCTTTGCGTTCGGCGTCGGTTCCGGCACGAAGAATGTCGCCAAGCGTTGCGACTTCCGCTTCACCCGCGAAGGGCGCCACGCAGCGCCACAACTCCGGCGAGATCGCGCGGCCCGCGGCGCGGCGCTCGGCGGCGTAGTCTATCAGCATCCGCGCGAGATCCGGATTGCGGCGCGCGTCGAGCCCTTGGATCGGGCAGAGACGGCTTTCGATGAACAGGGCTTTGACGACCATCTGGTTCCACTGCGCCTCGCTGAACTGCTCGCGAGGATAGGGATTGCGATGCGCAACCGCTTCGAAGATGGGCTGCATCGCCGAGCGCACGCCCTCGGCGGCGCGATGCAAGATGCGTTGCGGAGCCGGATAGAGCGGAAGGCCGCGCAGAAGCGCGATCTGCTCGCCGATTTCCGCAGCAGCGAGAACACGGTCGAGGCTCACTACGAATTGCTCGTCGTCGCCGCGATGGCTTGCAAGCGCGAGCAGAATGCGCGCCGCCTGATCGACGCTCCAGCCCGTGGCGTCGAGACCTTCACGCACAGTGCGTCCCGCCTCGGCCTCGTCCGTCGTGAGGTCGAGATCGGTCTTGCCGACCTTGCGCGGTGCGAGACCGACGGCGATGGCCAGTTGCATCGGTTTTTCTCCCGACGCGATGATCGCAAGCTGGGAAGCGAGCCACGCGGCGGCGTCGGACGTCAGGCGTGGCGCGAGCCACGCGTTAAGCAGTTGCATGGCCTTTTCGGCTTCGATGGTCTGAGAAGGAAATGCCGTCATGCGCTCAGCCTCACGTGCCTGGAACGATGCGCTGCAACGCCAATGTCAGGGCGAACAGCCCAACACAGATCATCGCCATCGTCGCGTTGCCGTGGGCTGCTGACACGACGCCATCGACGAGGGCGATGGCCGCGATCAGAAGCCCGACCGAACGCTCGCGCCGCTCCGCCGCGCCCGATCTCAGACCGCCCACAGCCAGGATAATAACCGCAGCCGCGCCAGCCGCCATGAGCAGGCTCAAGGAATTAACCTCGCCGCTGGCGAGCGCGACGCCGATCGGGAGCAAGAGGAGCAGGACCGGCCAGTGCGGCACCGCGGAACGCGCGCCTGCGCCGCGGGCGACGAGGCTCAATCCCGCGACATAGGCCAGGAGCGCGAGAGCCGCCGCGATCACGGGCGCAGAGAGAGCGGCCCCTGCCGCCAGCACCGTCGCGATGTAGACGAGCGCGCGGCAAAGCCCCATCACCAGCGGCGCGAACGCATAGCCCTTGTGCCACGCATCGTAGATCAGAATTGCGCCCGCGAGCGCCACCGCCGCGCTTGCGCTCCTGCCGCCGAAGCTTGCCAGCATGGCCACGCCCAGCGCGAGCAAAGCAAGCCCCACGGCCCACGCAGTGGCGGGCGCGGCATCGCCCGCGGGCAGCGGACGTTCGGGCCGCTCGCGCGCATCGATTTCGCGGTCGAAGGCGTCGTTGAGGATCATGCCGCCGGAGTAAAGCGCGGACATGGCGACGAGCACCATGGCCAGACTCGGGCTCGCGAGGCCGCCAGCGAGAACGGACGCCGCGAGCACGTTGCTCCAGACGGTCGGCAGGTTGGAAACACGAGCAAGGCGCACGAGCGCCACGATGGCCCTCACGCGCCGAGCTCCGTCCGCACCCAGGCAAGCTCGCGGACGATGTCGCCAACAAGCTCCGGCGATTTCACCGCGTCGGGAAGCACGCTCCAGGTGTAGGTCTCCACTTCCAGATGAGGCGAGACCGCACGCCGGCGGCAGAGCGCCAACGCGTCGCGGAGGTTCTGCTGTGTGGCTTCCAGCGCCTCGAAGCGATCGAGGAAGACCGGCACATGACAATGCACGCGCCATTCTCCGCCCGCTTCGCCACGGCGGGCCGCGCCGAACGCGTCTGGAAGATCGAGATGGCGCGTGATCGCCTCGCCGTTCCGCTCCACCGTCTGGTGCAGATAAATGCCATCGTCGAAGCGTCCGAGCAGCCGCTCGAAGTGCGCCGCCTCTCCGGTCGTACGAAGCGCGGAGCTGAGTTGAAGCTTCGCGACCGTAATGCCCGCAGCGTGGACCGCATCGAGCATTGGGATCGTGTCCTCGAACGCCACGGCCGAATGGCAGACGTCGAAACAGAGGCCGACGTGCCGGCGGAGACGCGCGTCGGCATCGTGCGGAGAAGCCCCTGCGAGGCGTGCGAACAGATCTGCCGCCGGGCCGCGCAAGAGATACTCCTCGATGAAACGCACCGCCTCTTGCGTCGTCTCCATGAAGCACGCGGGCTCCGGCTCGATGGCGAGCGTGATCGTTTTTCCTGTCCGCAGACGGATACCGTCGAGGTGGGCTGCGGTGCGCGCATATCCCTCGGCAACGCGCGCGATGTCGGCGGGCGCCGCGATGTTAGTGCGAAAGCCACCCGGGACGGTGCTGATGCTGGCGTCCATGCCATCGGGTGCGAGATCGGCCAGGAGGTCCGCGACGCGGCAGGTGAAGCCGAGCCGTTCGGGCGTGCGCCAATCCGGCTCGTAGACCCGCTCCTTGACGCGGGCGCCGTGGAAATTTCCGTAGGGAAAGGCATTGATGGTGAAGACGTAGAGATCGTGGATGCGCAGAAAGCGCTTGAAGCGTTCCCGCAGCGCGGGTGCCGCCAGTTCTCCTGCCGCCTGCGCCGATAGCCTGAGGCCCACGCCCATCGCACGGTCGGGCGATATGCCAGCCTTGACGCGCGGGAGCGCATCGCAAAGCGCCGTTTCAATCTCGCTCCAGGTCTCTCCGGCGTGAATATTCGTGCAGTACGTGAGGTGGGGGTTGCCGGGAAGCGCAAGCTGCATTAGACGCGCGCTCCCCCGCGCAGCCACGCCATCGCCTCACCGATCAGCGTCTCGTCCATCGTGTGCACCTCGACGCCCGTACCGAGGGCGGACAGGAGCGTGATGGTGAGTTCACCGCCGAGATGCTCGCGGAACTCCTGCAATCCCTTCATCAGCTTGCGGCGATCGTTCTCGTCGCGAAGCTCGCACGCCGGATGCCACAGCGCGAAGCCGAGCCGCGTCAGCAGCCGCGCCACGCGCACATCGTCGCCTTCCGGCAGGAGGCCCGCAAGAACGGAATAGCGTGTGTCGAGCGCGATGCCGATGGCCACCGCCTCGCCATGGCGCAGTTCGTAGTTCGAGAGCACTTCGAGCTTGTGGGCCGCCCAGTGGCCGAAATCGAGCGGACGCACGCTGCCGCGCTCGAACGGGTCGCCGCCGTGGGCGATCTGGCGCATGTGGAGAAGCGCGCAATGGCGGATCAGCTTTTCCAGCGGCTCCGACGCGAACAGCGCGAGCGCTTCCGCTTTCTCTTCCAGCCACTCGAAGAACGCGCGGTCGCGGATCAGCGCGACCTTGACCGCCTCAGCCATGCCCGCACGCTTTTCGCGGCCGGGCAGAACGTCGATGAATGCGGAATCGTTGACGACGGCATCCGGAGGCACAAACGTGCCAAGCATATTCTTGGCGCCGAACGCGTTGATGCCGTTCTTTACGCCGACGCCGGAATCGTTCTGTGCCAGGACAGTGGTCGGGACGCGGATATGGCGAATGCCGCGATGCGTCGTCGCCGCAGCGTATCCCACGAGATCGAGCATCGCACCGCCGCCGATGCCAACGACATAGGAATGGCGATCAAGGTTTCGCGCGACGAAACCGCGCTGAAGAGCGGTCAGCAGAGACGGATCGTTTTTTGCCGCTTCGCCGCCCGCGATTTCGATGATCGGACCGGCGAGCGTGAGCCCGTCGTACACCGCGACGTAGTCCGCGATCCGCTTGGCGAGATCCGGCATTTCCCGCACAACGCCCTCATCCACCACGAAATTCACGCGGGTCTCGACTCCGCGAGAGCGGGCCGAGATCAATTCAGAAAGGATCGCGTTTGAGGGCGCGAAAACATCCCTGGTGAACGCAACGGGGAATTCATAGGACACAGAAAATTTCTGCGAGAAAACGAGTTGATTCACATTCGATTCAATTGCCGGAAGCGCGAATGCTGCATTAATCGACACCGTTTCGTTTCCCCATGAAGACAGTTCCGTCGCGGTCTTGAGCGACCATTCGGGAATTATTCTTGTTAACTTCGGGATAATCGCCCGATTGATCGAAACGCGCCCCCTCAGGGACGCGCTTTGATTTCAAATCTGCGCCAAACGGCGCTGTCTGGCAACCGCAGTCACGTTTCGAGCACCTTCGAGCCACGTCTGGGACAGGGCGTTCGAGCGGCTTCACGGCCGGGTGCATCGCGACATTATGGCCTGCTTCCCGCCTTTTGCGGGAATATATTGCAATTAACGCCGCGACTATTTCCTATTTTCCTATCTAGGCACATTTTTCAACTTTTCTTGATTGACGGCATAAATGAAGTGGTTGCTCTATTTCGAGCGGCCGATAGTTTCGATGGCGCTCGGGTTGCTTTTTGGCTGCGCCTGAAATTTGCGCAACGCAGCAAAGTCCGCTGTCGCACAAATAGAAACTTAGCTGCCAAATCAAACTTGAATGGGAGAACGTCCAAATGCGAATGCGGTTTATTACATCCGCGTCGGTGTTGGCGGCGGGCTTCTTCGCTGCGGGGTCGATGATCGCCGTAGCGCAGGAAGTTCCGAAAGAGGCCAGCGAAGTCGCGCGGCCCGGGGGCAAGCTCCCCGGCGATCCTAAAATCGCGCTGGTGAAGGTTGCAGACGGCTTCCTCGATCCCGTGGGCGTGTCGTCCGCGTTCGACGGGACGGGCCGCATCTTCGTTGTCGAGCGCCAAGGCACGATCCGGGTCGTGAACAAGGACGGCTCCGTCAACGAGAAGCCTTTCCTCGACCTCACGAAGAACAGCCCGCTCGGAAGCGAAGTCCAGACCGGGTTCGTGGAACAGGGCCTCTGGGCCATAGCATTCCATCCGAAGTTCAAGGAGAACGGGCACTTCTTCGTCAGCTACGCATCGCTGCCGTTCAACGGAGCGCACATCATCGCGCGCTATACCGTCGATCCTGCGAGCCCTGACGAAGTGACCGTCGAGCACGCCAACAAGACCGTCAAGGTCATCATGAATATCCCGCAGCCCTACTACAATCACTACGGCGGCGGCATTCAGTTCGGCCCCGATGGCTTCCTTTACATCGGCAAGGGCGACGCCGGCTGGGAAGGCGATCCGCTCGACGCCGGCCAACGCAAAGACGTGCTGTGGGGCAAGATGCTCCGCATCGATATCGACGTCGACGATAGCGAGATGCACGCCTACAACGTGCCGAGAGAAAACCCCTGGGCAACCGCCTGGCAGGATCGCATGATGACGCTCTTCGGCATCACCGAAGAGGGCTTCTCCAAGATCCACATGGGCGCTCGCCCCGAATCGTGGGCCTACGGCCTGCGTAACCCCTACGCCTTCCACTTCAACAAGAAGACGGGCGACCTCTTCATCGCAGACGTGGGCCAGAACCACTGGGAAGAGATCAACTGGCAGCCCGCCTCCAGCAAGGGTGGCGAGAACTACGGCTGGAAGCACAACATGGGCACGCACTGCCATCCGGCAACGGGCCCGAACGACGTGTGTCCGCAGGTCGGCGTGCTCCCGGTCTCCGAGTATCCGCACCAGGAACCCTATCCGGGCGCTGAAAAGCTCACGGAAGGCTGGGGCTGCTCGGTCCAGGGACTTGGCGTGGCCAACTACGCCGGCATGGACGGCGTGTACCTGACCGGCGACTGGTGCTCGGGCCGCGTGTTCGCCACCGGCTGGGACGGAAGCAAGTGGCAGCTCCAGGAGCTGGCGCAGACCGACCTGCAGTTCACGGCCGGTAACAACGACGAGGACGGCACCGTTCTCGCCGTGAACTGCAACTGCTTCTACCTCGACGACAAGGGTGCTGCGGCCAACCCGCCGGGCGCACTGTGGAAGATCGTTGCCGCCGACGCGGTGCCGGAAGGCGCCGAGACGGCTCGCATGAAGCAGTAAAGATCTAGGCGATGCTCATGAGCACGCCCATATGAGAGACAAGGAAGGCCCTCACGCCAGCCGGCAGGGGGCCTTCCCGTCTTCGACGCGCTGCCTTCGGCGCGTCTTGCAGACCATGTCTCCGGCATGAGACACCATCCAAGCGAGCAACCACGACATGACCCTGAAATCGCGCCTCTTCCCGCTTCGTCCGGCTCTGTTTGCGGCCGCCTTCATGGTGCCTGCCGTGACGATGTCGCTTGCGCCTCCCGCGATGGCCGAGATCGAATTCCGCCACGCGCTCGACAACTCGCCGCTCGACCTCGCGCCGATCAAGGGCGAGGAGATTACCGCGGCGGTCGAAGCCTTCCGCAAGGACGGCGTTAATCCCTATAACGGCGACGCCGACGCCATCGCAGCCGGCAAAACGCTTTACAACGACAATTGCCAAGCCTGTCACAAGCCGGACGGCTCGGGCGGAATGGGGCCGAGCCTTATCGACGACGTCTACATCAACAAGCGCGCCAACACGGACGTCGGCGTTTTCGAGATCATCCATTCTGGGTCGTCGGGCGCCATGCGTTCGTTTTCGATCCGTGGCGTCACGCAAGACCAGATCCTCAAGATGATCGCGTACATTCACACGTTGAAGAAGTAATGCCGCCAGGAGGCTGGCCGGCAATGCATCCCACCGTGGTGATCAATGTCGTCGGGCTCACACCGAGCCTGATGGGACAGCACATGCCGCGGCTCTCGCGCTTTGCGGCCGAGGGCGCGAGCAGACGGCTCGATACGGTCACGCCCGCCGTCACCTGCGCCGCACAAGCCACGTTCGTTACCGGGCTTGCGCCACGCGATCACGGCATCGTCGGCAACGGCTGGCTGTTTCGCGAGTTGATGGAAGTCTGGCTCTGGCGGCAATCCAACCGGCTGGTCGCAGGAGAGGCGATCTGGGAGGCCGCGAAAAAGCGCGATCCAAGTTTCACCTCCGCCAACCTGTTCTGGTGGTATGCGATGGGGGCTTCGACGGACGTCACGGTGACGCCGCGTCCGATCTATAAAGCCGACGGACGCAAACTGCCCGACTGCTGGTCCGACCCGCCCGACCTGCGCGACGAGTTGCAGGACAAGCTCGGCACCTTCCCTCTCTTTCAATTCTGGGGACCGGCGACGTCGATCGCTTCGAGCCGATGGATCGCGGATGCGGCCAAGCATGTCCTTGCGACGCGCGATCCGACGCTTACGCTCGTCTACCTGCCGCACCTCGACTATGCGCTTCAGCGCTTCGGGCCGGACGATCCGGCGATTGCGCCAGACCTTGCGGAGATCGATGCCGTCAGCGGCGATCTCATCGAAGCTGCGAACGCTCTCGGACGGCGCGTCGTGGTGCTCTCCGAATACGGCATTGTGCCGGTACGTCAACCCGTACATATCAATCGCGCGCTTCGCGCCGCACGGCTCCTCTCCGTGCGCGATGAGCAGGGCGGCGAAATTCTCGACATCCCGCGCTGCCGAGCGTTCGCCGTCGCCGATCATCAAGTGGCCCACGTGTATGTCCGCGACGACCGTGACATCCCCACGGTTCGCGGGCTACTGGCCGACCTCGCGGGGGTCGATCGCGTGCTCGAGCGCGCGGAGCAAAGCGCTTTCGGCCTCGATCACGAACGCTCCGGCGAACTGGTCGCGATCTCGGCGCCCGACGCCTGGTTCACGTATTACTACTGGCTCGACGACGCGCGTGCGCCGGACTTCGCGCACACCGTTGAGATCCACCGCAAGCCGGGCTACGATCCCGTTGAGCTCTTTCTCGATCCAACCATCCGCTTTCCCAAGCTCTCGATAGGCTGGCGCCTTTTCAAGAAGATGCTGGGGTTGCGGACGCTGATGGACGTCATCCCGCTTGATGCCACGCTCGTCAAAGGCTCGCACGGGCGCTCAGATACGCCGGAGCACCACAGCCCGGTGTTCCTATCCTCCGCCCCGCACCTGGTTCCTGAAGAGCCGGTCGACGCGCGCGACGTCAAGGCGCTCATCCTGTCCCACCTTTTCGAAGCGTGAGCATTCTGCAATGGCATCCTCATCCGAACGCGTCATCCTGATCGACGAGAGAGACCGCGAAATCGGCAGCGCGGAGAAGATCGACGTCCATCGGAGAGGGCTATTGCATCGCGCGTTTTCGGTCGTGGTCTGGGATGCCTCAGGCCGGCAGCTTCTGCAGAAGCGCGCCGACGCGAAGTATCATTCGGGCGGCCTTTGGACGAACACGTGTTGCGGCCATCCGCGTCCTGGCGAGCCCGTCGCGGACGCAGCCGCACGGCGGCTCGAAGAAGAGATGGGCTTCACCAGCCCGCTCGAATGGCTGGGTGTCGTCGGATACCGTGCCGACGTCGGCAACGATCTGATCGAGCACGAAATCGTGCATGTTTTCCGCGCGCGCTACGACGGCGCCGTCGTGCCGGATCCCGCCGAGGTCGAAGACTACAAATGGTGCGGGCTCGACAGTATTCAGCGCGATGTCGCGGCCTCGCCCCATCAATTCACGGCGTGGTTCGTGCGCTATGTGGCAGAGGAATGGCCCGTCGCACTCATGCCGCCGGAGAACGCCGAACGGATCCCCTCCACGACGCAGAAAAGGGTGCAACGATGAAGACGCGCGGAAACGGAGCGCAGGAACCGAGCGGTCTCGATCTCATCCGCATCGTTTCCGATTTCGCGGCCGACAGCGGGACCATTCATTTCCTGGGAGAGGATGGCCTCTTGCATCTCGCCGCCGCCACCCCCGGCATTCCGGACGTCGTTCTCGCCACCATCCGCACGATTCCGGTCGGAAAGGGCATGGCTGGGCTTGCCGTCGAGCGGAAAGCTCCCGTCAACGCCTGCAACCTTCAAACCGATACCAGCGGCGATGTCCGAGCTGGCGCAAAGGCCACGGGGCTCGCAGGTTCGATCGTCGTTCCGATTTTCGACGGCGATGCGGCCGTGGGCGCTTTGGGCGTGGCCAACCGCGCGGAGCGCACGTTCAAGGACGACGAGATCGCGCGGCTGATCGAGGAAGGACGCCGGCTGGCTACGGCGCGTACGAGCCTCTCCGGCAAGAATTGAGAAGATCCGCGATGACGCGCCCCACAGCGAGCACCGTCGAACCCGAGACAGGACGCGCGTTTCCGTCGAGACGTCGGGGTGCGAACCGGCGGCGGATCGCAAAACTGACTGCGCTTGCCGTGGCTATGCTAGCCGTCGTGATCGTTCCGTTTCTTCTTTTCGGAGACCCGCTGGATTCCTTCGCCCGCGATGCGATGGCGAGCGCATCGTATTGGCCTCTTGCCGGCGCATTCGGATTTCTCCTGCTGGCTGCGGACGTCGTGCTTCCCATTCCCTCGACGGTCGTGATCGCTCTCCTCGGCGGATGGTTCGGCGCCTTAACCGGCACGCTCGTCGCCGCGGGCGGACTGACGCTCGGCTGTGCCATCGGCTATTGGCTCGGCAAGCGCTTCGGCTTCGACTTCGCGGAACGCACCATCGGACGCGAGGATCTGGCCGCCGTCTCGACCTGGTTCGAACGCCACGGTGTGCTCGTGCTCGCGTTCTGCCGGCCTGTGCCCGTGCTCGCTGAAGCGAGCGTCATCGCGGCAGGCGTGGCGAACCTTCCGGCACGCAAGGTTCTCATCGTCACGACGCTCGCCAATATCGGCTTTGCCGCCGTGTATGCGCTCATCGGCGCGCGTGTTGAGAGCGGCGTGGAATTTCTGGCGGCACTTGCGGCGTCCATCGCTCTTCCGGGAGCCGCCATGCTGGGCGCGAGGGCATGGCGGCGGCGCACGGCGACGCCCTGATGCGCAAAATCGCGTTTGGATCTAAAATCGATCCTCGGTCACGCTGCCGATGCCTGGGTCTGGAACGACCGCCGAGCGGCGCACGAACACGATAGAGCTATCGCTGCGCTGGACTCTCATGTGGTCGTTGAACCCCACGCCGATCTCAGGCTGGTCGATCAGGCGTTCCCCGGAATAGAGCACCGCGCATCCCTCAGGCGGCGGCCCGCTTGCCTCGTGCTGCGTTTGGCTCTGCTCGAACGCGACCAACGCCGCGCGATCCTGGCATCCGAGAACGCCGGAAGATTTGACCATCCACACGTTCTCCGCAGCAGCCGGAGAGGAGATCGCAAGGATGGCGGAAAAAACAAGTGCGCGACGGAGCATGGGCCGACCTCTCGCAAACGGCGTCAAAGCTTTTGCGAAGGGATGGCGCGCTCAGTCGCCGTGCGCAAGCGCGAGCACGGCGCGCGCGGATAAACTCCGCGTGAACGCCGCGGGAGGGACGCAAGAGACCGCCTGCCTCTCGCACCCTGCCCCTTCTCGCGCCCTACCGGGAAAGTTCGCCGCGAAGCGCATCGAAGCGGGCAACCTGATCGGCAATCAGATTGCGCGCTTCGTCCCGGCGTACGAAGATCTTGAACATCGCCTCGCCGTCCTCGCTGAAGAACTGGACCGAGCGGGACTCGCGCCCCATGAAGGGGCGAGAGACGAACGCGATCGTCTTGCAGCCTTCGGCGCGGATATGCCCGCCGATGGGGCTGTCGCCGTGGATGTTGTAGTACCCGCGGCCGAACGTTCCCGGCGGAAGCACGCCCTCGCATTCGAGAACGATGTGGCGCGTGTGCACGATGAACAGGATCGCTCCCCACTCGCCGATTGCCGCCATCACGTCGGCGAAGCGTGTGCCATCGACGAGCGCGCGGTGCTCGCCAGGGAGCGCCCGAACGACATCGAGCGTGCTTACGCCGTACTCGGCCGCGATCTGCTCCAGGATGCCATCGGCGTTCCGGGCGAGACGCTCGGCCAGCGGCGGACGAGGCGACGCGGTCTCAGAGGTCCCGGTCATGCCGCTTATGCCGCAACGACGCGTTTTCCGTCGGACGTGACGGTTTGCAGCACTGTGAAGCCTTCGAACTCGGGATGGCCCTGGTAGAGCGGCTTGCTGCCGCCGGCGCCCGAGTGGGCCTTCCGGAACTGCTCGGATTTCGTCCATGCCTCGAAATCGGCGTGGGAGCGCCAGATCGTGTGCGAGGAATAGAGCACGTAATCTTCCCGCTCGGGGCCCTTCAGGAGATGAAATTCGACGAACCCGTCGAGTTCATCAAGGTGCGTCTCGCGCGACAGCCAAACGTTCTCGAAATCCTTCTCCGAACCTTTAAGCACCTTGAAGCGGTTCATTGCGATGAACATTGGAACTTTCTCCTCACACTGGAACAGGCGGGACCGCGGCCGACATTGTCGCTGGCCGCGGCTCCCTATTCTTTCGCCGCCGGAGCGGTCCGTTCAGTTCGACGCACCGAACCGCATCGTGAGCCCTGCGCGCGCGCTGAAGCCCGGGCTGTTGTACTGGTCAAGGTGCTGGCGGTACGTCTGGTCGAACAGATTGTCAATGTTGACGTTCAATGTCACGTTATCTGTCGCTTCATATTGCGCGAAGAGATCGACGACATTGTAGGAGTCGGCATGCCTCATGGCAGCGTTCTCGCCCTCGATGAAGCGATCCTGCGCAGCGACGAAGCGGACGCGACCACCCGCGACGAGCTTATCGTCGAAGGCCCTGAAGCCCGCAGTGACCGTAACCTGATCGGCAGGCACCGTGCGCAAGCCTTCGCCCGTATCCTCGTTCTTGCCGCGAATGTGATGTGCGCCAAGCCCCGCGAACCAGGCACCGGCATCATAGAGGGCCTCGAATTCGATGCCTTCGAGCGTGGCGTTGCTGATGTTTCGATACTGGACGTAATCGTCCATCAAGATCGGTAGGAACGACGTCGGGAAACAGGACACAGGGGGGCCCGCGGGGCGCACGCATCCTGGGCGATTGAACAGCAAGTAGCCGTCGATCGGACCCGGCACGCTCACCATGTCGATGTAATCTTCAACCTCGTTACGGAACGCCGTCACTTTGGCCCGGAACCTGTCACCCGTGGACAGCACGTTATCAAACTTGAAATTGACGCCACCTTCGACGTTCTGCGCAACTTCAGGTTTCAGATCCGGGTTGGGGCGCAGCTCGAAGTTTGCGAAGCCGGGATGGAAGCCGGTAATGAGCGTTTCGGACAGCGCAGGAGCGCGGAAGCCCTCGGCCCAGGTGCCGAAGACGGTGACGCCCTGCACAGGCGTGACGCCGACCGTGATTTTGGGCGAGACATGCTCGTCCTGGACGTTGACGCCGTTGCCGTCGAGTTCATAGCTGTCGTACCGCAGCGCGCCGATCACGTCGACGACGTCGAAGAACGTGATCTTGCTCTGGACGAAGCTCCCCCAGATGTTGCGCTCTCCCGATGGCGTGAATTCGTCGCCGCTGCCGGAGGGATCAACCGTATTCACGGTATCGCGGAAGCCATCGACGCCGTATGTCAGCGCAACGTCCACGCCACTTGAGAGTGGAAAGCGTGACGTGTTGAACACATCGAAGCCTTCCGTTTCGGTGTTGAAGCCTCGCTGTGCACCGACGGGAAATGTTCCAGGCGTAACGAAGCACGGCGCGCCGACCGGAAGGAACCCGTTCAAGTTGTTCGCCGCCAAGTGCGCAGGCGTGCAGGGCACGCTTCCGGCGAGAGGCGTGGGCGAAAAGAACGTCGCATTACCGCCTGTAAGCCGGGTTTGGTCGAGTGCGGTCTCGTTGCGGTAGATTTTGCTGCTGAAATCGATCAGCGGATTGGTCGGGCTCTGGAAGGTGTAGCCCAGCGTGTATTGACGGTTGTCGACGCCGGTGTCGTATTGCGTGCCGCCACTCTCAACTTCGTCGATGAACGCGGAGTTATAGTCGATAAGCGACGCCGTGATCTGGTGGCCTTCTGCGGGACGAACGCGGAACTTCACCAGTTTCGAATCCGTCTCGTCGTTCGAGCCGGGAACCTTATTGCCGCTGCCATCCTCGTAGTCGCCATTCCGCCGGGCGTTGAACTGGCCGAGAATATCGAAGTTCCCCACCTTGACGGCCGCTGTGCCGCTGCCGAGTTTTTCGTCGCCGTTCGTGCCGTAGCTCCCGCGTCCGCGCACGGCAGCGTACTCGCCGGGCCTTAGAATATCGTCGGCATCGAGCGTTTCGAAGGCCGCGACGCCGCCGATGGCACCGGAGCCATAGATCGTCGCGGTGGGGCCGCGCGTGATGTCCACGCGCTTGATCATTTCCGGCTCGATGTAAAACACGCCATTGGCGCTGTGGCCGCTGCGCTGGAAGTTCTGGCGCGCGCCGTCCACGAGGACGTTCACCCGTCCGAAGTCCTGAAGGCCGCGAATATTGACAGCGGTCGCCGTGTCGCGCGCCGTCTCCTGCGTCGTCACGCCCGGGATGGTGCGCAGAATTTCCGATACGCGATCCGCATTGAACTGCTCGTCCATTGTCGCCCGATCGACCGCACTCGATCCCGACAGCGCGTCGATCCAGCTTTCCTCGGTTTTCGTCGAGGTTACGACGATGCCGTCGAGTTGAATTTCGTCCGCTACCGCATGGCTCCCGGCCACACCCAAGAGAACAGCCGCCATCAGCAGCCGCGACGACGCGCGCTTCGACATATCAAGAGAACTCCAATGTAGTCCCGGCTTGCACCTGTCGCGCCCGCTTAAACGCAGGCTTCACAGCAGGTGTCCCTTCGGACCGATCAACCCGAACGCCAGGGCACGGGCCTCCCGATCCGCGTCCGACTTGCTATCCGTATATTTCCTGATTATTTTCGTCAATATTGGCGGATCACGATTTCCATGGGTGTTGCAGATTGATCGCAATCTGCCGCGGCCCTGCTCCGCATGACAAAAAGGATGATCGCAATGTTCGTTCGGCCAAGGCCCACCGCTTGCGCGCTCGCACGTGCAGCTTTCCTGCTCCTCGCCTCGGTATCGGTGTCCGCACCGTCTCATAGCGCAGAGATGTCCGCGCGCGACACCTCCCGCATCGTGTCGGTCGGCGGCGACGTGACGGAGATTCTTTACGAGCTTGGGCTCGGCGATAACGTGGTCGCCATCGACACGACGAGCGTGTTTCCTCCGCAAATTCCTTCCGAGAAGAAGAGCGTCGGATACATGCGCGCCCTCTCATCCGAGGGCGTTCTCGCCGTTCGGCCGACGCTCATTCTCGCCACAGACAAAGCCGGTCCGCCCGAAGTCGTCGCGGCGCTCAAGGCATCGTCGACGCCTTTCATCACGATAGACGGTCCCGACACACCCGAAGGCGTCGCCGAAAAGGTGAAGCAAGTCGCAGCAATCGTAGGAAAGGAAGAGGCCGGGGAAACACTGGCTCAGCGTATTCGCACCGAGTTCGAGGCCGCGGCGGATGCGCGTAAGACGATCGCGAAACCGATCAAGGCGCTGTTTCTCCTCTCAGTGCAGAGCGGGCGCGCGTTGGCGGGCGGCCGGAACACAGCGGCCGATGCGATGCTCGCGCTTGCGGGCGCCGAAAACGTCGTGAACTCGTTCGACGGATACAAGCCGCTTTCGGGCGAAGCCGCACTCGCGCTTGCGCCGGACGCGATCATCGTCATGAAAGCCGCGCCCGGCCACCGCACGGCCGAAGCCAGTGGTCCGATCGCGACGGAAATCGCCGCCATTACCGGGCTTGCCAACACGCCGGCCGTCAAAGACGGACGCATCATCGAATTCGACGGCAGCCTGATGCTGCAGTTCGGTCCGCGCGCACCACAAGCCGCTCATGACCTGATGCATATCCTTTACCCCGACCTCGTACCCACGCGCCGGATCAACTGACGGATGCTGAAACCGACACCAGCGGAGGACCTCCGCACACACACCCGCTCCGCGCGTGACCGGACGAGGTCCCGCGGCCTCATCGTGCTTGGGATGGCTTTCCTGCTCACGGCGTTTCTTTCGCTCTCCGTGGGACCGAGCGGTATCACTCTTCTCTCCCTCCCCCAGGTGATCGCCGAGGTCACGGGATATTCGGCGGGGACGGGCGGGCACGAGGCCCTCGTGCTGCTGGACATCCGGCTGCCGAGAACGCTGCTTGCCATGTATGTGGGGGCGGCGCTCGCCGTTTCGGGCGCGATCATGCAAGGCATGTTCCGTAACCCACTTGCGGATCCCGGACTGATCGGCGTCTCCTCCGGCGCCGCGCTGTTCGCGGTGGCCATGATCGCATTCGGAGATGCGTATCTGCCAGCGATCAAAGCCGCGCTCGGGGTGCATGCTCTTCCGGTCGCGGCGTTCGTCGGCGGGCTTGGCGCGACGGCCCTGCTTGTCGGCCTCACCAACGGGCGACGAGTAATTTCAACCGGCACGCTTTTGCTTGCGGGCGTGGCGCTCGCGGCGCTGGCCTCGGCGCTCATGGGGGTCGTCGCTTACCTCTCAGACGACCGTGCGCTGCGCGATCTCACGCTCTGGACACTCGGAAGCCTCGCGGGCGCGAGTTGGAGCAAGGTGATCGGCACGCTGCCGTTCGCCCTCGTTCTGGCGCTTCTTCTGCCCCGACTGATCCGGGACCTCAACGGACTGCTGCTCGGCGAGGCCGAGGCCTATCACCTCGGCGTTAACGTGCAGCGCGCCAAGATGCTGATCGTGTTCGTCACCGCAGGCGCTGTGGGCGCAGCCGTCGCGGTTGCAGGCATCGTCGGCTTTATCGGCATCGTGACGCCGCACATCATTCGCCTCGTCGCAGGGCCGGACCATCGCTTCCTGCTTCCGGCAAGCGCACTCCTCGGCGGCACGCTGGCTGTGGCGGCCGACATGGTGGCGCGCGTCGCCGTCGCGCCTGCGGAGCTTCCGCTCGGCATTATAACGGCACTGATCGGCGCGCCCTTCTTCCTCCATCTCGTCTTGCGGAGGGGTGCGCATGGCTAACGTGAAATCTCCGGCCATCGAGGCTTGCGGCTTACGTTTCGAAATCTCCGGCAAGCGGCTCGTGGACGATGTCAGCCTCGCAATTCCTGCGGGACGCATGGTCGGCATTCTGGGACCGAACGGCGCGGGCAAATCCACGTTCTTGAAACTCGCGACCGGCGAACTCAGGCCGACCGCGGGGCGAATTCTATTCGACGGCGTACCGCTCGCCCAAGCTCATCCCGCACTTCTCGCCCGCCGCCGCGCCGTCGTGCCCCAGTCGTCACAGCTCACGTTCTCGTTCTCCGCGCTCGAAGTGGTGACGCTCGGCGCCTCCGTTCCGGGGTTTGGGCTTTCGGACGATCACAGCCGCGCCGCGGAATGGGCGCTCGACCGGGTCGGGCTCGCTCATCTCGCTGCGCGAGCCTATACGGATCTCTCCGGAGGCGAGCGCCAGCGCGTCCATATCGCACGCGCCATGTGCCAGCTCGCGACGGCACCTCCGAGCCCTGGCGAAACGTTGCTCCTGCTCGTCGACGAGCCGACCTCAAACCTCGACATCGGACACCAACGCCGCGTGCTCGGGGCGCTGCGCGAGGCGGCGACCGAAGGGGCGGCCGTGCTTGCCGTTTTGCACGACATCAATCTTGCTGCCGGATACTGCGACACCCTGGCGCTGATGCGCGAAGGCCGCCTGATTGCGCATGGGGCGCCAGACGAGATCGTTCGCGACGATCTTCTTTCACACACCTACGGATGCGCCCTCGACGCCAACCAGACACCCTCGCGGACACCTTTCGTGCTGCCCATTACGCGAGACGCCCCGGAGCCCGCGACGCCCGTGTTCACCTCCTCCGCCCGCCATCATGCCTCGGATGTGTCTTCAGGGTAGGCGGTGGCCTCGGCATCGGGCACGACGACGGTCTCCGTCGCCGTCACCCAGATGCGGCCTGTTTCGCCCCAGGCCATCTCATGCAGGTGGAAAAGCCCGGGTCCGTACTTCGTGTCATGCGCTCCCAGGGTCGATGAGGGCACGGAGCAAAGTTGCAGCGCGCCGCACATTCCGACCCAGTTCCGGTGGCGGTGACCGTGCAGCACGACGGCCTGACGCGCGCGCGCGCCGATCGACGCGAGCAGATCGGGGGCATTGATCAGAGAAAGCCCGAACCTCTCCTTGAGGGGGATGCCGAACGCGGCGTACTCGATGACCTGGTGATGGAGCGCGAGCAACCACCTGGCCTCACCATGCCGTTCTAACAGGCGCTCCAGCGCCTGAAGTTGCCGCGGCTCGATGGCCCCTATGCCATTGGTCAGCGCCATGTGGCTATCCGTGCATGAGTTGAGCAGGATCACGCCGGGCCGGCCGCCGGTGCCGGGCGGCACCACCATGGGGAACAGATCGCGCCAAAGCTGAGAGACCAGCCAGCGTCCGCGGACGTTTCCATCTCGTGCGAGCGCCTGCAGCCGGTGCAGTCTTTCTCCGTCGCGCAATGCCTCGCGGAGGGTTTGTTTCAGCTCGCCGGTGCGGGAGCATACGAGGCGTACGCGCTCGCCTTGAACCTGATCGGCCGCCACGATGAAGCGGAGCTTGCGCAAGGCGAGCCCGGCGCTCCATGGCATTTCCAAACGTCCGGCATTCCATCGGTCGCAGATGTTGACGTCGTGATTTCCGGGCAGGATCAGGACCCGCTCGCGGAGCGCAGCGTTCGCGTCGATCTGTTCGAGAAACTCCACCCATTCGGCACGCGCGCCGGTGTCCGTCACGTCTCCCGTGATCAGGATCACGTCAAACGGCGCCGTCCGGTCCATTTCCGCAAGGTGCGCGGCCGTCGCCTGCCAGCGCGCGTTTCCCTGCGGCCCGCGCGTTCCAGGCTCCATCCGGAAGTCGTGGCGGCTCCCGACGAGATGCAGGTCGGACAGGTGCGCGACACGCAGGACACCTTGCGATTCCGGCACGTGCGCCTTGTCCTTCGCAAGTTCCGGAGGCGGCACGCTCAACTCGCGCCACGTCCAGTAGAGACTGGCGACAACAGTCGAGAACGCAAGCACCATGAGGCCGTCGATCACAGCGGCCCTGACGATCATCCGCGGACTTGCCGTCGCGAGCGAGACGCTCACGATCCCCGTCGTCAGAATGAGCGTCGTGGCGATGGCGAGAGAGAGGCCCGCGAACAGACCTCCCGACACGATGGTTCCCAACCTGCGGCGCGCCATCAGGTCAGCGAGGGTGGCATGGGGACCAAGCCACCTTTCGCCCGCGATCTTCACCGCCTCCCGCACCAGAACGAAGATCGGGAACACCAGGGTGTAGTGGAGCTTCCAGAGGCTGCGCGCGGCCGACGCATAGCGCATCCGCCCCCATTTGTACGCGACGAGCGCCAAGGCCGCGATGACGAGACCCGCCCAAAGCGGCTCGGACCAAAGCTGCCGCACGGACGTCATCACGAGCGTGCCGTATGTTTGGAGCAACGAGGGAACGAGCCCAACGAGGAATGCCGGCAGAAGCACCAGCGCAACGAATGCGAGTGCGGCCTGCACGACGTTGAACTCGAACAATGCCGACATCACAATCGCGCGCATGCCGCGACCGCCGGGGCTCATCCGATCGTCGTCCGCGTCGCCCTTCCGAAGATCCCAGATCGCCATGTTTTTCCCCTCGTGCGTTACGCCGGCACCGTGGCGGGATCGGCGGGCGCGGCCTCGGGCTCCTTGCCGCCGAACCATGCCACGTAGAGCGTCGGCAGAAAGACCAGCGTCAGGATCGTCGCCACCAGAAGACCGCCCATGATCGCGAACGCCATCGGTCCCCAGAAGACGGTCGGCGCGATGGGGATCATGCCGAGCACGGTCGAGATCGCCGTCAGCATGATCGGGCGGAAGCGGGCGCTGCTTGCGTCCACGGCCGCCTGCCACACGTCTTTGCCAGCAGCGCGCTCAGCCTCGATCTGCCCGATCAGGATCACCGCATTTTTCGTGATCATGCCGAGGAGCGCAAGAATGCCGAGGATGGCGACGAAGCCGAGCGGCCGCCCCGAGACGAGGAGCGCGGCCACCACACCGATCAATCCCAGCGGCCCGACGGTGAGCACGAGCGCGAGCCGTTGGAAACTTTGGAGTTGCAGCATCAAAATCGTGAACATCAGCAGCAGCATCACCGGCACGACGGCCATCACGGAGGCCTGCGACTTCGCACTTTCCTCGACGGTTCCTCCGACGGCTATCCGATACCCCTTGGGCAACGTGCCGGCGAGCGCATCTATGCCGGGTGCGAGTGCGCTCACGACGGTGTCCGGAAGCACGCCAGGCTTGACGTCCGCCTGCACGGTCAGCGTCGGCACGCGGTCGCGGCGCCACACCAGCGGTTGATCCTGCTCGTATTCGAACGTCGCGAACTGACCGAGCGGCACCGTGCGTCCGCCGGGCAGCGGCACCTGCAGGTGGCGCAGGGTTGCGAGCGACACCCGCTGCTCCTCCCGCGCCCGCGCGATGACATCGACGAGATAGATGTCGTCGCGCACTTGCGTCACGGGGCGACCGCTGATCACGGTGTTGAGCACGCCGGCCAGCGCCTCGGAACTGAGCCCCAGAAGACGGGCCTCATTCTGGTCCACGCGGATGCGGACTTGCCGCGTCGGCTCGATCCAGTCGTAGTTCACGCTTGCCGCGTCCGGATTGGATGCGACGATGGCGGCGAGCTTAAGCGATATTTCGCGGATAATGCCGATGTCGGGTCCGCTAACGCGATACTGCACGGGCCATCCGACCGGCGGACCGAGTTCCAACGGCGCGACGCGGCTCACGAGACCGGGAAACTCGTCGGCAAGGAGGCGCTCAAGCTTTTCCTGCAAGCGTTTGCGGGCCGCGACATCCTTCGCCACGATGACTGCCTGCGAAAAGAATTCGTTCGGAAGCTGCACGTCGAGCGGCAGGTAGAAACGGATGGCGCCGCGGCCGACGTAGGTGCTCCAGCGCGCGACGTCGGGATCGTCCTTCAGCGCCGCATCGAACCGGCGCGCCACGCTGTCGCTCGCGTAGATCGACGCGTTCTGCGGCAGCCCGAGGTCGACCATCAGCTCCGGCCGATCGGAGGAAGGGAAAAACTGGCGCGGGATGAGTGACATGGCGAGCAGCGCCACGACAAACAGGCCGACGGTGCCGCCGACGGTCAGCCACCTGGCCCGCATCGCCGACGTCAGAAGATTGCGGTAGGTCCGGAAAACGAAGCCGGGTTTCTCATCCTCTCCTGCTTTCTTTTCCGGCACCTTCAGAATGGCGACGCCCATCAAGGGCGCAAAGAGAACCGCGACAAACCACGATACGACAAGCGCAATAGCCACCACGGCGAACAGCGAGAAGGTGTACTCGCCTGCTGAGCTGGCCGCGAAGCCGACCGGCACAAAGCCCGCAATAGTCACCAACGTGCCGGCCAACATCGCGAACGCATACGTGCGGAACGCGAACGTTGCCGCCTCGACCTTGCCGTCGCCCTCAGCTAATCGGCTCAGCATCGCGTCGGTCGTCGTCATGGCGTCGTCCACGAGCAGCGCGAGCGCTATGATGAGCGCTCCGAGCGAGATGCGCTGCATGTCGATGCCCGAAAGATCCATGATCGAAAATACGACAGCGAGCGTCAGCGGGATCGAGAGCGCGATGACGAGGCCCGGCCGTACGCCGAGGCTGATGAAACTCACGGCCAGGATGATGGCGACCGCCTGCCACAGCGACGTCATAAATTCCGAAATCGCCCCCTCGACGGTCACGGCCTGATCCGCCACGAGCATCGGTTCGATGCCGATCGGAAGATTGGCCGTCAGCTCTGCCATGGCCGCCTTGACGGCCTTGCCGAGTGCGAGAATGTCGCCGCCGTCCCGCATGGCGATGGCCAGACCTATGGCGGGCGCACCGTCGACGCGAAAGAACGGTTGCGGCGGATCGGCGTACCCTCGCCTCACCTCCGCGATGTCGGCGAGGCGCAGCAGGCGGCCCCCCACCGCAAAGTTGAGTTCCCGGAGATCGCGCTCGGATTCAAAGCCGCCAGACACGCGCACCGACAGGCGCTCGTCGCCGGTTTGAATCGTTCCGGCGGGCTGCACCACGTTCTGGGCGTGAAGGGCTGCCAGAAGCGCGGCGCGGTCGATGCCGAGGCTCGCCAGCTCCTTGATCGAAAACTCGACGAAGATCTTTTCGTCCTGGGCGCCGAGGACCTCGATCTTGGACACGTCCGGCACCTGCAGGAGGCGCGAGCGCACGGCGTCCACATAGTCGCGCAATTCCCGATGGGTGAAGCCGTCGGCCGTGAAACCGTAGATGATGCCGAAGGTATCGCCGAAATCGTCGTTGAATCCGGGGCCCACAATGCCCGCGGGAAGGGTATGGCGGATATCGCCCACGCTGTTGCGTACGTGGTACCAGATGTCGGCCACCTCCGGCGCCGTCGTGTCGCCTTCGAGGTTGACGAAAATGGTCGTGACGCCGGCGGTCGTGTAGCTGCGGAGAAAATCGAGCTTCGGGGTCTCTTGCAGCTTGCGCTCCAATCGCTCCGTCACCTGGCGCAGCGTGTCCTCGATCGAAGCGCCCGGCCAGGCCGCCTGCACGACCATGGTCTTGATGACGAACGTCGGGTCTTCGCTGCGGCCAAGGCGATTATAGGCGGCAAGGCCTGCCAGCACGGCGATGATCATGAAATAGACGACGACCGAGCGATGCCGGAGGGCCCATTCGGAGAGATTGAACCTCATGGCGACGATCCGAGGAGACGGACCTCCTGTCCGGGATGAAGCGCCTGCACGCCAGCAGTGACGACCACCTCACCGGTGTCGAGCCCCTGCGAGATCGTGACCGTTGCGGGCTCGAAGCGGAGCACGTCGACGTTGCGCATCGACACCGTGCGCGTCTCGGGATCGACAATCCAGACCGCTGGCTGCTGCTCGCTTCTCGTCAGCGCCGAGGCCGGGATCTCGATGATCGCGCCGGAGGCCATCGTTACGCGCCCTGTCACCGTCGCTCCGAGACGCATGGCTTCGGGCGGATCGGTGAGCCCAACCTTGACTTCGAAGGTTCGCATCACCGGGTCCGCCTGGGGCGCGACCTCGCGGACGCGACCCATCGCGGTGACCGTCGGGGCTTCCGTGAGAAACACCGAGATCTCCGGATCGCCCGGCACCGTGCGCAACACGTTTGCGGGGACGTCGAAAACCGCATCGCGGCCATCCTTGCGCGCGAGGCGTACGATGGCCTGACCGGCCTGGACGACCTCACCTGCGCCCGGCCCCGCATCCGTGACCGTGCCCGGCGCATCCGCTTTCAGTTCGGTGAAGCCCACGAGATCGTGCGCGGCCTTGAGTTCCGCTTCCGCCGCTTCCACCGCCTGCTCGGCCGTGCGGCGCGCCTTCTCCGCCTGGTCGTAGATGGCGCGCGTGGTCCAGCCTTGTCCGATGAGGGTTTCCTGGCGCTCGTAGTGATTTCTTGCCTGTGTGAGTTGTGCCTGCGCTGTCGCGAGACCGGCTTGGGCGACACGCAGCGCATTCATCTCGTTCTGGGATTCGAGGCGAACCAAAACCTGGCCCGCAACGACGCGCTGGCCGCGGCTCACGCTGTTCTCCAGCACCCGGCCGGCGATGCGGAAACCGAGGATCGCCTCGTCATCGGCCTCGATGCGTCCGGTCAGCGTGATCGGCGTTCCCGCTTCCCGCTTCTCGACCGTCACGGCGCGAACGGGTCGCGGCTCCGGCGTCGCCGCTTCGGGTTCGGCTCCGCAACCTGCCAGCAGCAGGGGGACTGCAGCCATGGAAATACCGAGCTTGGGCCATCCGCATCGTACCCGTCGCGTCCGGACGCTCGCCATCATGACCGCAACCCTCCCTTGCCTCAGAATGCACCGGCCACGGACCCGATGCCGATCACCGCGACGAGCGCGATGAGGGCGCCTACGATCGCGACCATCACGATATCGAAATAGCTTTCGCGATGACTTGCACCGCAGACGGCGAGCAGCGTGACCACGGCGCCGTTGTGCGGGAGGCTATCGAGCGTGCCGGAGCTGATCACAGCCACGCGATGCATGAGGGCGGGGTCGATGCCGGCATCGAGCGCCATCGCCTTGTAAACCTCGCCCAGCGCATCGAGCGCGATGGTCATGCCACCCGATGCCGAACCCGTCAGCGCCGCCAGGACGTTCGTCGCAACGGCGAGCGAGACCAGCGGACCTCCCTCCATCGCGAGCAGTGCGTCGCGAACGGCAGCGAATGCGGGCAACGCAGCCACGACCGCGCCGAAACCGACGAGGCTCGCGACGCTGACGGCCGGCAGAACAGACGCGTTAGCGCCAGCGTCCATGGTGTCGCGCAACGCCGGCAGGCGGCGATGGTTGATGGAGATGACCGCCACGATGGCGGCCACAAGCGCCGTCACGACCGACCACACACCGCCGACACCGGCGAGTGTCGTCTCGCCCCAGCGTTCTTCGGCGAGGAAGGACACGTCGAGGCTGGGAAGGACGAACTGAGACATTACGAGGTTGACGGCTATGACGATGCCGAGCGGCAGCATCGCGAGCGCAATCGGCGGACGCGTCGGACTTGGCTGGCCGCGCGACAGCTCGGCGGGGTCGAACTCGCGGGCCACGGTGCCGAGTTCGCGGACCAGAAGATCGTCGGCGGGGGTCGCATCGACTTTCGGCGGATCTTCCCCGAAACCCTCGCCCGCACGTTTGGCGCGCTCCTCCGCGCCTTTCAGCCACCACATGCCGAAGCCGAGCATGATCAGCGACGCGATCAAGCCCAGACCCGGCGCCGCGAACGGTGTCGTGCCGAAGAACGGCATCGGGATCGCGTTCTGGATCGACGGCGTTCCCGGCAGCGCCGACATCGTGAAGGTGGACGTGCCGAGCGCGATGGCGGCGGGCATGAGACGGCGCGGCACGTTGGCGGCACGGAACAGGGCAACCGCCATCGGGGCCAGCACGAAGAACGCAACGAACAGGCTGACGCCGCCATAGGTCACGAGCGCGCCCGCCAGGACGACGGCGAGGACCGCACGTTTCGGGCCGAGTTTCTCGGTCATGAAGTCCGCGATCGTGGCAACCGAACCGCTGTCGTCCATGAGCTTTCCGAACAGCGCCCCAAGAAGAAACAACGGGAAGAACTGCGCGAAGAAGCCCGCGGCACTCGTCATGAACGTCTGCGTCCAGTGCGCGAGAAGCGGTTCGGCCGCAAAGGCGGCCGCGACCAACGCGGCGACGGGCGCGAGGAGGAGGATGCTCCATCCCCGATAGGCAAGCCCGATCATCAAGAAGAGACCGACGAGGATACCGAGCAGACCCATGGATCAGACTCCCTCCAACAAGACGTCGAGGTCAACGGTGGAGCGCTTGCCGATGTGCTTGCCGTCCCGGGTCAGGAACTCGTCCGCCGCCTTGCGCCCCTCGCTGTGCAGCCACGAGATGAAGTCCCACTCAGCATTGAGCTTGGACGAGTAGCCGAGTTCGCTCATCAGACCGTTTCGCACGAGGTGGATCCGCATTCGGGCCCAGCGCGCACCCTCGCTGTTGCCAGCATCGACCACCTTGCGCAGCAGGGCGATCATGCGCAGCTCCTTGAGAAGCACGGCGTTGAACGACACTTCGTTGAGGCGATTCAGGATGTCGCGCGCGCTGCTCGGCGTGCCGGGACGTTCGACGGGGTTGATCGGAATGAGGATGGTGTCGTCGGAATCCAGTTCGCGCACCAAGGGCGTCATGGTCGGATTGCCGGAATAGCCGCCGTCCCAATAGGATTCGCCATCAATCTCGATGGCCTGGAACAGCGTCGGCAGGCAGGCGGAAGCCAAGAGCACGTCCGGCGTAATGTCCGCATTGCGAAACACGCGTCCACGCCCAGTGCGCACGTTGGTTGCGGTGATGAACAGGCGGATCGGAGACGAGCGCAGACGCTCGAAATCGATCATCTCGCTCAGAATGTCGCGCAGCGGATTGGCGTTGCCCGGATTGAGATCGTAGGGCGAGAACAGCCGCGACAGCAGATCCATTCCGATGAACACCGGCGAGTTGTCGAGTGTCCATTTGCCGAGCACCCTGTCTAGCGGGCCGCGCTGGAACGGACTGAAGCGCGCCGCGTCCGAAATGCCGCGCCAGAAAGCCGCCAATGCCTCACGCGCGCCTTCCGCACCGCCTGCCGCATACCCGTCTGCCAGAACGGCAGCGTTCATCGCGCCTGCGGACGTGCCGGATATGCCGTCGATCTTGAAACGGGTGTCTTCGAGGAGGCGGTCCAGAACGCCCCAGGTGAACGCGCCATGCGATCCCCCGCCCTGGAGCGCGAGATCGATCGGGACAGGCTTGGAAGAGGATGCGCTTTTGGTCATCCCTGCCTGCGTCCTCTGTCGCGGCTCCCGCCCCACCGGGAATTGTCATCTGTGATACGAATGAGCGTACACACGCGCCGGCTCTTCGACGATGCGTGTGCTGAGACGTAGTTAATCGACAGTGTGCGCGTCAGGCAAGGCGGCCGTTGCAGCCGTCATCCTTTCTCGATGGGAGGCAAGGTCATCCGAAATTCTATCGAGGCGGCGGACGCCGACAATCGTCACGGTTGCGAAGTTGCAGGCTCGAACGCGCCGCGTGAAACTGTCTCGCCCCGGAGATCGATTTCTCCGAGGCTGCTATCGACCGCCTAGGGCGTTTTCCGATCCGTTTCATCGGATCGGACGCTCTATATCTTTGATGCGACCGATGATTCACGCTTCGGACTTTCTCCGCGCTGCCGATTCACGCCGCGCCGGGTAGGCGGCGCGGCGATCGGAGCAGCTAGGGTCCAAAGCGATCATGGCCACTTTCGTCAGACCGATGATTCACGCTTCAGGCTGGTAGGGCCTGAAGCGATCATGGTCTCTTGAGCTAGACCGATGATTCACGCTTCGGACTGATAGGGTCCAAAGCGATCATGGTCACTTGAGTTAGACCGATGATTCACGCTTCGGACTGATAGGGTCCGAAGCGATCATGGTCTGGGTTTAGGCTGAGGCGTGGCGGTTGCCCGTGCTCTTCTTCTTCGAAGACGCTTTGCCCTTGGGCGCTTCGCCGCCCTGTCCGGCGCGCGCATTGATCTCGGACTCTGCAAGCTTCGACAGTTTGGCGTCGGTCTGCTTTTCTTCTTCGAGCGTCTCTCTCAGAAGGTCTCCCGCGTCCGACATTCCGAGTTTGTCGGCCCAGGCCGCCAAGGTGCCATAGCGAGCGATCTCGTAATGCTCGACGGCCTGAGCCGCGCTCAGCATCCCGGCATCGCGGACGGTGTCGTCTTCTGCCTCCTCGATGATTTCCCCGGCTTCCTCGGCGAGGCCGTCGATTGCAGGGCAGCGCTTGCCGCGCGCCGCCTTGCCGACCATTTCAAAAATTCGTTCCAGACGCTCGACTTGGCCTTCCGTCTGTTCGATGTGCTCCTCGAAAGCCGCCGCAAGCCGCGAGGAACTCGCCTTCTTCGCCATTTTCGGCAGGTTCTTTAAGATCGCTTTTTCAGCGTAGTAGACGTCTCTCAATGTCGCTTCAAAGAGCTTTTCGAGCGTGTCCATAGGCAATACTCCGGAGGTTGAGCGGTGGAAGTCACAACGCCTTCGCCCGCGGGACGTTCCGGACGCTTGCGCCGATGGTGCTGAATGTCTTGAGGGCTGTCGGCCACGCTTTTCAGGCTGATAGAGCCTGAATCGATCATGGTCTCTTGAGTTAGACCGATGATTCACGCTTCAGGCTGATAGAGCCTGAAGCGATCATGGTCTCTTGAGTTAGACCGATGATTCACGCTTCAGGCTGATAGGGCCTGAAGCGATCATGGTCTAGCCGCGCGGGGGCCGGCGACGCTCGCTGAACCAGGCGCGGTACTCCGTCATCTTCGCGCGCTGTGCCGACGACGCTTGCAGCTTGCACGTCGAGGCTTCCGCGCTACCGTCCGGCGCGCCCCAACGCAGCTCAACGCAATCGTTCAGATTGTAGGCCATCTCCAGATCCGCCACGCGCTCTACCACGTCGCTCACCGTGAGCGTCCACTCCGAGCCATCGCTCCGCGTATAGGCGAACTTGCGCGCGGAAAGCTCCGACGCGAGCGTGCTCTCCAGGTCGGCCTTGACGTCGGCGACGCTCTTCCCCTCCGGCATTGCGTACCGCTCGGGCCGGCGCGCGACGCGGTCCGGAAACCCGCGCACCACATCGATCGCAATCAGCAGGCGCAGGTCGCGCGAGGGCGTCGCGAAATCCTCCCACGGCCCGGTCGTCTCGAAGATCGACGCGCCGTCCGGCATGGCCACGTCGCGACCGCCGCCCACCTGGAACTGTCGGCCGTTCTCGACCGATGTCACGCGGGCGTTCACCTGCTCATCAAGTGCCGCGATCGCCTCCTTCATCGCGCGCATCGGATCGAGCGGCGCGGGCGAGATCACGTCATCCATGCGATCATAGAAGTCCTCGACCGCGATCTCGGATTGCTCAAGCGAAAAATCGCCGTACTCAGGATGCTTCGCGATCTGAGCATTGCTCAGCCGCCTGAGCGCGCCCTTCTCGCGCACGACGGGCCGGAAGCGCTTGAACCCCGGGCCTCCGAGCGCGGGATCTTGCGCGAACAGGAAATTGCCCCGCCAGAAGCGCTTACGCGCCACCGTCCCGTCGGGCTGGGCATCGATGGCAAGCAGTATCCCCGCCGCGCCGTCCGACTGCGGCATGCGCTTGGCGAGCACCAGAATGTGTCCGTATGGATCGGCGTAGATGGTCCCCGGGCGCAGAGATTCCTGCGTCAGCGGCACAGGATAGTAGTCCGTGTTGTTGTCGTCCGCCGCCGTCCGCCCGGATCCGGAATGGACGCCGTTGGCAACGGTTGTCCGCAGATAGAATCCAAATCCCGGCACGAGCCCCGGCGGGCGTTGCGTGCGCGGCGCAGGCTTGGCTGGGGGCGGCGCGGGCGCGAACAACCCGAACAGATCGGCCGACGCGGGCTTCGCCTCGGGCGCGGGCGGCTCGGGGGGAGGCTCCTCGTTTTGAATGTTCCACCACGCATGGCATCGTGGCGGCTTGCCGCCGCCACCGCGCGTACACTTCGCGTACCCGAACGGCAGCCCCATCTTGAACGCGAAATACGCACGCAGGAAATAGGGAAGGTCGGCGCAATCCGGCCGAATAACGTGCTTCTGCTCGTCCTCGCGCAAGCCCAGATGATTGAACAGGATATTGCGCGACCGGTCATGCAACACCTCATGCAGCGCCTTCCACGACAGCGTCTCCTCGAGCGGTGCATCGAAGAGCTTCTCGATCCATGCAGAATAGAGGTTCTCGTTTTCACGGGTCCACGAATCCCGCACGGGCCAGACACTCTTTGCCGTCGCCCGCGAGGCCGCCGGCCGATTGCGCTGCACGGAAATCTCGCGCGTGAGCGGGCCGCATTCCGACGATGTTCCGCCGCGCGCGAGTTTCGCCTGCCACGTCCCTGCGGCTGGCGAGGCGACCTCGGCGACCCAGAAATACGGCGGCCCGCCGTACCGCTCGCGCGATGTGACGGCGACCTTCCCGCCAGGCGTGATCAGCGAAAGCTCGCCCTCGATCCGCTCCTCCGTCGCGAAGACGACGCGCAGCGGCGCACCGCGCCAGGGGGCGACTGGCGAGGACAGGACCGCAAGCCCGGCCGCGGCATCCTCGCAACGTCCGGATGGACTTTGGGTCTCCGCCTTCGCTACATCTGCGATCAGCAAAAAGGCTGCCGCAGCAGCAGCCGCAAAATGGGGCGCGGGAAACAAATCGGGGCTTCCTCAATCGCAATTCAACAGCAATGCGAAAGCTTCAGCCGTAAAAATGGCGAATTTAATGCTCCGACGACCTCACGTGCTGCCCGACGCGCCGCCGGTCGACGCAACCGGGTCGGTGGCGCGGAGTGGGGACTTTCGGCAGATTTTTCCTGCGAAATCAATAGCCCCGAAATGGCGTGGCGATCCCGGCTGGATTCGAACCAGCGACCCTCTGCTTAGAAGGCAGATGCTCTATCCGACTGAGCTACGGGATCGTGCTTTCTAAGGAGCGTTCGCCGACGCCGGAATGCGCGGCGAGCGCCTCGATGTGGCCCTTCTATATCAAAGAGATGCGCCGGCGCACACCCCGAGCCGTGTCTCAAATCTCCCTGCGGCCGCTCAGTGAGTCCAGGCGCCCAGACGCCCGAACTTGAAGTTGTCGGCGTAGGACTTGCGGATGAGGCCCCGCGGATTGGGCTCTTCGAGACGATAGGGGATCCCGTTCCGCTCGGCGTAGGCAATCGCCTCTTCCTTCGTGTCGAAGGACAGCCGGACCTGCGCGCGCGTATCGGCGGAGCTCGTCCAACCCATCAGCGGGTCGATCTTGCGCGGTGTCGCCGGCTCATGTTCGAGAACCCAAACTTTGGTTCGGGCCAGGCCAGACTGCATGGCGGTCTTGGCCGGCTTGTAGATGCGTGCCGTCACGGATGACCTCGCTCGTTCTTTTGGTCGGTTGCTCTTTCGTGCTTAGCGCCGTCGGCGGCGGCCGGCAAGCACCAGACGACGCGCGTGCGAGCGGCTCAGCGGCGCACCACCAGGCCCGCCGCCTCGGTGCGGCGCTCCCAGCCCGCGCGCTCCAGTTCGGGGTCCAGGTGCTCTTCCACCGGCCAGCCGAGGCAGAGGTAGGCCACGAGCTTCCAGGCCTCGGGGACGTCCAGGGCGCGCGTGACCTCTTGGGGATCGAGGATCGAGACCCAGCCGACGCCGATGCCCTGGGCGCGAGCCGCGAGCCACAGGGTGTGGACGGCGCCCACCACCGAATAATGCAGCGTCTCCGGCATGGTCTGGCGACCAAGACCCGCGCCGCGGTCCGTCGCCTCGTCAGCGAAGACAGCGAGTTGCACAGGGGCGCAACCCAGTCCTTCCAGTTTCAGGCTGGCATAGAGCGCATGCCGTTCGCCTTCATAGCCCGCAAGCGCGCGCTCGTTCGCACGCTTAAAGGCAGATTTCACCACGTCGCGGCGCTCAGCCGTTTCGACAAAAACGAACCGCCAGGGCTGGCAATTTCCGACCGACGGCGCGCGGCAGGCGAGTTCGATCAGGCGCTCCACGGCGCCTTCGGGCAAAGCATCGGTGCGGAAACGCCGCACATCGCGACGCCAGAGCACGAGGTCGCGGAACCGATCGGAAAATTCCGAAGCGAAGACGGGCGGCGATGCGGCGTCGCTGCGATCCGCCATCGCGTCACGCGGCCCGGCAGATATGCACGTACGTCCATCGCAGAGCAGATTTTACGAGGCGGCATGCGGAGCGGACTGCCGTTCCGCGCCCATCCGACTTGTCTCTCGGCCTTCCCTTCATAGGCGGACCATGCCGGGGGCGAGGGTCGCGCGCAAGGCTGCGTTCGCCCCGACGACGATCACCGCGGGCGGCTCTATCCCGCTCACCTTCGCATCCGATACGAGCCGACTGAGACGTGTTTCGAGAATACGCTCCTCGCCGCCGGTCGCGTTCGAAATGATCGTTGCCGGGGTGTCCGCGGAAAGGCCGCCACGTTCGAACGCTGCGACAATCTCCGGCAGTTGCGCCAATGCCATGTAGAGCACAATCGGCTGACCCGTGGCTGCCAGAGCCTCCCAATCCGCCGCGCCTTCGTCGCCGGCCGCCCGATGGCCAGCCGCAAGGATGACAGCGTGGTTGGTGTCTCGGCTCGTGGCCGGAATGCCCGCCAGCGCGGGCGCGGCCAGCCCGGCCGTGAGACCCGGCACCACGCGATAGGGGATGCCTGCCTGCACCAGAGCGCGGGCCTCCTCGCCTCCCCGGCCGAACACGAACGGATCGCCGCCCTTGAGACGCAGCACACGCCGCCCCTTCTTCGCCTCGGCGACGATCAGCTCGTTGATGTCGCGCTGCTGCGACGACGGCCGTCCGCCACGTTTGCCGGCGAAATGGATCTCCGCGTCTCCAGCCGCGAGACGCAAAATGCGCGGATCGACGAGGGCGTCGTGCACGATCGTGTTGGCTTGGCGCAACGCGTGAACGGCCATGACGGTCAGAAGGCGCGGGTCTCCCGGTCCCGCGCCCACGAGCCAGACCTCGCCAGGCGCCATTTCGGGGAACGGCGGGAAGATGTCGGAAGAAAACGGCATGGGCGCTCGGAGACGGTCGGATCGGATGGGCTGCGGGGCGGGATCAAGCGCACGCACGCGTGAGCTAAGTCCTTGCGGCACGGCAATTCAAACGAAAAACGTGTCTTTAGAAAACGATCAGGAGGATCAGGGCAATGAGCCCAATCGCCGCCGCCTGAACCACATAGGCAATCCGATAAAGGCGGAGCGCGCGATGAATATCGGCTGCCGTCAAGGCGCGCCGGCCCGATCCCATCCAAGAATTATCGATCCGCCTGCCTCCGACGTCGGTCGGCCCCGCAAGCGTCAGTCCCAGCGCTCCGGCCATCGCGGCTTCCGGCCAACCGGCGTTGCGCTCGCGATGGCGCGGCCCGTCGCGGACGGCGGACATGAGCGCACTCCGCCAATCCGCGCCGGGCATGATCCGGGCGGCCGCGGCGAGCCAAAGGGCGGAGAGACGCGCCGACGGCATGTTCACGGCCTCGTCCAGGCGCACCGCGGCCCAGCCATAGGCTCCCCGTCCATCGGTATCCGGCGATTGAGAGGACATGCTCCCCGCCGTGCTCACGGTCTTGTAAAGGGCACAGCCTGGCAACCCCAAGATCGCAAGCCACATCAGCGGCGCGACGACGCCTTCGGAAAAACCTCCTGCAAGGCTTTCGATGGCGGCGCGAGACACGCCGGCTTCATCCAGCGCGGCCGTATCGCGCTCGACGATCGGCGCAAGCGCCGTTCGTCCCGCGTTGACCCCGCGCTCATCCAGAGCGTCGGCAACGGCCGAGACGCGCTCGTCGAGGCTGCGGCCCGCAATCAGCGTGCTCGCAAGGATAGCTTTTGCGATCAGCGCCACCGCCACAGGCAGGAGAAGATCCAGGGTCCGATCGAGCAAAAGAACGCAGGATGTGCCCACCAGCAGAACGGTCGCGAGCGCAAGAACGCCTCTCAAACGGCGCTGAGAGAGCGAGAGAGAGCGCTCGTTCCAAGCGGCGGCCGCACGCCGAACCAGCGCGCTCATCCAGCCCACGGGGTGGCCGATCCGCGCCACAAGCTTTTCCGGATAGCCCGCAAGCGCCTCGATGAAGAGCGCGAGAAAGGCCAGCGCAAAAGTCATCTCACTCCCCATCGGAAGGCTCGGTCTTGGCGGCGGGCGTTATCGTAGCGCTGACCACGGGTCCGTGTGTGGCCATTGGGGGGCCTGAATTCCAGATCGATCTAACTCATTGTTTTTAATAATATTGCACCGCACGGCCCATCGCTAGCTGAGAAACGGCGCCGTTTTAGGGGTTTTGAATCGGGAAAATTTCCCTATAACAAGGTTACATTATTCCCAATCACCCTGCTTCAGGCACGTCTCAGGATCCCATGAAGAACAGCAAGCCCGACGTTTCGCGCCCGTCCGCGCCGACCGCACTCGACCCGAGCCATCCCAACTACGACGCGATCCTGCTCAAGCGCGCGCGCCTCGAAGCCCATCGGCGGCGGCGACTCGAAAACCAAGGCCTCCTGCTCGCGCGCGATAAAACTCCCGTCGCCGGGAAGCCAACCAAAAAGCGCACACGCGGCCGCGACGCCTGATCGCTTTCTACCGGCCGCGGCTTCGTTCGATTTCGTTGCCCAGCCCGATCGCTCTCCGGAGACACGCCCCTCCGTCATCGTTTGGCCTCTCACGCGTGGGAGCCAAACTCGGCTGGCGTGCGTTGCGGTTGATGCGCCAAGTGCGCTTCACCGTCTCTCGATCCGGAGAAACATCGCGTGACATACGCCTCCAATCTTTCCTCGCTTGCCTTGGCCGCCATCCTGCTGGGCGCCACCTCCGTCTCAGTGTTCGCCGCGTCACCTCACATGCAGCTCGCGCAGGCCGCGCCTGAAGACGAACAAGCCGATCAGCCGACCGCCGACGAAGGACCGGCCGATCTTGGCGAACTCGGGCGGGAAGACGGCGCCGATATTCCCGAAACCGGCGCTGACGCTCCCGACGCGCCGCCCGCGCCCGCGCCCGAGGAGCCCGGCTCCCCCCGTCGAAAGCCAACCTCCGCCGCCGGCACCGCCAGCCGAACCCGAGCCGATGCCGGAGCCCGCTGCTCCGCCGCCGTCCCCGGAGCCAGAAACCGCACCTCCACCGCCGGCACCCGAGCCCGAGGCGGCACCCGAAACGCCTCCTGTCGACGAGCCACCGCCTGCGCAAGACACACCGGCGCCTTCTCCAGACGCACCACCGGCACCCGCGCCGGACGCCGCTCCGCCGCCCAAGGCGGACGAGCCTCCTCCGGCTGTGACACCTCCGCAGCCTCAGTCCCCACAGGCACCGGAGGCGGCTCCAAAAGCCGCTCCCAAAGACGGCACGCGCCCGCGCCGCGACCGTGAGGGCGGGCCGCGAGAAGGCCGCGCGCCGGAAGCCGGTCCAGCTCCATCGGAAGTAAAGGACCTCAAGGAGCTTCGGGAGGAACGCAAAGAGCGCTCCGAAGACGGCGGCAAGCGCGTCGTGATCGAGGAGCCGGACAACCGCGTGATCGTGCGCGAAGGCGGCCGATCCATCATCCGCGCGGACGAAGGCGAACGCTTCCGCCGCCTCGGCGGCCAGCAGCGCCGCGAAAAGCGCGACGGTCTCGACGTCACCATCAGCGCGCGGCCGGGCGGCGTCGAGATCTTCACCGAGAACGACGACCGCGGCCGGCCGCTGCGGCGTTATCGGCGTGATCGCGAAGGCCGCGAAGTCATCCTGTTCGACAACCGCGATTACTACCGGCGCCACCGCGGCGGCTCGTTCACCGACGCCATCGTCGATCTTCCTCCGCCGCGGGTCGGAATTCCACGCCGCTCCTATGTCCTCGATTACGAAGACGCGAGCGACGAAGACGTCTACGACGCACTCTCCGCGCCGCCCGTAGAACGGCTCGAACGCACGTATTCACTTGAGGAGGTGCGCCGCTCGCCGAACCTCCGCGCCCGGATGCGGCGGATCGATCTCGACGTCATCAACTTCGATTTCGGCGCGTGGGGCGTCGCGCCCAATCAGTATCCGGCGCTGGAGCGCATCGCGGACGCGATGAACCGGGTTATCGACCGCAATCCGAACGAGATGTTTCTGGTCGAGGGACACACCGATGCGGTCGGCTCGGACGAAGACAACCTCAGCCTCTCGGACCGGCGCGCGGAGACCGTCGCCATCATCCTCACCGACGAATTCGGCGTCCCTCCCGAGAACATCGCCACACAGGGCTATGGCGAGCACTATCTCAAGATCAACACGCAGGCGGCGGAGCGGCAGAACAGACGCGTTGCCGTGCGGCGGATCACGCCTCTGATCTCGCGCGGCAACTGACACCGCCGACGACAATCGGGAAGATCGGGAGAGGCGGCCTCAGGGCCGCCTCTTTCGTGAGGGCACCGGAACCGACCCTCCGTGCTGCACGTTAAAGCGACAGACCAACGAACAAGAGGTTCAACCAATGCCCGTTCTTCTCTGGATTCTCGGCGTGCCGCTCAGTGTCGTGCTGTTGCTGATGATCTTCGGTGCGGTTTAGGCCGCGCCATGCATCCGCTCGTTGCGGCGTATCTCTGGTCGTCGATGCCGAGCACGACGATGTTCAGCGGCGCGACGATCGGAAAAACTGCGTCCGTCGCTGACGCACACGGACGTTAGGCGGCGAAAGCCGCCTAACTTTTTCATAGTCGCGCGTCTCGCGCTCACGCTTTCACCCCCTTCGATTGTCGCGGGTCAGCGCTCGCTTCCTACAGCGTCTTTGCACCATGCCAGGATGCGGTCGCGCTCGTGCGGCAGCATGAGCGGCTCGTCGCCGACGAAACGTTTCCAAGCGTCGAGGTGCACCTGTTTTACACCGACGAGCACAGCCACATCCATCGCAACCGCGCTTTCGATCATCGAGCGGAAACCTCGACCGTCAGTTTCGCGTTTTCCGAAGCGGTTGACGATCACGAGCCTCGTCGCGGGATCGAGCGATGCGGTCGCGAGGCCCACCGAATCCTCCAGCGCTTCCGTGTCGAGCCGACATCCCGAAGCTGTCGGACCCAACTCGTCCGACATCTCGACGCACGCCCCCGTCGCGAGATCCTCAAGCGTCATCTCGCATCGGCTGTTGCGTGGCGCGGCCGGCGTCTGCACGGCACCGGCGAGCTTCCACCCGCTCGCGCGCAGGTCATAGGCAATGTCGGCGAGCAGCGCGTCTACCGCCGCTCCCTGATCGCCCTGGTACACGATTGCAGCGATGTTCATGGCGCCTCTCCTATATCGACCGCCCCTCGTTGCGCGTCCCCGATGGGCGGCCCTTGACCGGGGTCAAGCGCGGGCTATCGATGTGCTCTCGCGGTTTTCGCCGTGCGCCCCCGCAAAGCGGATCGCACCCTGCCTCTCCGCGGGCACTCGCGAAGCTGCGTCCGCTCGGCGTCAGCGTCGATCGCGAGCAGATCTCGATTGTGGACGTGGCGCTGCTCGCGACGTTCGTCGAGTGGAGCGACCGTGGAGAGGAAGGGTTCTAAGCGCGCGGGGGATGCGCACGCGCACCCATTCCGTTTCCACGCGTTCCTTCTATTCTTTCTCAGACAGCTGCTAAAGTGCCGCATCGGCGTGGAAGGCTTCTTTGCTCCACAGCAAAGAGCGCACCGCGAATGCTCCTACAAAGGAAGAAACGGGCAATACCCGCTTCCATCCTAGAGAGGAGATGACCGATGGCTAATCATTTGCAGATGACACGCCGCACGATGATGGCCGGTGCGGCCATTGCCGGTGCGCTGGCACCCGTCGTGAGCGGAAGCCCCGCGCGGGCTCGCGAAGCTGCTTCCAACACACCCGTCGACATCGCGTCTTTACCCCGCGTTAAGGTCGATCTCGTGAGGCCGCCGTTCGTGCACGCGCACACGCAGAAAGCCGAGGGCGGACCCAAGATCGTCGAATTCACGATGACGATCGAGGAGAAGAAAATCATCCTCGACGACCAGGGCACCGAAGTGCATGCGATGACTTTCGACGGGTCGGTTCCCGGCCCGCTCATGGTCGTGCACCAAGGCGATTACGTCGAGCTGACGCTCATCAACCCGTCGACCAGCAGCATGCCGCACAACATCGACTTCCACTCCGCAACGGGTGCGTTGGGCGGCGCGGGACTGACGCTCGTCAATCCCGGCGAGCGGACGGTGCTGCGCTGGAAGGCCACCAAGGCCGGCGTTTTCGTCTATCACTGCGCGCCTCCAGGCATGGTTCCCTGGCACGTCACCGCCGGCATGAACGGCGCCGTCATGGTGCTGCCGCGCGAGGGGCTGACCGACGGCAAGGGCAAGGAGCTTCCTTACGACCGCGTCTACTACGTGGGCGAGCAGGACTTCTACGTGCCGCGCGACGAGAAGGGCGATTACAAGAAGTACGAGACCATCAACGACTCCTATTTCGATACGGTCCAGACCATGCGGACGCTTGTGCCCAGCCACATCGTGTTCAACGGTGCGGTCGGTGCTCTCACCGGCGACAACGCGCTCAAGGCTGCCGTGGGCGAGACGGTTCTCATCATCCATTCGCAGGCCAACCGCGATACGCGCCCGCACCTCATCGGTGGGCACGGCGACTACGTCTGGGGAACGGGCAAGTTCCGCAATCCGCCCGATGTCGATCAGGAGACTTGGTTCATTCCGGGCGGCACCGCGGGCGCCGCGCTCTACACCTTCGAGCAGCCGGGCATTTACGCTTACGTGAACCACAATCTGATCGAGGCCTTCGAGCTTGGCGCGGCCGCCCACTTTACCGTCACGGGCGACTGGAACGACGACCTGATGACGACCGTCGTTGCGCCGTCAGGAAGCTGACGCCCTCTCGGGGAGGCGAGCGATACGCTAGCCCGCCTTCCCTCTCCTCGTTCCTTTCCACGTCCGGAACCGGCGGCAATTCAAGCCATCTCCCCTAGGTGCCGGTTCCGGGCGTGCGGAATTTGGCATGGAGGCCGCCATGACCGCTCTCTCACTCAAAGACGACATTCTTCATGCCACGATTGTCGGATCGTCGATCTTCATCGCCGTTGTGGCATGCGCCGTTCTGATCAAGGCGACGCTCTTCCGAACCGAGACAGTTGCCATCGCGCTTGCCGACGCACCGCAGGTGGTCACGGTCGCGCCGCGCACGTTCAGCTATCGCGCGGCCGGGGAATATTATCGCGACGGCTATGAGGTCGATGGCCCCGTCCGTACGGTGTCGGTCACGCAACCGCTCACGATCATGAAGTATCAGGTGTCCCAGGCAGACTACGCCCGCTGCGTCGCCGATGGCGCCTGCTCGGCTGCCGAACCCGAATTCCACGTGGCGGATGACGTCGACGTGCCCGTGACGGGCGTGAGCTATACGGATGCCGAGGCGTATGCGTCATGGCTTGGCCGCCAGACCGGCGAGGCCTGGCGGCTTCCGACCGACGAGGAACTCGCGTTTGCCGCCGGAACGCGCTTTCCCGACGACGCGCTTGGGTCCAGCGCCAATCCCGCCGACCGCTGGCTCGCCACGTATCGCAAAGATGCCGAGCGCACCGCCAACCGTGACGGCGTTCCGAAACCGCTCGGGCATTTCGGCGAGAACGAACTCGGCGTCGCGGATTTTGCAGGCAATGTCTGGGAATGGAGCACCACCTGCCGTCAGCGTGTCGACCTCAGCCGCAGCCAGGCGGAGCGTCTCGCGCCCGCCGCCTCGTGCGGGATCTATTGGGCCGCGGGGCAGCATCGGGCCGCGATGGTGTTCTTCGTTCGAAATCCCAAGGGCGGCGGCTGCGCCGTCGGCGCGCCGCCCGACAACCTGGGCTTCCGTCTCGTCAAAGACACCACGTGGTACGAGCCTCTCCTGGTCGCCGTGCGGTCGTTAGGCATTCGGCTCTAGACCATGATCGCCTCGGGCCCTATCAGTCCGAAGCGTGAATCATCGGTCTCATCAAAAAGATGGAGCGTCCGATCCGGTTCCATCGGATCGGAAAACGCTCTAGGCACGCCGGTTGATCCGCAACAAAGACTTTTCGCGCCTCGCCACCGAATGATGGACGCTCGATTGTGCTCCTGACCGCCCGGCCGGCGGGAGTTCGTGCCTGTTCGAGGTGAGGCGCCCATTCCGTGAAGATGCACCGCACCGTCATCAAGTCGCTCCCTCTCTTCGAGACGATGAGCGATGCGGACCTCGACGGGCTGCTGGCTCAGGCCACGCCACGGCGCGTGGCGCAAGGCGAGGCCGTGTTCAAGCAAGGGGAAACGGCGACGAGCTTCTTCCTTCTGCTCAGCGGGCGATTGAAGGTCACCCAGGTCACTGGAGACGGTCAGCAGATCATCGTTCGCGTCGTGCATCCCGGCGAACTTTTCGGCTTTGCGAAGGCGCTCGCGCGGCCTGACTATCCGGGCACCGCAATGGCGGTCACCGATAGCATGACACTCGCGTGGCCGAGCTGCCTCTGGTCCGATTTCATCGGACGGACACCGCTCCTTGCCGCCAGGACCATGCAAACCCTCGGCCGCCAGCTCGACGAAGCGCACACCCGCATTCGGGAAATGTCGACGCAGGAATCGGAGCGGCGCGTCGCTCATGCGATCTTGCGGCTTTCGGGAAAGGCGGGCCGCCAGGAGGAGGCCGGCATCCAGATCGGCTTTCCGATCTCGCGGCGTGACATCGCCGAAATGACGGGCACGACGCTCCACACCGTTTCGCGCATTCTGAGCGCCTGGAATACTCAGGGGCTCGTCGAGGTCGGGCGCCAGAAAATCATCATCCGCGATATCCCGGGCCTGGCGCGGCTTGCCGAGGGGAAGCCCGAGTAGCTGCGGCTCCAGGCAGGCCGCGTGCTAGCTCACTCCACGGCACCGACAGGCCGCACATTTCCGGAACCGAATGGTCGGGGCAGAGAGATTCGAACTCCCGGCCCCCTGCTCCCAAAGCAGGTGCTCTACCAGGCTGAGCTATGCCCCGACGATTGTGCGCGGCTCTGAGGCACGACGCGGTTCTGCTGCGGATCGCGTTCCGGCTGGCCGCAGAGTGAGGCCTTCTAGCACACGGATGCGAGACAAAAAAGCGGCGTGCGCTGCTGCGGGGCTACGTCGCGGCTTTCTCCTGCTCCGGGTCACGGGGGCTCGACCGCAAAGCCGCCCCCGAGGCTCATCAGCGTTTCGAAGCCAGGCGGCCGCCCGACTGTTCGCGGCGTCGGTTGGGAGGCCAGGTCGTTCGACGAAACCTCGGGGTCCCTCTTCTTCTCCATCGCCGGAGCTGCTCGCTGGGACGCGGGCTTGGAGGGTGGCGACGGTAAAGGCTGGAGCGGGAAGAGGCCACGAGGCGGAGGTGTCGCGGACGCGCGCTGCGTCGGTGCCCTGGCGGAGAGACTATCCTTCTTTTCCGACTGCTTGACCGGCTGCGTCGTCCTGGCCCGGCGGGGCGCGCTCTTGCGCTCCGCGCGCGGCGCCCTCTTTTTTGTGCGCGGGACGGGAGGCGCATCGACAGCCGGTTTCTCAGGATCTGCGCCTTCGTCGTCCGCGCCGCCGTGCCGCTCTTCGTCATTTTCCAGTGGTCGTCGCTCCTCGCTCTCGTTCTCGCCCTGCGGTAGGCGGGAGATCAAAGTCTGATCGATTTTGAGATCGAACCGGGCGATCTCGCCGCCATCGCGCTGCCTCAATGCAACGCGTGCGCGGGAGGTATCCTGGCCACTCTCGGGCAACAGCACGAACTCGACCTCGCCGAGAGCGTCGAGGGGGATTTCCAGAACGCGCTTATCCGCGTCTTCGGCACCGTGCGGCACGTCGGGTTTTTCCTCAGAAGTCGAGAAGGCGGTCTCGGCCGGCGCAGGCGTTTTCAAGACAACGTCTTGAGCGATGACGTGGAATTCATCCCCGACAGCCGTTTCGGCGATGCCCGCCGCCCGCCCCAGCGCGGGCTGCAACATCGGTCGAAGGGTCTCATACGGACGATGCACGAGAAGCGTGTTGCATCGCGTGCCGGTGCAGAGCGTCGCGTTCTTGAAGATCAGCGCATCGGCGGCAGGCCGCTCTTTCGCCGGTTCACGCTCTTGCAACGCATGCTCCCCGGGAGGGGCCGACGGCGCTGCCTCGACGGCGTGTTCCACCGGCTGTGCGCGCACTGCGGACGCCTCGCCACGCGCCGGTTGCGCGAGTGTCGCCGGCACAATGCTCGCGACGCGACGGCCCTCCTGCGGAACGCTCGTCCCTCCAGGCCCGACCGCGACGGCGGCAAGGATCCCGACTGCGACCAATGCGACGTGGGGCACGCGCCGTTCGCGGGACCTGTCCCGCTGCTTTTCAACGACGCTTGCTCGGGCCGGGCTTTCGTCTCCCACCTTCCGCACCGCGCCCGGCGGCGCATCGGCGCGGTCAAGCTCCGCCGCAACGGGCAGCGTCTTATGCTGCGACCTGTCGTTTCCTGTGGAGCCCGCGCTTCCTGTAGAGCCCGGCAGCAATGAAACCGAAGATGGTGGCCGCGTCTTCGCCCCCACGTCCTCCGGGGCGCCGGGCGCGGACACCGTCTCGTCTCTCGCCGGCTGCTCGCGGGCAACAACTTGCGGCACGCCAGACTTTACGACTTCGCTCATCCGGGCCGAAACCCAGTGAGACCCACGCTGGAACATTTTCAATCCTAATGCTCGCGCGGTGGACCCAGCGCACTTGCGCACTCAATTGCGCAGGACCACCGCAGAACGCATTATGGAGACCCTCCCCGTCAGGCTCCGCCCATTCGACCCGATCTTTAAAGATCGTCACTGAGGCGATTTTCCGAACTCAGCGCATATCTTATTTTCGTGATTACGGGATATGCTTACTCAGTTCTTCGCAAGTGCTTCATTCGCAAAGCACTTGCGATAAGCGTTCCGGAGCAATTTTCGTTTTTCGACGGGGCGTTACCGCTGCGCGGACGTGCCGAAGTGTGCATGACGCACGGTATCGCCCGGCTTGAGGCCCAGCCGTGCGGCGACACCGCCCGCGATTTCGAGCACGGCGGTCACGGCGCCTTGGGAGCCGATGGTGCGTTCGGAAAACGGCACGGTCTGCGCTTCGATCCGGTGCACGGTGCCGTCGGCGCGGATGAACACCATATCGAGCGGAATATAGGTGTTGCGCATCCACATCGTGAGCTCGCGCGGTTCAGAGTACGGAAAGAGCATTCCCTTGTTCTCGGCCAGCTCGGTGCGGAACATCAGTCCGCGGGCTTGCTGCTCGGGTGTGGTTGCGACCTCGATGTCGAACGCGTGAACGCCCGTTGCGGTCACGAGTTCGAGCCGCTCTTCGATAACCGATGCACCCGCGCGTTCGGCGTCGGCGGTGCGCGTCGACTGCCCAGCCCAGAGCAGCGCTCCGGCTCCCGCGACGGTCGCAAGCAAAAGGGCCGCCCCAACGACGGCCCTTCGTCCATGTCGAAATTCGCTCATCGGTGCATCCCGGCGCTTCGGCTGCCGGGAACGCGCACATCACGCGAACCGGCCTCGCATCAAACTCGTCGCCGATAGTCGAGATCGGCGGAGCTCGAAACCAGCACGGCCCGGCGTTCCGATCAATGGGGCGCTGCTCTGCTTGGCGCCGTTCGCACCGGATCAGCCCAAGATCATCGCATCAGGCCAGATCGGCCTGATGCGATCCGTTGGTCGCTCAGTGCGACGAGGCGATGCCCGTCGACGAGCCGTCCGGGCGAAGCTCGGCCGCCATGTGGCCCTTGGAGCCCATGCCCCAGCGAACCAAAACAGTCTGACCGGGCCTGAGTTCGGTAAAACCGAAGCGGCGCAGCGTCTCCATGTGCACGAAGATGTCCGGCGTGCCCTCGCCTTTGCTGAGGAAGCCGAAACCGCGCACGCGGTTGAACCACTTCACCATCACGCGCTCCCAGTCGCTCTCCGGCGTCACCTGAACGTGGGTGCGCTGCGGCAGCAACGAGGGGTGGATGGCCGTCGATTCGTCCATCGACAGGATGCGAAATGCCTGCATCCCCTTCGGACGCTTCAGGACCTGGCAGTGAATCCGGGCCCCTTCGTATGCGGTCTGGTAGCCGCCGGCCCGCAGGCAGGTCACATGGAGGAGAACATCCTGCAGTCCGTTGTCAGGGACAATAAAGCCGTATCCCTTCGCCACATCGAACCACTTTATGGTGCCCGCGATCTCGAATACTTCGAGACCACCTTCCTCCAGGCGCTCCAGATCGCCTTCAGACAATACTCCGTCGCCCGGATACTCCGGAGGTAGCTTGGAATCCCCCATAATTTTACCCCGCCTATACTTGGCCTACGTTGAACATTAATGCGCCGCCTCGACGCCAATACAGTGTCAGCCCTCAACATCGACTGTATTTCGCTTTCGGCGATGGGCGGAGAATATCACCTCGGAAGGTCGAGGCCAGCCCTTCGTCCAGATGGGACACGTCGGAAGGGACACCACTCACGGCATGTCCACATGAGATGCGAACAGCAAGGGACTGAGTTCATTAACCCTTTTTTAGCGATCCAACGTTCCGGAAATTTTCTGAGCCGCAGCAGAGCCGAGCCGTGTCGCATGTGCATCAACGTGGTTTTTGGCTCCCCTCGGGCCAAAAGAGCGGCCAACTGATTCGCTTTGACGACAGGCCTCCTAACGGCATTCCCGCAGATCTGCACACAGGGTAAGACCGTCACGAGAGGCCAGTGGAGGGCCTGGGGATAACGTCATTTCGGGCCCGTCGAGAGCGAAAGCTGAGGAAAGTCGCCGGGTTGGGCGTCTCCGCTCCTTGAGTTCACGGGATGTTTCCCGTGATATGCGTGCAACAGCGGGAGGTCGATATGCGCTATCTCCATACCATGGTTCGCGTGACAAGCCTCGAACACAGCCTGGCGTTCTATTGCGGGCTCCTCGGCCTCGTCGAAACGCGGCGGATCGCCAACCCGATCGGACGCTTTACGCTGGTCTTCCTCGCCGCACCCGGCGACGAACCTCGGGCGGGCGCCGAAAACGCTCCCCTTATCGAACTCACTCATAACTGGGATCCGGAGGATTACGGGGCGGGCCGCAACTTCGGCCACCTCGCATTCGAGGTCGACGACATCTATGCGGCCTGCGCCAGGCTTGCGGAGGGCGGCGTCGCGATCAACCGACCTCCGCGCGACGGACGGATGGCGTTTGTCCGCTCGCCCGACGGCATCTCGATCGAACTGCTCCAAAAGGGCGCCTCGTTGCCCAAGGCCGAGCCGTGGGTGTCCATGGAAAACACGGGAACCTGGTAGCTGAGGCGCCGTTTTCCGTTCCGCCCAGCGATGTCAGAGAGGCTCGGACGGTCTAAGACGGTGCGGAGGCATGCTGCTCTGCAAGAAATGGTTCCCAAAGCGGCCTCTGCGGAACAATTTTTCTCCACCTCCGCCCTGTCGGAATGAGATACTATTTTTATTTCAAGATGCCCCTTTATCTGGGAACAGCATTTCATTAGCTTCCGGGCATCGGAGGATTTCATGACCCAATCGAGTGTTCAGGTGCGCGCCGGGGGCTCCGCCGGTGCGCCGACAGATCATTCCGCCCTTGCGGACGGGGGAGACGCACGCGCCGCCCGTCTCGATGCCGAACTCGCCGCGCTCGATACCATCGAGGCGCGCCTGATCGCCATTTCCGATGCTATTCCGGGGCGGATCGCTTTCTCGACAAGCCTCGGGATCGAGGATCAGGCCGTCCTCCACGCCATTGCCGCGACGGGGCGGGCGTTCGACGTCTTCACGCTCGACACCGGACGCCATTTCCCCGAAACGCTCGAAACGCTCGAAGCGAGCGTGCTGCGCTACAAGCCGGCGGTCCGCGTGGTGTTTCCGGAGGCGTCCGACGTCGAAGCGCTTGTCGCCCGCGACGGCATCATGGGCTTCCGCCAGTCCATCGAGGCCCGCCGCGCGTGCTGCCACGTGCGCAAAGTGCTGCCTCTGAACAAGGCGCTCGCGGGGGCCGCGGGATGGATCACCGGGCTCCGGCGCGATCAGTCCGAGGGGCGCTCGCATGTTCCGTTCGCAGCCTGGGACGCGGCGCAGGGCCTCGTCAAGCTGAACCCCATCGCCGACTGGAGCCTCGAAACGCTCGAAGCCTATATCGCCGCCAACAGGGTTCCGATCAATTCGCTGCACGCCCGCGGCTTCCCTTCCATCGGCTGCCAGCCGTGCACGCGCGCCATCCGACCCGGCGAGGACATCCGCGCCGGCCGCTGGTGGTGGGAGAACGAGGACGGCAAAGAGTGCGGCCTTCACAACCGCCCGAAGCCGAAAGAGGCTCACGTATGACGCAACAGATTTCGCATCTCGACCTTCTGGAAGCCGAGAGCATTCATATTTTCCGGGAAGCGGCGGCCCAGTTCCGCAAGCCGGTGCTGCTCTATTCCATCGGCAAGGATTCGACGGTGCTGCTCCATCTCGCGCGCAAGGCGTTCTGGCCGGCGCGCCTGCCGTTCCCCTTGCTGCACATCGATACGGGCTGGAAGTTCCGTGACATGATCGCGTTTCGCGACAAGACGGTGCGCGACTTCGACCTCGATCTCATCGTGCACACCAACGAGGACGGCCGCGAGAAGGGCATCAATCCGCTCGACTATTCGCCCTCGGTCTACACCGACGTCATGAAGACGGTGCCGCTTAAGCAGGCGCTCGACAAATACGCATTCGATGCCGCGTTCGGCGGCGCGCGTCGCGACGAGGAAGCGAGCCGCGCGAAGGAACGCGTGTTCTCGTTCCGCGCCGAGGGCCACCGCTGGGATCCGCGCCGGCAACGCCCGGAGATGTGGCGCTTGCTCAACGGGCGTCTCGGCGCCGGGGAATCGGTGCGCGTGTTTCCGCTCTCGAACTGGACCGAGCGCGACGTGTGGCGCTACATCCTGCGCGAGAAGCTCGACGTGGTGCCGCTCTATTTCGCCGCCGAGCGCCCCACCATCGTGCGCAACGGCCAACTCATCATGCAGGACGACGACCGCCTGACGCTGAAGCCGGGCGAGGAGGTCGTCAACCGGCGCGTTCGCTTCCGCACGCTCGGCTGCTATCCGCTGACGGCCGCGGTCGAATCCGATGCCGCCGACATGGAAAGCGTGGTTGCAGAAACGCTCGGCGCGCGCACCTCCGAGCGCCAGGGCCGCCTCATCGATCACGATCAGGTCGGCGCGATGGAAAAGAAGAAGCAGGAAGGGTACTTCTAAAGATGTCCGCACAGCCCACCGCCCTGCAGAAGTCACAGTCCGGCGTCTCGAAAGCGCCGCTCAAGGTCGTGTCCGGCCAGACGCCGGCCGCCTCGCCTTCGGGCGCCAATCTCGACGAGATCGCACCCGAGCTTTCCGGCCTCTTGCGCGTGCTCACCTGCGGCTCGGTGGACGACGGCAAGTCGACGCTCATCGGCCGCCTGCTTTGGGATGCCACCGATCTCTACGACGACCAGCGCGAAACGCTTGAGCGCGGCAAGAGGGTCGACGGCGGCAATCCGGATTTCAGCCTGCTCATGGACGGGCTCGTCGCCGAGCGCGAGCAAGGCATCACCATCGACATCGCCTGGCGCTACTTCGATACCGCGACGCGGCGCATCGTCGTCATCGACAGCCCCGGACACGAGCAATACACGCGCAACATGGCGTCCGGCGCTTCGCACGCCGACGTTGCGATCCTTCTCATCGATGCACGCCACGGCATCAAGACGCAGACGCGCCGGCACGCAGCAATCCTCGACCTCGTCGGCGTGAAGCGCGTGATCCTCGTCGTCAACAAGATGGATCTCGTCGACTGGTCGGAATCGACCTTCCGCAAGATCGAAGCGGACTTCGAGACCTTCTCGTGGCGGTTCGGTTTCTGGGAGACGACGGTGATCCCGACGGCTGCCGTCTCCGGCGACAACGTCGCCGCCGCATCGGCGCACATGCCCTGGTATTCCGGCCCCACGCTGCTCGAACATCTCGAAAGCCTGCCGAGCCGCGTAACGGAACCCACCGGCCCGTTCCGCTTCCCCGTGCAGACTGTCCTGCGCGACAGCCGCAACGACTTCCGCGGTCTTGCCGGCACCGTCAGCGGCGGCAGCGTGCGGGTGGGCGAGACGGTCGTCGATGCGCTATCCCAGCGCAAGGCCAAGATCCTGCGCATCTCGACCATGGACGGCGATCTCGACACGGCGTCCCAGGGGCAGGCCGTCGCCATCCAGCTCGACACCGATATCGACGTCGCGCGTGGCGCCGTGCTCTCCAAGGGTGACATGCCGCCGCTTGCGGCCCGCGTTCTCGAAGCGCGCATGGTGTGGCTCAGCGAGACAGCCTACGATCCGCGCGGCTCCTACCTCTTGCGCACCGCGACCGACCTGACGCCGGTCTCCAACCTCAAGATCAGCGCGCTGCTCGATCTCGAAACTCTCGAAACGCATGAAGCGGACGCGTGCGCGACCAACGACATCGCCATCGGCACCATCGCGCTCGGGCGCACGGCCGCCATCGACACCTTCACGGAGGCTCCGGAAACGGGAAGCTTCGTGCTGGTGGATGCCATCACGGGCGGCTCCGTCGCCGGCGGCGTGATCACGGCTGCGAAAGCCGAAGCGGCGGAAGCCGACGAGAACACCTTCGTGCTGACGCGCGCGATGCTCGAACGCGGCCTCAACTCCGACCTCGGCGACAGCCCGCAGGCGGATGCAGAGTTCCGCCGTCGCGCCAATGAGGTGGCCCTCATTCTCAGGGCGGCGGGGATCAACGTCGAGATCGAGAACGCGCCGGACTATTCGATCTAAGCGTCCCGCTCGCGCATTGCCGACGCAAAAAAACGAAGCCCGTCCCTCGCATCCGAGGGGCGGGCTTTCGGCGTGTTCGAGCCCACGATACGGCGCCGCGTTAACACGAATTTTAAATGCGTCTTCAATGGCCTAGAGCAAACAAATCTGTATCGCCGGGCGCGTGTTGTCTGCTATTGAATGGCAACAAAAACGGAAACTCCGCCGGTCATCATGGACGACATTCTCTTCTACGTCATCGTTGGGTTTCTCGCCCAGATGATCGACGGCGCGATAGGCATGGCCTACGGAGTGACAGCCACATCCGTGCTTCTGAGCGCGGGCGTGCCGCCGGCCACGGCAAGCGCATGCGTGCATGCAGCCGAGACGGTCACGACAGCCGCATCGGGGACCGCGCACTGGAAGCTCGGCAACGTCGATCGCAAACTGCTGTGGCGTCTTGCGGTGCCGGGCGCCATCGGCGGCGCGATCGGTGCATACGTTCTGTCGGAATTTCCTGGCGATACGCTGAAGCCGTTCATCGCCGCCTATCTCCTCATCCTCGGGCTCGTCATCATCTGGAAGGCCATCGGCGCCCGCCAGCGCGACGGCGTGGAACCGCGCACGGTTGCACCGCTCGGCTTCTTCGGCGGGCTGCTCGACGCCATCGGCGGCGGTGGGTGGGGGCCTATCGTGACATCGAGCCTGCTCGGGCAGGGCGCGACACCGCGCTATGCGATCGGCTCCGTCAATCTCGCGGAGTTCTTCGTCACACTCACCATCTCGGCGACGTTCTTCGTCACCATCGGGCTCAGCCTGTGGCCGATCATTCTGGGGCTCATCATCGGCGGCGTGATCGCCGCACCGTTCGCGGCACTCGCGGCGAAACATATCCCGGCAAAAGTGCTGATGCTCGCGGTCGGCTGCGTGGTCGTTCTTCTGAGCATGCACACGATTTATCGCGTGTTCATTTAGGCGGCTCCCCAAGCATGTTCGACATTTCCGTTCTTTCCTTGTGGCCCCAGATCGTGGCTGGCGGGCTTGTGGTCGGGTTTCTCGTCGGAATGACGGGCGTCGGTGCGGGCTCGCTGATGACACCGTTCCTGATTACGAAAGTCGGGATCTCGCCCGCCATCGCGGTCGGGACGGATCTGCTTTTCGCGGCGATCACGAAGGCCTCCGCTGTCGCGCCGCATCATACGTTCGGGCATGTGAACTGGCGCATCGTGCGGTGGCTCGCCGCGGGCAGCGTGCCGGGCTCCATCGCGATGCTGGTGCTGATCAAGATCCTCGAACCCGACCTCGCGACGATGGCGTCTGTGATCAAGACAGGGCTCTCGGCGGCCTTGATCCTGAGCTCGTTCGCCCTGGTCATTTATCCGTTCATGAAACGCGCGTCGTTTCGCGATGCGCCTGGCAAGGCCGACGACACGGTGGCGCGCCCGTTTCCAACGATGCTGCTCGGCTTCGCTCTGGGATCGGTCGTGACGCTCACGTCCGTGGGTGCCGGCGCCATTGGCGTGGTCGTGCTGACGCTGCTCTATCCCGCGTTGCGTCCGCGTTACCTGATCGGCACCGACATCGTGCACGCGGTGCCGCTGACGCTGGTGTCGGGGCTCGGGCACCTGAGCATGGGAAACGCGGATTTCGCGCTGCTCGGGCTCTTGCTTTTGGGGTCGCTTCCGGGGATCGCGCTCGGATCGCGGCTCACGGGCATTCTGCCGGACTGGCTGCTGCGCTCCGCCCTTGCGGCCATCCTCGTGTTCGCGGCCTATCAGCTCCACGCGAAGGGTTGACGACGCCCCTTCGCGTTGCTGGATGAAAGGCGCCTTCGTCTAGACAAGCGCGATGTCGTCGTGGAACGTGTTGCCGCCGAGCGTCGGCTTCACGACGCCCGCGCGGATCACGAAGTCGCCGAAGCTCTCACCCTCGTCGCGCTCCTTGGCGTAGCGGACGAACAACGGCTCCAGAAGCTCGACGATCCGCGCCTTGCCGACGTCCTGCGCATAGAGCTTGTTCAGCCGCGTGCCCTCGTGGGCCGCGCCGAGGTAGAGGTTGTAAAGACCCGGCGAGCGACCGACGAAGCCGATCTCGGCCATGTACGGACGGCCGCAGCCGTTGGGGCAGCCGGTCATGCGGATGACGATATCGTCGTTGCGCAGGCCCGCCTTGTCGAGGCTGTCTTCCAGCGTCGTGATCAGTTCCGGCAGGAAGCGCTCGCTCTCGGCAAGAGCCAGCGCGCACGTCGGCAGCGCGACGCACGAGATCGAGTTGCGGCGCAGGCCCGACGACGTCGCAATGTCGATGCCGTGCGATTTGAGGATCGCGTCGATCCTGGTCTTCTGCTTCGCGGACGCGTTGCAGATGATGATGTTCTGGTTGCCGGTGACCGAGAACGTGATGCCGCCCGCTTCGGCGATCTCGCGGATCGCTGTCCGCAGGTGGCGGCCCGGGAAGTCCCGGATGCGCCCCGCCTCGATGAAGAGACCGAGGTGCCACTTCTTGTCGGGGCCCTGGTACCAGCCGATGGGATCGCCCATCGAGGTGAACTTGAAGGGGCGCGCCTCGCCCAGCTTGTAGCCGAGGCGACTCTCGACCTCTTCCCTGTACTTGTCGACGCCGAAGCGCTCGACGGTGTACTTCAGGCGCGCGTTGGCACGGTTCTCGCGGTTGCCCCAGTCGCGCTGGACGAGCATCACCTTCTCAGCCACGTCGACCGCCTGCTCGGGCGTGCAGAAGCCGATGACATCGCCCGTGCGCGGGAAGGTTGCCGTGTCGCCGTGCGTCATGCCCATGCCGCCGCCGATGGAGACGTTCCAGCCTGCAAGCTCGCCCTTGGCATTCGTGATAGCGATGTAGCCGAGATCGTGCGCGAACACGTCGCCGTCGTTGTGCGGCGGCACGGCGATCACGATCTTGAATTTGCGCGGCAGGTAGTGTGTGCCGTAGAGCGGCTCGGTGTCGACAACGGCCGGGCGCGACATGTCCTCGACCTTGTCGCCCTCAAGCCAGATCTCATGATAGGCGCTCGTTTTCGGCAGCAGGTGATCGCTCACCTTGCGCGCAAACTCGCCGGCCGCGGCGTGAACCGGCGAGAAGAACGGGTTTGCCACGCACATCACGTTACGGTTGACGTCGCCGCAGGCCGCGATGGTGTCGAGGCAGGCGCCGTTGATCGCCTGCATCGTGCGGCGCAGGTTCGACTTGATGACGCCGTGGTACTGGAACGTCGCGCGCGTCGTGAGGCGCAGCGAGCCGTTGGCGTAAGTCCCCGCGATGTCGTCGAGCTTGATCCACTGCTCGGGCGAGACGAGGCCGCCCGGCAACCGCAGGCGGATCATGAAGCTGAACGCTTTTTCGAGCTTCTTCTTCGCGCGCTCGCCGCGGATGTCCCGGTCGTCCTGCATGTAGGAGCCGTGGAACTTGATGAGCTGCGTGTCGTCGTCGGAGATCGCGCCCGTCTCCACGTGCGCGAGGCCGTCGGCGATGGTGCCGCGCAGGAAGTGGCTTTCTTCCTTGAGGAACTCGTTACGGGCGCGCTTATCGGTCTTGTCGGTCATGGCAGTTTCTCGGATATCGGTGATCGGCTCTCGGGCAAAGTGCCGAGCGCCGACGGCTTTGCCGCCTAATATACGTCGCGCTGATAGCGCCCGGCCTTGGTCAGCTCTTTCAGCTTCGCGCGGCCTGCGTCCTCGTCGCCCTTGGCGGCCTCGGCGAGGATTTTGACGAGCGTCGCGTCCACGTCCTTGGCCATGCCCTTCTCGTCGCCGCACACATAGACGTGGGCACCATCGGCGATCCATCCCTGGATCTCGTCGCGGCGCTCCCAGAGGCGATGCTGGACGTAGATCTTCTCCGGCTGGTCGCGGGAGAACGCGACGTCGATGCGCGAGAGAGCGCCCGACTCCAGATGATCCTGCCATTCGAGCTGGTAGAGGAAGTCGTAGGAGAAGTTGCGCTCGCCGAAGAAGAGCCAGCTTTTGCCGGAATCGCCGTTCTCGGCGCGCTCCTCGATGAAGCCGCGGTACGGCGCAACGCCGGTGCCTGCACCGATCATGACGATCGGTGTCGCGCCATCCGCCGGCAGGCCGAAGTGACGGTTCGGCTTGATATAGATGCGTGCTTTGTCACCCACCTTCCGCCGGTCGGCGAGATAGGTTGACGTTACGCCCTTGCGCGCGCGGCCGTGGGACGACCAGCGGACCGCGCCCACGCAGAGATGCGCTTCGCCGGGATGCGCCTTGAGGCTCGACGCCACCGAGTACAGCCGACCGGGGAGCGGACGCAAAAGCCCCACGAACTGATCGGCCGTGAGCTTCTCCGGATAGTTCGCGAAAACGTCCACGAGCTGATGGTCTGCCGTAAAGCGCGCAAGCGCATCGCCTTCGAGCAGCTTGGCCACGTCCGCGCGGCCGGTGAGCTTGGCGTAACCATCCACCAGCGGGCGCGACACGGTGGTGATGTCGAGGCTGCGCACGAGCTTCTGCTTGAGCGCGGCATCTCCGGAAAGGCCGACGGCGTGCAAAAGCTCGTCCGCCAGTTCCGGATCGTTCTCGGGATAGAGACCGATGGCATCGCCCGGCTTGTAGACGAAAGCGGGATCGTCGACCGCGAACTCGGCGTGCCACGTCTCGCGGCTGGAGCCCGTGCCGTTGAGATTGATGAGATCGGTGATCTCCGCCTCGATCGGGCTCTCGGCGGTAAAGCGCTCCTCGTCGTCCTCGGCACCGGGGCCTTTGAAATCGACGTGAACCACCGTCGTCGCGGGTTCGGCAGGCGCCAGCACCTCAAGCGCCTTGTCGGTCCAAGCGGCGGCTTGCTTCTGGAAATCCAGGTCGAGATCCTGGCGGGCGTGAACGCGGTTGCCGCCCAGCGCCTCCAGGCGCGTGTCGATCTCGCGGCCCGTCTGGCAGAAATTCACGTAGGCCGTATCGCCGAGCGCGAGCACGGCAAAGCGCACGCCCTCGAAGCGGGGCGCGTCTTCGGCCAGCAGCGCCTTGTAAAAGTCCTCGGCCCGCTGGGGCGGATCGCCCTCGCCCCAGGTCGAGATGTAGACGATGAGGTTCTTGACCTTGGCGAGCGATGCGAGGTCCGCGTCGGCCATGTCGACGACCTTGGCGTCGAAGTTCTGCTTGGCCGCCAGCTTCTTCGCCTTGAGCGCGAGCGTCTCGGCATTGCCGGATTCGCTGCCGTAAAGGATCGTCAGCGGCTCACGGGCGCGGGGTGCGGGCGCGGCGGCGACGGCTCCGGCCGCCTGGCCCTGGGCCGCATCGAGGCCCGCGAGAAAGCCCGACAGCCAACTGCGCTGCAACGGCGTCGAGCGCTGGACGAGTCCGTTCAGCACGTCGATTTCTTCGGCCGTAAACGGCGCGTTTTTCGGCAAGAATGGAACCGCGGGCACCCGCTTCTCCTCCCTCGTTCGTTCTTTCTCGTGCGCCGGCCCTGTCAGACGGATTAGGCCGCACTGCACAGCCCTGTGCCGGCCGTCTATAGCCCGCGCGAGCGGATCTCTAGCAGCCTTTCGTAAAATGCGTCCTACATTGGCATGCCGCCACTGGCCCGACATACAATAAGGTAGAATAATTTTCTATGTCTTTAAGGTCGCGCGGGCTAGTTCGCAATTCTATTCCTCACTGGACTTAAGGAGTAGACAACGATTGCGGACGATCTTCCAAAACCCTACAGGGGGCGAGGCCGGGGCGACGGGGCTGCAAACCCGTTTCAACGGCGTCCCGTCCGAATCTCAAGGATTGCCCGCTCACACGAAGTCGTGACGGACTGTTACTTTGCCGCAGCCAAGCTTTGTGGTTTATCTCTCACCAAGCGGTCGCGCTTGACAAGCGAGGCTCGATCCGCAGACTGACGTCGCTAACAAAGGCTGGCGACTTCAGTGGGGGCCCTTGGCGGGGTGCCTCGTTAGGACAGCTTGCCATTTCAAGGAGGAACTACCCATGAAGACCTGGACCAAGCCCGCAGTGCGTGAGCAGGAAGTCGGCCTCGAAGTTACTTCGTACCTGCCGGCCGAGATCGACATCATCTAATCGATCCGCTCGCACGTTTACGAGCAGTTTCGGCGCGGCGGTCGAGAGCTTCGACCGCCGTCGCTGTTTCCGGCCTTAGGCCAGCTTCGGCCGACTGCTCTCGGTTTCCCGGCTTTCGGCTGTTTTCCCAGCCCCCGGCCGGCCTGCTGTTTGCGGCGCAGCTTTCGGCGAAGCGTGCGTCAGTTAAGAGCGAACATATCCCATGCGCATCCGAATCCTGGGGGCAGCTGCTGGCGGCGGCTTCCCGCAGTGGAATTGTAATTGCCTGAACTGCGCCAACGTCAGGGCCGGGACGCCGGGCTTCCGCCCGCGGACCCAGTGCTCGCTTGCCGTCTCTGACAACGGCCGCGATTGGGTACTGCTCAACACGGCGCCCGACTTGCGCCAACAGATCAACGAGACGCCGGAGCTTGGCGCGCAGCCCGATGGACCGCTGCGCAACAGCCCGATCAAGGCCGCCGTGCTGACGGGCGGCGACGTGGATTTCATCGCAGGCTTGCTCAACCTTCGCGAGTTGCAGCCGTTCGCGGTTTACGGCTCGTCCCGGGTATTGGCGACGCTCGCCGACAACTCCATCTTTAACGTATTGAATGCGGACTATGTGCCCCGGATGGAGCTTGCGCTCGACACCCCGACACCGATCGAAGGGCCGGGCGTCGATACCGGCCTCGTGATCGAGGCGTTCGCCGTGCCCGGCAAGATCGCGCTCTACCTGGAAAGCGGCGCAGCGAACACCAACTACGGCAGCCGCGAGGGCGATGCCATCGGCCTCAAGGTTTCGTCGCCTGCTTCGGGGAAGCACTTCTTCTATGTACCGGGGTGCGCGGAGGTCGACGGAGAGCTGGCAGAGCGTCTCAGGGGCGCGCCACTCGTGTTCTTCGACGGCACGCTCTACACCGACGACGAGATGCTGAAGCAGGGCCTGATGCAGAAAACCGGCCAGCGGATGGGCCACATGAGCATCTCGGGCGAACAAGGCTCCATCGCAGCCTTCGCGCCGCTCGACGTCGGGCGCAGGGTTTACGTGCACATCAACAATTCCAACCCGGTGCTCAACGACAATTCGGCCGAGCGCCGCGCGACGGAGGCCTCCGGCTGGGAGGTCGGCTACGACGGAATGGAGATCGACCTATGAGCGAGCGGCGCGCGGCAAGCGACGCAAAAACCCTTTGGACGCCGGACGAGTTCGAGGCCGCCATCCGCGCCGTCGGCGCGGAGCGCTATCACGACCTGCATCCGTTCCATCAGCTTCTGCACGGGGGCAAGCTCAACAAGGGACAGGTCGCGGCCTGGGCCCTCAACCGCTACTGCTATCAGTCGGCCGTGCCGCGCAAGGACGCGGCGTTCGTCAGCCGCGTCTTCGACCGGCAGCTCCGCCGCGACTGGATTCACCGCGTGCTCGAACACGACGGGCACGGCGAAGATCCGGGCGGCATCGAGCGCTGGCTCGTGCTGACCGACGGGCTCGGCCTCGACCGCGGCTACGTCCAGAGCATGGAGGGTGCGCTGCCTGCGACGCGTTTCGCCGTCGAAGCCTATGTGCGCTTCGTGCGCGAGGAACCGCTCGTGGTCGCCGTCGCCTCGTCGCTTACGGAACTGTTCGCGCCGAAGATCCACAAAGAGCGGATCTCGGGGATGCTTGAGAACTACGATTTCATCGACGACGACGTGATGGCCTACTTTAAGAAGCGCCTCGTGCAGGCGCCGAACGACGCCGGTTTCGCGCTCGACTTCATCAAGGCGCATGCGGAGACGCGCGCCGAGCAGGAGGCCTGCGTCGCCGCCGTGCGCTTCAAGTGCAACGTGCTCTGGGCGCAGCTCGATGCGCTGCACCACGCGTATGTTTCGCCGGCATGGATTCCGCCTGGCGCCTTCAACCCGGAGACGCTCGACAATGGCTGAGCCCGACACGCCGGAAACGAAATCCGACGCGAAGCCGATCCCGACCCGGCTCATCGTCACGCCGGACACCAAGCTCGCAATGCCGCGGCACATTAAGCTGCGCCACGACGCGGGACGCGGGCGCTGGATCATTCTCGCGCCCGAGCGGGTATTCAACCCGGACGACATCGCGGTGGTCGTGCTGCAGCGCCTCGACGGACAACGTTCCGTGAGCGACATCGCGGAAACCTTGTCTCAGGAGTACGACGCACCACTTGAAGTCGTAACAGGCGACATCGTGGTCATGCTGCAGGACCTCACGGACAAAGGCGTGCTGGTGCAGGCTTAAGCTGCTGCAAGGCCCAGGGAGGACGAGCCCATGAACGAGATCGTACCTAACCACGTCAAAGAGACCGGAATGCCGGTCTGCGCGCGGACGACCGACGACGCGCCCGCGTCTGATCCAGGTCAGGATCCCGCCCTTTGCGCGCGCGCGCCGATCGGGATGCTCTGCGAGCTGACCCATCGCTGCCCGCTTCAGTGTCCCTACTGTTCGAACCCGGTCGAACTGGAACGCGGCAACACCGAGCTGACGACGGCGGAGTGGCAGGACACGATGCGCCAGGCCGCCGCGCTCGGCGTGCTGCAGATCCATCTTTCCGGTGGCGAGCCGACGGCACGCAAGGACCTCGAAGAGATCGTGCAAGTCGCGGCCGAAGTCGGGCTCTATACCAACCTCATCACGGCGGGCGTGACGCTGACGGAAGAGCGCCTGCGCCGCCTCGTCGACGTCGGCCTCGATCACGTGCAGCTCTCGGTGCAGGACGTCGACCCCGAGAATGCCGACCGCATCGCTCAGTATAAAGGCGGCATGGCCAAGAAGGTCCAGGTGGCCAAGTGGGTGCGCGACGCCGGGCTACCGCTCACGATCAACTGCCCCATTCACCGGCAGAACATCCATAACGTGCCCCGCATGATCGACTTCGCGGTCGAGATGGGCGCGGGCCGCGTGGAGATCGCGCACGTGCAGTACTACGCCTGGGCGCTGGTCAACCGCGCGTCGCTGATGCCGACCAAGGAAGCCTTCATGGTGGCGGCCAAGCAGGTCGAGGAGGCACGCGAGAAGTACAAAGGCGTCATCGTCATCGACGCCATCGTGCCGGACTACTACGCCAAGTTCCCGAAGCCCTGCATGGGCGGGTGGGCGCGCGGAATCGTCAACGTCACGCCGTCGGGGCGGGTGCTGCCGTGCCATGCGGCCGAATCGATCAAGACGCTCGCCTTCGACAACATCAAGGAGCGCAAGCTCGCTGACATCTGGCTCAACGGCGAAGCCTTCCAGGCCTATCGCGGCACGGAGTGGATGAAGGAGCCTTGCCGGACCTGCCCGCGCAAGGAAATCGACTACGGCGGGTGCCGCTGCCAGGCGTTCGCGCTCACGGGCGATGCGGCCAACACCGACCCGGCCTGCTCGCTTTCGCCCCTGCATGCCCAGTGGCAGGCGGTGGCCGAGGTCGAAAGCCACAGCGAGCCGCCGGAGTTCATTTACCGGCGTGTGGGCGGTGCAGCAAAACCGAAGGTCACGCACAACGCATCTTGAGGTCGTTCCTCCCCTCAAGTAGACAAGGCATATCGGCTAGGTGCGGCATCTTGTTCACACCGCATTCAGCAAAAAATTGCCAGAATGCGAGCAAGGTCCAATGGGCCGACTGCGGGAAAAATTCGGAGGAAACGTAACATGCGCAATTGGATTATTGCGGCTGCCGCCCTGGTAGCCGTGCCTGGAATCGTGTCCGCACAGGATGCCGACAACGGCGCGAACATCTTCAAGCGCTGCGCCGCCTGCCACCAGATCGGCGAAGGTGCGAAGAACGGTCTCGGTCCGCATCTCGACTGCATCGCCGGCAAGCCGGCTGGCCATGTCGAGGGCTTCAACTACTCGGACGCCGTGAAGAACTCCGGCATCGAGTGGACGGACGAGAACCTGCTCGCCTGGTTCGAGGCTGACGATAAGCTCATCAAGGGCAACAAGATGATCTTCCCGGCCGGCATCAAGAACGCGGACGACCGCGCGGATCTGCTCGCCTTCATCAAGACGCAGTGCAAAGAATAAGCGCACGCGATTTTTTGAACATCGGAACGCCGCGGATGCTTTCATCCGCGGCGTTTTCTATTCGGCGGTTGCGACAGGCTCGACGCCGGCGGTATCGAGCTTCGCAAGCCAGTGATCGAGGACGTGCCCCGAGACCACGAGATCGGGGGCGATATCTTTGAGCGGCAGCAGCACGAAGGCGCGTTCCACAATGCGCGGATGAGGCACCGTCAAGCGCGCATCGTCGAGCGCAACGTTGCGATAGGTCAGCACGTCGACGTCGATGACACGCGGTCCCCAGCGCTCGTGGCGCACGCGCTTCATCTCATCTTCGACGCCGAGGCACCGTGCCAGCAGGTCGTATGGAGCAAGATCGGTCGCGACGGCGATACACGCATTCACGAACCAATCCTGGTCGAGCACGCCCCAGGGCGGGGTCCGATAAAGGCGTGAGGCGCGGACGAGGCGGATGTCTCCCGCCTCTGTCAGAAGACCGATCGCCCGGCGAATGTTCGCTTGCTTGTCGCCCATGTTGGAGCCGAGGCCGATAAGCGCGTCGAAATCCGCGGAGGCCTTCGCAGACTTCTTCATGGCCACCTCGGACCATGACCTTCGTTTTCGACACATGGGGGGCGCATTCCCCTCCCCCTTGTGGGGAGGGGCCAGGGGTGGGGGGAAGCCCGACAGCAAACGGTCTGGAATCCCCCCCTCCCTAACCCTCCCCCATAAGGGGGGAGGGAATGCGGATGCGCTTCTTCGAAATCAGTCATACTTGATGTACGCGAAGCGCTGGTCGGAGGGCGTGCCTTCGAACACGCCGTCTTTCGCCGGCTGCCAGGCGATCACCTCCTCGATCTTCCTGGCCAGCTCCAGATCCTTCCGGGTGATGCCCTTGGCGGAATGGGTCACGAGGCGGACTTCCACCCAGGCGTACGAGGCCGTGATGTCCGGGTGGTGCCAGGCGGCCTCGGCCAGATGGCCGACTGTCGTGATCACCATCAAGGTGCTTTTCCAGCTCGCCGTCTTGTATGTGCGGCGGATCCACCCATCTTCCAGGCGCCACTGGGGAAGGTTCTCGGACAGCCATTGCGTGACCTCGGCCTCGGAAAGTGCCGTCTCGCGGGGGCTCGTCATATTGCTCTCTCCTCGCCTTTGGTGGACAAATGCGCCAATACCTTCTCTGCGCTTCGGCGCGACCCTAATCCTCGCCTCCAGCCTGCGCAATCGGCGAGCCCACCCCTCACCGCCAAGGACGCGTTTCGCGATGCACGACACGAAACTGGCCCATGGATTGAGCGTTTCGGCGCCGGCCAGACTTCATCTCGGCTTCGTCGACCTCAACGGAAGCCTCGGCCGGCGCTACGGCTCCATCGGGCTTGCGGTCGATGAGCCGAAAACCGAGATCCGCCTCTCGCGTTCCGAAACGATGACTGCGGCGGGACCCGAGCAGGACCGCGTGCTGACCGTGCTGGAACGGTGCCGACAGGCGCTCGGCCTTTCGGGCCGCTACCGAGTGGACGTTCTCTCCGCCATTCCGGCCCATGCCGGGCTCGGCTCGGGAACACAGCTCGCGCTCGCAATCGGTGCTGCGCTCATGCGGCTCGAAGGGCTCTCGCTCTCCCCCCAGCAGCTCGGCGATCTCGCAGGCCGCGGCGCGCGCTCCGCGATCGGCATGGCCGCGTTCGAAGCGGGCGGCTTCATCGTGGACGGCGGACGCGGGGCCATTGACCAGCCGCCGCCGGTGCTGATCCAGATGCCGTTTCCGGAAGACTGGCGCGTCCTCCTCGTGTTCGACCGCAGCGCGCAGGGCGCGCACGGCGACCGCGAGACGAGCGCGTTCGCCGCGCTCCCGCCCTTCCCCGAGACCCTCGCCGACCGGCTTTGCCGGCTTGTGCTGATGCAGCTCGTGCCGGGGCTCAAGGAGGCGGACATCGCAGCCTTCGGCACTGCGTTAACTCAGATCCAAGCAATTGTGGGAAGCCATTTTGCGGCCGCGCAGGGCGGCAGTCCGTGGACCTCTCCCGCCGTTGGCGCGCTCCTCAAACGTGCGGCGGAACAGGGCGCTACGGGTATCGGACAGACCTCGTGGGGGCCAACAGGTTTCGCCTTCGTTCCAACGCAGCATGTGGCAGACCGCCTCTATCATTCTTTAGTCGAAGACGCTAAAGCGAATGGCCTCGAAATTACGATCGCGCGCGGACGCAACTCCGGCGCGACGATCGTGGACGATCGGCAGACCCCCTGACCGATCCGACACCAAATAACCACCGCGCCCACACGTGAACGGGAGACGCCCTTATGAGTGATGCCACGCCTATTCTGCACATGCTTTCGCCGCAGAAGCATATGAGCCCGTTCGACGTGAACATGGCCGCCGACGCCGGCTACAAGGTCATCGTTCCCTACATCAACGTGACGCTCGAAGAGGTGACGCCGCTCGTTCAGGACGCGATCTTCTCGCGCCCACCGGACTATGGCACGCGGACAGGCGTGTTCATCGGCGGCAAGGACGCCATTCTCTCGCTCGACATGCTGGAAGCGGCCCGCAAGGCGCAGGTTCCGCCGTTCCAGCTCTCCGTCGTTGCCGACCCCGCCGGCTCGTTCACCACCGCGGCCGCCATGGTCGCCTGCGTCGAGCGGGTTCTGAAGAACAAGTTCGGCCGCGACTGGAAGGGCGTGAAGGTCGCCGTGTTCGGCGCGACAGGCGTCGTCGGCTTCGCATCCTCGATCATCGCAGCGCTTGAGGGCGCCAACGTGCAGCTCGTCGCGCATCGCGGCGTCGACCGTGTCATCAAGTCGGCTGCCGTCTCCAAGGAGCGCTTCGGCGTCGATCTCGAAGCCGTCTCGGGCGAGACGCCCGAGCAGAAGCGCGAGATCATCGCCAACGCGGAAGTGATCTTCGCCGCCGCAGCCGCCGGCGTGCAGGTGATCTCGAAGGAAGACAAGGCCATCGCGAAGAAGCTCCTGGTCGTCGCGGACGTCAACGCGGTGCCGCCTGCGGGCGTTGACGGCATGGAGCTGTTCATGGACGGCGCACAGTTGCCGGACTCCGAGGCGCTCGGCGTCGGTCCGCTCGCCATCGGCGACATCAAGTACAAGACGGAATCCGGTCTCTTCAAGCAGATGCTCGAGTCGAAGGAAGCGCTGACGCTCGACTTCCGCCACGCCTTCGCGCTGGCCCGCCAGCTCGTGGCTTGACCGGCGAAACCGTCCTTATCGCAGCTTTCTCCGCGCGGGCGCTCGCAGCGTCCGCGCGGCGTGCCGGTTACCGGCCACTCGTCGTCGATTGCTTCGGCGATACCGATACCCTCGCGTGCGCCGAAGCCGCGATCTCTCTACCGGCCCGGGTGCAGGTCGGCTTCACGCCTCGGCCTCTCATTGCCGCCCTCGAAGAGCTTACGGCCAAAGCCTCCTCGCCGCCCATCGGGCTCGTGCTCGGCGCGGGGTTCGAATGCAATCCGCGGCTCGTGCATCGCCTTGGCGAGCGCTTCCGGCTGATCGGCAACGACACGGAAACGATCCGGCGAACGAAAGATCCCGTGCACCTCTTCAAGGTTCTCGACGAGCTTGGCGTTCCCCATCCCGCAACGCAGATGGAAGCTCCGGCCAGCACGGACGGATGGCTGATGAAGCGCATCGGCGGCAGCGGGGGACTGCACATCCACATCTGCCCGCAGACGCCTCGTCCCGACACGCGGCGCTATTTCCAGCGGCGGATCGAGGGCGAACCGATTTCGCTGCTCGGCCTCGTGTCCGAAAAGAGCGCAGCTTTCGCCGTCAGCCGGCAATGGACGAGCCCGCTTCCCCGCCGCCCGTTCCGCTACGGCGGCGCGGCCGGATCTCTCCTGCTCGACGCCGATCTCGAAGCGCGCATGATCGAGATGAGCCTCGCCGTCTCGGAAGCGCTGTCGCTCTGCGGAATCGTGTCGCTCGATTATCTCGTGCAAGACGGCGAACCCTCGCTGACCGAAATAAACCCCCGGCCCGGCGCCTCTCTCGACGTGTTCGACGACGTGTCCGGGACGCTCTTCAAAGCCCACGTGGAAGCCGCACAGGGTGGAGATCCAGCCGCTATTCTCTCCGAGGGATGGCATCCCCCGATTGCGCGTGCCGTGTCCGTTCTTTATGCGGACCGCGGTGCTCTCGACATCGGCGCGATCGACTGGCCCGAGTGGGCCGCGGACCGTCCGGCGCCGGGCACGACCATCGGGCGCGGGCAACCGCTCGCAACCGTGACGGCCGAGGGCGACGATCTCGATACCGTTCAGGCCACCTGCCAAGACCGCTTGGGGGAGCTGGACGCTTTGTTATATGACAATTCAAACGAAGAAGAAGGAGCTCATCGATGAGCAGCAGTCAGGGGTTCGCACCGAGCGTCAACGCGCTGGCGGGCCAACTGGTCGACAACCTCGCACGTAACGCGGCGGCGCTTCGGGTCTCCGTCTCGACCGGCGCCGCCGGCGAGCGGCGCATCGACCTCGGCGCCAACGTTCCCGGCGGGCTCGAAGCCGGACGCCAGCTCGGCGAGATCTGCATGGGCGGCCTCGGCACCGTCGCGATCACCTCGTCGTCGCCGCTGGAGCGCTGGCCGCTCGGCGTGATGGTGCATTCGTCGAACCCGGTCGTCGCGTGCCTGGGCAGCCAGTACGCAGGATGGACGATCACCGACGACGCGGGCTTCTTCGCGCTCGGCTCGGGCCCGGCGCGCGCGCTCTCGCGGGTCGAGGAGCTCTACAAGGAGCTTGGCTACGTCGATCATCACAACAAAGCCGCCATCGTGATCGAAGGCGAGACGCCTCCGCCGCCGGCCGTCGCAACGAAGGTTGCGAGCGATTGCGGCGTCAGGACCAGCGATCTGACGGTGCTCTACGCACCGACGGGCAGCCTCGCGGGCACCGTGCAGATCGCGGCACGCGTGCTCGAAGTCGCGCTGCATAAGGCGCACTCGCTGCACTTCGACCTCAACAACATCGTCGACGGCTACGGCGCCGCGCCGATCGCGCCGCCGATCCCCGACTTCGTCAAGGCGATGGGCCGTACCAACGACGCGATCATCTACGGCGGGCGCATTCAGCTTTTCGTGCGCGGCACGGATGCGGAAGCGGAGAAACTCGCCAATGCGCTACCGTCGAACACGTGCGCGGCCTACGGCAAGCCGTTCGCCGACATCTTCGCGGAGGTCGAAGGCGACTTCTACAAGATCGACGCTTCGCTGTTCAGCCCGGCCGTCGTGACGGTCTCGAACCTCGACACCGGCTCGTCCTTCCACGCCGGACGCCTCGCGCCCGACATCGTCGACGCGAGCTTCAAGTAAGCAACACTTTACCTCTTCCGCGTCGCGACGGGCCAGGATGGCTTTGCTCGACGCGGAGGGGCAACAGGCTTCTCCATGAACCGGCCCGTGACATCGACCGATTTGAGCGACGCGCGCCCCACCGGGCCGCGGATCGTGCTGTTCGTCGAGGACGGATCGGGCGACTGGCACGCCCGCCGCCTCAAGCGCGCGATGGAGGCACGCGGGGCAAGCGTCGTCACCACCACGCTTTCGGCGTGCGCATTCGATACGTCGTCTCCGAGCGGGCTCGAAATCCCGGGCTTCGACGGACTGTTGCCGGACGGGGCTTTCGTACGCTCCGTCTCGACGGGCACGCTAGAGCAGATCACGTTCCGGCTCGGCATCCTGCACGCGCTCCGCGAAAGCGGCGTGCGGGTGTGGAACGATGCGCGCGCCATCGAGCGGTGCGTGGACAAATCGACGGCAACGTTTCTGTTTCGCAAAGCGGGCCTGCCGACGCCGCCAACGCGGGTCGTCGAAATGCGGGACCGGGCGCACGCGCACCTCTGCGCGCATCCGCGGCCGTTCGTGGTGAAGCCGCTGTTCGGCAGCCAGGGCAACGGCGTATGCCGCGTGCGCGGCCCCGAATATCTGCCACCGCCCGAGGACGTGAATAACGTCTACTACATGCAGCACTATCTCCGTGCGCCGGACGCCACGACTTTTGAGGATTGGCGCGTATTCGTCTCGCAGGGCCGGGTGCTCTCGACGATGATCCGGCGCGGGAAGACCTGGATTACGAACGTGCATCAAGGAGCGGAAGCCATTGCGCACGATCCGTGCGAGGAGATGAGCGGCCTGGCGCTCGCGGGCGTGGCAGCCATCGGCGCCGACTATGCAGGGGTCGATGTCATTCGCGACCAGAGCGGACAGCTCATGCTGCTCGAAATCAACTCGAACCCCGCGTGGAAGGGGCTGCAGGCCGTCACCGACGCCGATATCGCCGATGTGCTCGCGGCCGACTTTCTCGCAGCCGTCCTCAAGGCGCCCGCGCGATGAGCTACCCGCTCTCGCGCGAGGTTATCGAAGCCGCCTTCATCGCCGCGTGCCACGCGGAACTTCGGGCGCTCAAGCCGGGCAACGTGCACATCCATGGCGCAGGCCACGACATGGACGTTTCGCACTTCGAGCGTGCCGCGTCAGCGGCGGCGCCCTTTATCGCCGATACGGCATACGGCGTCGGCGGGCGCATCCTGGGCGCGGTCTCGGCCAGCATGGCGGCTGCGGGTTGCAATACCAATCTCGGAATCGTTCTGCTCACGGCTCCCCTTGCCGTCGCGGCCGGTGCGCCCGAAGGACCCGCCAATCTCAGAGAGCGCCTGCGGCGTGTGCTCGACGGGCTCGATCTCGCTGACGCAGATCAGGCATTCCGCGCCATCGTCCTTGCCAATCCGGCCGGGCTCGGGGGCGCGCAAGACGGAGACGTCTCGCAGCCGCCCACCATGACGCTCGGCGCCGCAATGGCGCTCGCCGCGGATCGGGATCGGATCGCACGCGCCTACGTCACCGGCTTCGACGACATCTTCTCCTTTGCTTTGCCTGAACTTTATGCAGCTCGCCGCATTGCACAAAACGACGCCATGGCTGTGACTGCACTACATATGGGCCTGCTTGCGGCCTTTCCCGACAGCCATATCGCGCGCAAGCATGGGCCTGCCGCGGCGGCCGCGGTCCAGAAAGAGGCCCAGGCCCTGCGGCCGTTGTGGGCTCCAGTGCCGCGCTCCGAGACGTGGGAGGCCCTTCTCGATCTCGACCGTTCCCTCAAGGCACGCGGCCTAAACCCCGGCACCACAGCCGACTTTGTGGTCGCAACAGTTTTTGCCGATCGGCTCATTCGTCCGCGTGCGACTCCCGGGCACTCCTAGGCCCTTGTCGAACGCGCAATCCTAGGTCTATTAAGGGGCGGCGCCGCAGCGCCGCTATCTGGCCAACCGGTACGGTGAGCTCCTCATCGTTCGCAGCAACTGGGATAGTCTTCGGTCTGCAGCCGGCCCTCACTCCCCGGGCGGACGCTCCAGGTGAACGTTCAAAAGACGAACACCCGGCGCGCGTGTTTTTTTGTTCAATATGAAGGAAGGGAACCCCCTCATGGCCAAGATTAATCGCGTACTCGTCGGCGAGTCGCTCGTCGGTGACGGCAACGAAGTCGCTCACATCGACCTCGTCATCGGACCGCGCGGCAGCGCTGCCGAGACCGCGTTCGTAAACGCGCTCGCGAACAACAAGGACGGCTTCACGACTCTGCTCGCAGTGATCGCGCCGAACCTGGCATGCAAGCCGAACACGATCATGTTCAACAAGGTCACCATCAAGGACGCCCGCCAGGCTGTCCAGATGTTCGGCCCGGCCCAGTACGGCGTTGCCAAGGCCGTTCAGGACTCGGTTGCTGAAGGCGTGATCCCCGCGAACGAAGCTGACGACGTCTACGTCCTCGTCGGCGTGTTCATCCACTGGGAAGCTGCCGACGACGCAAAGATCCAGGACTACAACTATCGCGCAACGAAGGAAGCTATCGCTCGCGCCGTTGCCGGCCAGCCGACGGCTGCCGAAGCGACCGCACAGCGTAACACGGCTGCACATCCGTTCGCTGCCAAGTCTTGAAGCGGAAACCGTCCACAGCAGGATAACGATGCCCCTCCGTTGAATGGGGGTCTGCTGCAGCGATTGGGAAGACTGCTCTCTGGCCGTTGGAACGGCTAAAAACTTCGGGTGGAACCTTCACGATCCACTCGCAAGTGGACTGAAACTTCGGAGCCTGGTCGCGATGAGCGATCAGGCTCTTTTTTGTTTTCGGACGCAAGCTGCGGGAGGCTTCGTTCAATGGATGTCGGGGGATGTGGAGAGCCGGCGCACTCGCGCCGGGTCGCCTTGCTCCCGGGCGCTGACGCGCTGTTTTTGTTTGCGGACGCAAGCTGCGGGAAGCTTCGGATAAAGGGCGTCGTGCTCTGTGGAGGACCGGCGCACTTGCGCCGGGGGCGCGATCGCGCCCCGAGCGCTGACGCGCTGTTTGATTGGCCTGCTACCCGTCGGTCTCCGCGCCAAGCGCTTCAAGATCGTCGCGCGTGATGGTGCCGGCGTGGAGCGCAGTGGATATAAGCGCGCCCGCGACGCCGATATCGCGCAGGGCGTTCAAATCATCCGCGTTGCGTACGCCGCCCGCCGCATAGACCTCACGCGCGCCGGCGCGGGCGACGATAGAGGCGAGACGCGCGATGTCCGGCCCCTCGCCGCTTCCGACACGCGCCAGCGTCATGACGATGATGCGGGCAGGCCAAAGATCTGTGTTGGCGAGCAGCTCCGGCGGGCCGAGGAACGCTTCGCCGCGGAAGTCGAGCGAGAGCGGCGCGTCGAGCCCGGCTGCTTCGCGCGTTTGCGTGTAATCTTCAATCGCTTTGAGCGTTTCCGATCCTACGACGCGGCTGATGGTATCTGGGTACAGCAGCTGACTCTTATTCAGCGGCTGCGGTCGGGCTTCCCCCCACCCTAACCCTCCCCACAAGGGGGAGGGAATCTGTCGTGCAAGCGGCAAGCTACTGCGTTCCTCCCCCCTTGTGGGGGAGGACAGGAGGGGGAGAGTCCCGGCGTTGGCGTCGTGGCCACAGCCATCGTCGATCCACACCTCGCGGCCGGGCCAGGCGTCTGCAATCCGTCGCTGCGTCGCGAGATCCGCACCGCGGCCTTCGATACCGTCGAGATCTGCCACGTACAGCGTCGGGAACGGGAAAAGCCCGTGGAGCGCGCGTGCGACGGCAACCGGATCGCTGCCTTCGGCCAGCGGCGTCCGCAACGGGCGATAGTTGGCGCGATCTCCCCGGCTGGCGGCGACAGCCTCGCCTCCGCGAATATCGATAACCGGAATTAACCGCATGGCTTTCCTCGTTCTCGCCATGGTGTAACACATCGGCGTGAAACACATTGCGTGCGCGGAAGAGCGCGGCTTCGAAGGACATTCTCAGGCATGAGCATCACGGCTGGTCTCGACGTCGGCGGCGCGCACCTCAAGGTCGCTCTGGTCACGCAAGGACGGGTGACCGCCGTGCGCCAGATCGCCTGCCCCCTATGGCAGGGACTCGACAAGCTCGACGCGGCGCTGGCGGAAGCCCGCCCGCTGATTGCGGATGCGGACACTATCGCGCTCACGATGACGGGCGAGTTGTCAGATCTGTTTCCAGACCGGGAGACCGGCGCGCTGACGCTGATCGGCCGTCTTCAGGAGGCGTTCGGCGACAGGCTTCGCTTCTGGATGGGGCCGCGCGGTTTCGGCAATGCCGACGACGCCCGGCGGCATCATACCGACGTCGGCTCCACCAACTTCCTCGCGACTGCGGCGTTGGTCGGACGCAAAGCGGGCGATGCGCTTCTGATCGATTTCGGATCGACGACTGCGGATGTCATTCCGATCTCGGGCGGCGCGCCTCGCCCGCGCGGGCTAACGGACGCCGACCGGCAGGTCACGGGCGAACTCGTTTATACGGGCTACACGCGGACGGCGGTGATGGGCGTTGCCTCCGCAGCACCATTCCGCGGGCAATGGGTGGGCCTCGCGCGCGAATACCTCGCGACCATGGCCGACGTGCGCCGCATTCTCGGCACCGATCTGGCGGAGGTCGATCAGCACGCGACGGCCGATGGCCAAGGCAAAACGCCCGCCGAAAGCATCACGCGGTTTGCCCGAATGCTCGGCCGCGACGCGCGTGACGGGACGGGCGAAGATTGGCGTGTCGCGGCCGCCCACATTCGCGAAGCACAGCTCCGCTCGATCCACGATGGGGCGGTGCTGGTGCTGTCGGCCTCAGGTCTCGATGCCGCAGCGCCGGTTGTGGCGGCTGGAATCGGGGCGAGCGACGTTGCCGAGATTGCGCACCGGCTGGGACGCACGTTCGTGACCTACGGCGAGCTTGCCGGAGCGGACCCGGCGGCGCAGGCCTGGGCAACAGCCGCCGCGCCCGCCGTTGCGGTGGCTCTGCTCGCGGGGATCTGACGGCGCTGCCCGATTTATCGCATCACGGAATATATGGCTTAACGCAGCCTTTCCGAAATGCCTCCGATGCCGCGCCTGCCCTGAGCCGTGCCTTAAAGGCCGACTGCTAGAAAGATGAGCATTGCTTCAGCGAGCATTGTTCTCCGGGAAGGACAGACGGCCCATGACGTTCAAGCTTTCAATCCTTGCGGCCCTTTGCCTGCCGGCCGTGTTTCTGGCCCTCGCCATTGGCGTCGGCACCGTTCTTTCGCTTCGTTATCGCGCCCGTGGGAAGGCCGCGCAGCCCGTTCTCCTCGCCTGACTAAGACGGGCTTTTGCCTCAGACCTTGCGCGCGGCGCCCTTATCGCCGCTGCGAAACGCCTCGACCCGCTCCATCAGCCAGCCCCAGGCCTCCAACTCGCGCGGTCCGGCCGTCTTCGAAATCGCGATGTTCAGATAGGCCAGCTCCGCGTCGATCTTCTCGGGCGGAAGCATAGAGAGACGCGTGGTGAGAACGGCAAGCTCAAGCACCGCCGCCTCCGCCCGGTTGTAACCACCCCACGGGGCGTGACCCGCGACGTGCACGACCTTGCAATGAAAGCGCGGGCGAACGTCGTCCTCGGTGATGCTCGCGACGGCGAGCTCCCAGTGCGAGACAGCATCGCGCAAACGCACGCCCTTGACGACGTCCGCCGCAACGGTCGGCCATTCGCGACGGCCCGTCACACAGCCGGCAAAGACGCGCACGTCTCCCGGATGGCTCGCGACCGCAAACGGGTTGGCAATCAGGTTGTCGAGCGTTCGCGAGGGCTTGAACGGGGCGATGATCCACCCGTCCCCGTCCTCGATCAGGCCGAGAGGCGCGATGTGCGGCGTCCCCTCCGCATTCGTCGTCGTTACGACGGTCTCGACGATGCGCGGCATGGTCTCGTGTCCTTCCGGGATGCGTTGACGAGCGAACGGGGCCGCCGGCGCTTGGCGAGCGGCCCGCCCACCCAAATCGGCTCCGGCGTTTGCCCCTTGGCGTCGATCAAAGCGGCGAGCGTCGCGCCCTCTCCCGGACCGAGCACATGCCAAGCGAGCGAGGCCCGCTCGACGATGGCCGGGAAAACGGGATCGACGAGCCCAAGCGCGGCCAGCGTCTCGGGGGACGCGCCACGCGGCACGGCGCACGACTTCAAAAGCGCGACCTCTGCGGCGCCAAGGCGTTCCGCCAGACGTGCGGCCAGCCCATCGGACGTGATCGACCAGTCGCGCGGAATGGCCTTGTCGGCCGCACACAGGCGCGCGGGCAACCACACGGGAATGCGACGGTCTCGCCAGGCGCGGACCATGGCGCGGCGCGTGTCCGCCGCCACGAGGCGGGGCGCGAGATCGGTCATCGCGGCCGCCATCTGATGCATGGCGATCAGCGCCATGTCATGCGCGGCGGCGTCTGAAAGGCCGAGATCGGCCTGCGCCTCGCGCACCGCATCGGCGAACGGACCGCCACCCGGCACGACGACGACGGGGCGGCGCGCACGCATCACCAGCGCCAACGTCGCGCGGAGCCGGCCGCTTTCGGCGAGGCTTCCTCCAAGTTTGAGGACGAGCGGGATCACCGGACCGCGTCCGCGCGGGTGCGGTAGATCTCGACGCCGCGCACAGGGCCGCGTTCCAGCTTTTCGATGCGGACGCGGATGGCCGCGATGCGCGCATCACCGAGAACGCGCGCCGCGACGTCTTCGGCCAACGTTTCAATCAGATTGATGTGCCCCTCTGCCGTCCGCTCGTTCACGGCATCGATGATGTCCGTGTAGGACGGCACGGTGTCCATGTCGTCGCCGGAGGCGCGCAGCTCCGGCGCGAGGTAGGCGTCAACCGTCAAGCGCACCTTCTGCGTTACGCCTTTTTCTTCAGCGTACACGCCGATGTTGCAGTCGATCACCCAGTCCTTGACGAAGATGCAATCGCGACCGATGTCACGCGCCTTCTCCGTGGCCGGCGCACCCGGTGAAGATACGCCTTGACGATTGCTCATAGTGTCGTCTCCAGCTCGACGCCTGTCGCGCCGCGATAGTCCATTCGAGGGATCGCCCGGCGAACGGCAGACAGAGCGTCCGCATCGAGCGCCCGCGCGCGATCCGATGCGCGGCAGAGCGCACCGCGAAATCCGAGAACGTCGGGCTCAAGCGTCAACAAGGCCGGAATTTGCGTGAGCTTCAGCGAGCCCGCAAGCCCCGCCATCAATCCGGCCGCCGCGGCCGCTTCGAGGAAAGCCGCAAGCTCTTCCGGCGTGCGATGGTCGAGCAGCGTGCGTCCGTCCTTCACGGCCGTGTCCAGCATGACGCCGGCAAAGCCCGCTTCGCCCAGCGCCGAGACCATCGCGATGTCGAGCGGGCCTTCGGCGTCCGCCATCAGCACCGCGATCAGCGGCGTCGACGCGGCGAGATGGCAACCGAGATGGCGGATGGTTGCGTGCGCGTCGCCGCCTGGAAAGAAACCGATCTTGACGATGTCCGCACCCGTCGCCGCCATGGCGCGCGCGGCCTCCAGTACGGGGGCAGGCTCGGGCGTAAGATCGCCGATGGTGGCGCTCACGGGGACCGACGCGGGAAGAGCCGCGCGAATGGCCGTCACCGTTTCGTGCGGCAGCGCACCGAGCGCGCCTTCCGCCGGGTTCTTGCAATCGACGATGTCAGCGCCATGGCTGGCTGCGAGGCGCGCTTCCGCCTCTGACGTCACGCTGGCAAGGAGGCGGACGCGCCGGGGCTCCGTCGTCATCTTTGGGGGCTCACGTCTCGCGGACTTGTTTTTATCCGTCGCGGAAAATGCGTTCCTGCTCGGCCAGCACCTTGTCCCTGTCGGTCCGCTCGGACGGAGAGAGGCGCACGGTCTCGTCTTGGACGATAGTCGCATTTGCGCTCGACATGCGCAAGATGCGGGTGGCCAGCATCACCGCCTCGGTCCGGTCATGCGTGACGAAGATCACCGTCGTCGGGCGGCGGTTCCAAAGACCGATCAGAAGCTCGCGCAGACCCTGCGCCGTGGGGTCGTCCAGCGAGACGAAGGGCTCGTCCATCAAGAGCACGTCGGGCTCGGTGATGAAGCCGCGAGCAAGCGCCGCGCGGCGCTGCATGCCGAGCGAAAGCCGCTCGGGATATTGAGACGCAAAGCCTTCGAGGCCGACGTGGCGCAGCATGTCGTCGATCCGTTCGACGTGCGGATCGCCTGCGGGAAGCGCAAGCTCGATGTTCTCGCGCACGGTGCGCCAGGGCAGCAGGCGCGGCGACTGGAAGATGTAACCGAGGTGCGTCTCGGGGCCGCCGAGCTTCACCTCGCCCTCGAAGTCGCGGTCGAGCCCGGCGATGATGTTGAGCAGCGTGGACTTGCCGCAACCGGACGGGCCCGTGAGCACGACGAACGATCCCGGTTCGATGTCGATCGAGATGCCGTTCAGGACGGGCTGCGCCTCGCGCTGGCCGGAGGCGGGATAGATCTTGCGCGCGACGCGGACGTTCAGCGATCCCGTCGCCGTGTCGGTTACCGCCGCCATCTGTTCACCCTGTTGCCGAGGGGCTGAAGGACGCCGAACTCGATGATCTGCACGACGAAGATGAAGGCGAGCGCGTAGGCCAGGATCATCGCGACGTCGAACATGTGGAAATAGATGCCGAGCTGGAACCCGACGCCATCGGACCGGCCGAGCAACTCGACGACGAGCACGATCTTCCAGACAAGCGAAAGGCCGTTGCGGGCGGCGGCCAGGAAGAAGGGTGCGAGCTGCGGCAGCGTCACGTGGCGCAGCGTCCGCCAGTAGCCGAAGCGGTACATGTGCGCCATTTCGGCAAGATCTCGCGAGAGGCTTCTGGCACCTTCGCGGACGGTCACGGCCGCGTTCGGGATCTTGTTGATGGCGACGGCGAAAATGGCGGCCAGCTCGGTGCGGCCAAACCAGACATAGCACAGGATGATGACGACGAGCGCCGGCAGGTTCAGGAACAGGATGAGCCAGGTATCGAAGAAGCGATCGGCCTTGCCGTTGCGGCCGAGGGCAATGCCGATGGCCGAGCCGATCAGCATGGCGAGCGTGAAGGCAATAGCCACGCGATAGAGCGTCATGCCGATGTGATAGAGAAGCTCGCCGCTTGCGGCCTCCCGCATCATGGCCGCGAAAACGACGGAGGGGCCCGGCAGATGACGGTGCTGGATGAGGAGCGCCATCACCTCCCAGAAGACGAAGAACGCCACGATCGAGCCGAGGCTCCACGTAAGTCGCGAGACCCACTCCGGCGTTTCTGCGCTTCTCAACGGACTAGGTCGCTGCATGGTGGAAGAGCCCGGGGTCGAAGTTGGTGCCATGGCCGATCAACTCGGCGTCGCCCGCCTCGATGAGCACCTCCATAAGCTTTTTCGCCGCCTCCGTCTGCGCACTCCCCCACGCATCGGGGATACCTGCCCGGTAGGCGGCCTTGATCGCCTCGAATTCGCCATCGGACTCGGGCTTCACGAGCGGGCGCAAACGGTCCCAGGCGCTGTCGTCGGTGGCGAGGATCCGGTTCGCCTCCTGCACAACGGCAAGCAGGGTTTGCAGCTCGCGCGCGTTGGTTGCCTCGTAGGATTCCTTCCAGATGAATCCGACGAGCGAGGGCACGGGATCGACGCCGAGCGCTTTCATGATCTCGCCGACGGAGATGACCTCCCGATAGCCCGTGCCGGTGAGGCGCGCGGCATAGGTCCAGAAGTTGAGGACGGCCTCGATCCGTCCCGAGCGCAGCTCTTCGTTGAGAAGCGGCGCGGCACCATACGAGGCGCGGGCATACCGGGCCATGTCGCGGCCGATCAATCTTTGCGAATAGGCGCGCAGCAAAAGCCAGCTCTTGTCGATCGCGGAGCCCGCGACGCCGAGCTGGCGGCCTTGCAGATCCTGCACGCCGTGGATGTCGCTGTCGTTGGGGACGACGAGTGCGCCAACCGCGGACGAATAGGGCGCGAACTTCAGCTTTTCTCCCAGCGCGCGCTGGCGCATGGCCCAGGTCCAGTCCGATACGATGACATCGGCGCCGTTACCCAGCAGCGCCACGGGGCCGGCCTGGTTCGACGCAACCTCGATCACTTCGATCGGGAGGCCGGCCTTCGTGTCGAGTTCGAGGGCTCGAACGGTTTCGATGACCCAGGAGAGCGAGCCGAAACGCACTGACGCCAGCCGCAGAGGCGCGCCGCTGCCGCCCGCTGCGAGCGGCCACGGCACGAAGCCCGCGGCCACGGCGAGGCCCGTGCCGCAGAGGAGACGGCGCCTGTCGATCATTGCGGGTTGCCCTCGGCCACCAGCAAGCGGTTGCGAGCGAGCCAGCGGACCCCGTGCTGCCAGGACTCGTCCGTATTGCCCTGAATCAGCACGCTCGAATTGCTCACCACCCCGCTCTTGGCGACGTCGACCAGCGAGACCGTCAGGCTCAGATGCGTCTCGGATATCTTGTTCAGCACACTCACCATCAGGAGATCGGCGCCGGCCTTGGTACCGATATCGATCTCACAGCCGTTGCATTCGGAGATGGGCTGTGCCGCTTCGATATCGGCGCGATGAGGCGCGATGTCCACGAGATCGTATCGCCCGTCGGCTTCAATCAGCTTGGCAAGTTCGGCGTTCGCCTTTTCGAGGCGTTCCTGCTCCGCGGGAGAAGGTCCCACTGCGGGGGCGAAAAAATCCATCTCCGTTCGCGGAATCGACATTTCGATCGGGAAAAGTAGCAGCTTGGGACCCGCTTCGGCCGCCGCCGGAAGCGATAGGATCGCCGCCGCCAGCACAGTCAACCAACCCGCGTTTCGCCCCTTCGTCATCGTGCCTCGCCGTTCCTCACATAGACTTTAGTTCTTACGCTATAACGTGCGTTCGATGCGCTTGGATTGGCAAGCCCTAAACTCCGCACCGCCCTCCTCACAGCCTGTAACAAAAACGAGAGCACCAAGTTCGGTGAACTTGACAATTGGCAATTCGATGCGATGTTCCCGGGGAAGATGTTACAATGTACCCGGGCATTTCGGCGGTGCCGAACAAGCCTGGCGGGAGGATAAACGCATGAGAGTGTATGCTGGGCCGGCGCCTCGGCCCGCCCGGTCTGTTTTGTGCCGTCCAAGCCCCTCCTTCCTTAGGGGGTTCACCCTCGTTGTCGCCTGCGCGGCCCTTGTTTCTACAGCGACATCTGCGGGTTATGCCGGAGAGGGCGCAGCTCAAACTCCGGCCCAGACCGCTCCCGCCGAGGCCCAGGCCCCTGCTGCGGACACCCCAAAAGACGACATTCTGAAAATTCGCATCCTGATGGCTCGCGAGATTCAGGAAGATCGCCTGCCTCCGCTCTCGCTTCTCGATATTCCGCCGCCCGATGACGGGCTTGCCGGCGCACAGCTCGGGATCGATGACAACAACACTACCGGACGCTTTCTCAAGCAGGAGTTCACTCTCGACTCCGTCGAAAATGCGAACGCGGACGCGCTCGTGGCCGACGTCGTCAAGAAAGTCGACGAAGGCTTCCCGTTCGTCGTCGCCGATGCCCGGGCCGAGACGCTGCTGAAGCTCGCCGACGCTCTCAAGGACAAGGACACCGTCGTGTTCAACGTCGCAGCGCCCGACGAGGACCTGCGCGAAGAGAACTGCCGCGTGAACGTCAAGCATACGGCACCGTCGCGTACGATGCTGGCGGACGCGCTCGCTCAGTATCTGGCCTGGAAACAGTGGCGCAACTGGCTGCTGGTCGTCGGCCCGACACCTGAGGACAAGGCGTTCGCGGATGCGCTGAAGCGGGCCGCGACGCGCTTCGGCCTCAAGATCGTCGACGAGCGGATGTTCGAGTACGAGCCGGGCAGCCGGCGCGCCGACGGTGGCTTCGAGCAGATCCAGCAACAGATCCCGAGCTTCATGCAAGGCGCGCCGGATCACGATGTCGTCGTGATCGCGGACGAAGGCGAACTCTTCGGCGAGTATTTTCCTTACCGGACATGGATCTCACGCCCCGTCGTGGGGACGGCCGGCCTCTATCCGACCGCCTGGCATCCCGCCGTCGAGCTTTGGGGCGGCACGCAGTTCCAGAACCGCTTCCAACGTCTCGCGAAGCGCCAGATGCGCCCGATCGACTACAACGCCTGGACGGCCGTACGCTCCGTCGGCGAAGCGGCCTCGCGCACGAACTCGTCGGATGCCAAGACGCTGATCGACTACATGCGATCGGACAAGTTCGATCTTGCCGCATTCAAAGGCCAGAAGCTGACGTACCGCTCGTGGAACGGACAGCTTCGCCAGCCGATCTTCATCGTCACTCCGAAGATCCACGTCACGGTCTCGCCGCAGCCTGGATTCCTGCACGAGTTCTCGGAACTCGACACGCTGGGCGTCGACCGGCCCGAAACCAAATGCACCGCCTTTCAATAAGTTGAGCGAACGACCCCAAGGAGCTTCAACGTGAAAAGACAAAGCACGGCCTTCGCACTGGCACTCCTTGCCGGCGTCATGCTGGCCTTCTCCGCCTCGAACGCGCTCGCATACCGCGTGTTCGTCTCGAACGAGAAGGAAAACACGATCTCGGTGATCGACAGCGAGACGCTGGAGGTCATCCACACGATCAAAACCGGCAACCGTCCACGCGGCATCATCCTCGGGAACGAGGGCAAGTGGGTCATCGTGTGCGTGAGCGACGACAACAAGCTGCAGGTATTCGACACGCAGACCTACGAACTGGTGAAGGATCTGCCGTCGGGACCGGATCCCGAGTTGCCGATCCTGCACACCTCCGGAAACCCGCTCTACGTCTCGAACGAAGACGACAACCTCGTCACCGTCGTCGACATCTTCGAAAACCGCATCATCACGGACATTCCGGTCGGCGTGGAGCCCGAGGGCATGGGCATGAGCCCGGACGGCAAGTGGCTGGTCAACACGTCCGAAACCACCAACATGGCGCACTTCATCGACACCGAGAGCCTCAAGGTGATCGACAACGTGCTCGTGGACAGCCGTCCGCGCGTGGCGGAATTCACGCCCGACGGCAAGGAAGTGTGGGTGTCGGCGGAAATCGGCGGCACGGTCACCGTGATCGCCACCGAGAGCCGCGAGGTTCTCGCCAAGATCAACTTCGAAATCCAGGGCATCACGAAAGACGCGATCCAGCCGGTCGGCGTGCGCATCACGAGCGACGGCAAGAAGGCGTTCGTCGCGCTCGGGCCGTCCAACCGCGTTGCCGTGGTCGATGTCGCCACGCGCGAGGTCGAGCGCTATCTGCTCGTCGGCCAGCGCGTGTGGAACCTCGGCTTCACACCCGACGAGAAGCTTCTTTTCACCACGAACGGCACATCGAACGACGTTTCCGTCATCGACGTCGCATCGCTCAAGGTCACGAAGTCGATCCGCGTGGGCCGCTACCCGTGGGGTGTGGTCGCCGCGCCTAACTAGGTCAGGGGAAAACGGAGCGCGCACACCGCGCGTTCCGTTTCATGACTCCGGTGGCGATGGCTTTCCGTTTTCAGCAGGGATATTGGCGAGACTTCCATTCCGTTCGGGAAAGCACCTCGCTCAATTTCTCATCGACTGGCAGACGTGAATGCGCTTTCATCTCGCCCGACGTCTACGGACGCTTCGGCGATGTGGGCTTCGAAGGGTAGAATTCAAACTCGTGACGGCAGCACGAGACCGAACGCCAGCGCTGCGCGCACTTTGTCGTGATCCGTCCGGGCGTCTCTCCGCGGAGCGGCCAGGCCCTCGCAGCAACGGATCAGCAAGGGACTTTATCCGTCACGTGAGCATCGCCAGCACAACATCCGAGACCTCCTCGCCCGACGCGCTCGTCGTCAACAGCGTGAGCCACAGCTTCGGCGACAAGCGCGTTCTCGACGACGTGTCGCTGACCGTACCGCGGGGTTCGTTTGCGGTTCTGCTCGGCCTCAACGGCGCCGGCAAATCCACCCTGTTCGCGCTGATCACGCGCCTCTACGACAACGTGTCCGGAGAGATCCGCATTCTCGGCCGCGACGTTCGGCGGACACCGGGCGCTGCGCTGCAACGTCTCGGCGTGGTGTTCCAGTCGCGGACGCTCGATTCCGATCTCTCGCTTCAGCAGAACCTGCTTTATCACGCCGCCCTGCACGGTCTCGGCCGGCGCGACGCCAAGAAGCGGGCCCAGGAAGCCCTCGAAACCGTCGGCTTGGCGGATCGCGCGCACGAGAAGGTGCGCAATCTTTCAGGTGGACAGGCGCGGCGCGTGGAGATCGCGCGCGCCCTGCTACATCGACCGAGCTGCCTGCTGCTCGACGAGCCAACGGTGGGGCTGGACATCGGCTCGCGCGAGAGCGTCATCAAAATCGTACGTGACCTCGTGGCACGCCAGGGACTCGGCGTCTTGTGGGCCACGCATCTCATCGACGAGATCGCGCCCGACGATTGCGTCGTCGTTCTTCACAAGGGCCAGGTGCTGTTTACCGGCCAGGTTCCCGAGCTTCTGAAAGCTGCCGGGGCGGCAAATGCACGGGATGCCTTCCGCATACTCACCGGCACCCAGTCGGAGGAGGATGCGGCATGAACAAGGTCGATGTCGTCCGTCCGATGGCCGATCAGGCGCCGCGAGGGCTCGGTTTCTTCGCGTATCTCGCGTGTTTCCGCGGAATCGTCTGGCGGGAAGTGCTCCGCTTCCTGCATCAGCGCGAACGCTTCTTCTCCGCACTCGTCCGGCCGCTCGTTTGGCTGTTCATCTTCGCGGCCGGCTTTCGGCAGGTGCTCGGCGTCTCGATCATTCCGCCGTATCAGACCTACGTGCTTTACGAGACGTTCATCACGCCGGGCCTGATCGCGATGATCCTGCTCTTCAACGCGATGCAGTCTTCGCTATCGATGGTTTACGACCGCGAGACGGGCGCCATGCGCACGCTGCTCGTGAGCCCGTTCCCGCGCTCCTTCCTGTTGCTCTCGAAACTCATCGGGTCGGTGGCGGTCGCGCTCCTGCAAGCGTACGCGTTCCTTGCGGTGTGCTATTTCTGGGAGATCGAGCCGCCGCTCATCGGCTACCTGACGGTGGCGCCCGCGATCATCCTCGCAGGGCTGATGCTCGGCGCCATGGCGCTGTTCATCTCATCGGTGATCCGCCAGCTGGAGAACTTCGCGGGCGTCATGAACTTCGTCATCTTCCCGATGTTCTTCGCCTCCTCCGCGCTCTACCCGCTGTGGCGCATCCGGGAATCGAGCCCGCTTCTCTACGAGATCTGCAGGGTTAACCCGTTCACTTATGCGGTTGAACTGATCCGCTTCGCCCTTTACGGGCAGGTCGGTCCGCGCCTCAGCGACGGCTCGATCGACCTTACAAATCTGTATGTTGTCATCGGCTACACGGTGTTCTTCCTTGGGGCGGCGGTTTATGCCTATAACCCCTCCAAGGGCCTGATCGCACGGCGCGGCGGCCCGGGCGCGAGAGCGAGCTGAGATCTCGCGCCCATCCCCAAGGTGGAGATTTCAAAAGCCTGTTTCAGCTTCTTCGGCGAACTGGACCAACGAGAGACAAAAAATGACCAGCACCGCTCAGAACGCTTCGATCCCATCCATCGTCCTCGGCGCGGCCTTCCTCTTCGGCGCGTCGTTCGCACTCCAATCCGCCCCAGCAGCCGCGGGGGGGCCGGCGGTGACGCCGATGCCCGCCGTGGGCGAGCCCGCACCGCCGCCGATCGACATGACCTCGGCCTGGCCCTGCGTACAGCGCAAGGTGGATACGCTGTCGGTTGCACAGATCTGGGACGGGCCGCCCATCGACGACGTCAAGGGATGGTTCCTGGACACGGATGTTTCCGCGCTCATCGAGGTTCTTTCGAGCCGCCGCATTCCCGTCGACCAAGCCGAAGGAGCCGTCGAGGCCTTTGCCAAGGAGCAGCCGGACGACAAGAAGGACGAACGGCTGACGCTGCTGTTTGCCGGGTTGTTCGACCGGGCGACGACGCAACGCCGCGGCGTGATGGCGGGCATCGAGCGCTATCAGCGATCGCAGCAGGAGCGCTCGCGGGAGCTTGAGCGGCAGAGCTCGGCCATCTCCACGCTTCAGGATAAGGCCTCAACGGACGACGACGCAGCCGCCAAGCTCAAGGACGCTCAAGAGAAGTTCGATTGGGCGCAGCGTATTTTTCACGAGCGTCAGACGAACATTCCGCTCGCGTGTGAGCTGCCGGTTCTGATCGAAGAGCGGCTGTTCATGCTGACGCGCGCAATCCGCAACGGGATGAGCAGCTAACTCCATCTGTCGGGATGGCGAAGTGGCTCTGTCGGCCCGCAGGCGTTCCTTGGACCGGGACCCGCCCTGCCGCCGGGAAGCTGGCACGCCTCACGGCGCCAGGCCGCGTGAGCCTCGTTATCCGCTACGTTACGGGACCGGCTCCACCTTCACGAGGTCGAAGCCGTGCTCCTGCCAAGCGTCCGTTCCCTCGGAAAACCAGAGCACATCCGTATAGCCCCATTCGAGGGCGCGTTTAGCGGCATTCCAGGACATCCAGCAGTTCCGCTGACAGAAGAAAACGACGGGGCGTGCCGGATCGTTCTCCGTCAACGTCGCCAGGCGCGTCTTGAAGTAGTCCTCGAACTCGTCGGACAGCACGCCGTAGCCCACGTTCGGCAACCAGTGGGCGCCCTTCATGCTCATGTGGGTCGGGTCGCGCCAGATGGTCCCTTTCGGGAGGTTTGGCGGCTTTTTCGCGCGGGGATAGACGTCGACGAAGAGCGCACGCCCTTCGCGGACGATCTTTTCGGCATCGTCCGCATCGATCGTGCGCGCACCCTTCAAGGTGAGAGGAACGGGCGCACGGTAGTCGTCGGTTCTGTAGCCTTCGAGTTCCGGCACATCGCCCGCGATGGCGGCGGATATATGCGGGGTGGAGAGCAGCACGAAGACCGCGGCGGCTATCCATGCGCGCGTGCGTGCCGATGTCGAAAAGGCGCCGGTCGTCACAGAGACCGCCGTCACACAGCCCAATCGCACGCCACTGCTCCTCTGAACCACCCCAAACGACATACGCCGGGCGTACACATGTGCACACCCGGCGTCAATCTCCGCCCAAGCCAGATGGAGATGGGCTTTAGTTGGAGCCGGTGGCCTTCACGGGGCCGCGCGGCTCCGTAATGATTTTGTTGTCCTCGTCGATGATCGGCACGCCGTAGTCGAGGAGGATCTTGTCGATATCGCCCTGACGCTTCGTGATCACGTCGTTGATCTCGTGCTTCCACTGCACCTCGTTGACGCGTACGCCGAGGGTGATGCGATAGTCGAGGCGTTCGGTGCCGGGGCGGCGCGCTTCGACGATCGGATTGACGACCAGATCGCCGAACTCTTTCGCGTAGTAGCCCGCGTAAGGGCCCCACAGCACGCCCGCGTCGATCTCGCCCTTCTCGATGTCCTGGATCATTTCGCGCGGCGGGCTCTCGTGGCGCGTATCGACCATGAAGCGATACGAGCGCGCGTTCGGCATCAGGCCAGCGCGGGCAACATGATCGGCGGCCGGAGCGCCTGCCTGGACGCCAATGGTCTTGCCCTTGAGCCGCTCGTCATAGATCGAGTTCACGTCCTCAAGGCCGCTGCCTTTCTTGGCGATGATGGCGTAGGTCGTGCGGTAGTAGTGATTGGTGTTGAGCGTGTATTCGTCCGCCTGGACGGTGCCCATGATGACGTCGCAGCGCCGGGCCGCCAGCGTCATCCGAACCAAGCCGAGCCCTTGCGGAAACCACGTGTACTCGACGGGACGTCCGAGTTCGTCGGCGAAGATCTCGGCGATCTTGTTTTCGAAACCTTCGCCCTTCTCGTTCGAGTACGGCAAGTTTCCGGGCGTTGCGCAAACGCGAAAGACGTTGCGGTTGACCGCATCCGCGAGATGGCCCTCGGCAGCCCCGGCGCCGCCAGGAGCGACGACGAGGCTGCCAAGGAAGAGAGCTAGAAGGGCGTGCGTTCTCATGGGATTTTCTCTCTCGTTCTTATGAGGCAGCCGCCGAACCACCGATCTCGTTAGCCTCCTACGCAGGCCTTTTCGTAGTCGATCGCTTCCTGCGGCTTCGCAGCGCGCTGGTCAGCGCTCAAGCGGCCACCCGGCAGCGCATCCGTCGAACGGGCGCGGAGATAGATGTAGATGTCGTCGATGTAGCACATGACGTTCGGGTTATCGCCGAGCGCGGGCATGACCGACTTGGTGCCGCCCATGTCGCTTTCCTGACCGCCCGCGACGACCTGGAGGAACTTCGCGTAATCCATGGTCTTGAGCGAGTCCTTGAGGGCTGGCGCAAACGTCGAGCCTTCCGCGTTCGGACCATGGCATACGTGGCACTCAGCATGGTAGCGGCGCCAGCCGGAATAGGTGTTCCAGTCGACCTGAACCACGTGATCCGTATTCTCGGGATTCCGCTTGACGTCATAGGTCGGCGTGCCGTCGGGCAGCGTCCACTTGCCGTCCTTGAATTCCTTGCCTTCCTGGAATTGCTTCTCGAAGGCCGGATCGGGCATTGCCGACTTGTCATCGTCTGCGATTGCAGATCCCATAGAAACTGCCACTACACCAGCGGCAACGATCATACCAAAACCAAATCTTTTCACGCGCGTCCCCTGTTACGTTGAAGCTCCGACCAGCTTCAGCTCTGTTCCTTATAATGCCGAAGCTGCTCTCAGGCCTTCACAATACGGTGCATTTGCGTTCGGATCTTCTTCACGACTTGGTGACGTCCGCCCGCCGCGACAAGTCGTCTTGAAGATTACTTTCCAGCAACAAACCGGCGCGGGTTGCCCCGCGCCGGTCCGTTTTCTTAGCGAGCCAAACTAAGGCAGCGCATAGACCGTGAGCGTGCCACCGAGGTCGGTGTAGCTCTTCAGGCCAGCGTAGTTGCCGACCGCGCCGAGACCGTCCGTCGGCTTGTCGAGGCCAGCTGCGAGACCGATACCGGCCCAGCCACCAACGCCCGAGAAGATGCCGACGTACTGCTTGCCACCCTGCGAGTAGGTGAAAGCATTGCCGATCGAGCCCGAAGGCAGACGGTGCTTGAAGAGCTCAGCGCCACCTTCCTGGTCACGCGCCTTGAAGTAGCCGTCAAGCGTGCCGTGGAAGGCAAGGCCGCCAGCCGTGGTGAGAACACCCGACCAGACCGAGAACGGCTCGTCATGCTGATGCACGATCTTGCCTTCAGCGGCGTCCCAGATGGTGAAGTGGCCGGTGTTCGTCTTGCCCTCAGGCGGGAACATCGACAGCGTCGCACCGACGTAGGGCTGACCAGGCGTGTAAGAAACCTGGAACGGCTCGTAGTCCATGCAAACGTTGTTGACCGGCACGTAGAACAGACCCGTCAGCGGCGAGTACGAGACAGGCTGCTGGTCCTTGAAGCCAAGGGCAGCCGGGCAGACGTACTTCGAGTTCACGTCGGGACCGTTGAGGAACGTGGACTTCGACGCGACGACGATCGGACGACCGTAAGTGGCGCTGTCCTTGTCGAGGTCGACGTGCGTTGCCCAGTTCAGGTCTTCGTCGTACGGCTGAGCGACGAGCACTTCACCGTTGAGACGATCGATCGTGTAGGCGAAGCCGTTACGATCGAAGTGAACCAGAACCTTGCGGTCCTCGCCACCGACCTTGAGGTCAACGAGGACGTTCTCGTTGATGCCGTCGTAGTCCCACTCGTCGAACGGGGTCATCTGGTAAGCCCACGCTGCAACGCCGGTGTCGGGGTTACGAGCGAAGATGGTCATCGACCACTTCTGGTCGATCTGCTTACCGTCAGGTCCAGCGCGCTGAGCCGGGTTCCAGGTCGAGGGGTTGCCCGTGCCGTAGTAGAAGAGGTTGGCATCCGGATCGTACGAGGCATAGCCCCAGGTCGAGCCACCACCGATCTTCCACTGGTCGCCGGTCCAGGTCTTGAGCGAGGAGTCCTTGCCGACCGGCTTGCCGAGCGACAGGGTCTTCTCCGGGTCGACCAGGATGTCTTCGTCCGGACCCATCGAGTAGGCGCGCCAAGCGCGCGTACCGTCAGCGATGTTGTAAGCCGTCACGTGACAGCGAACGCCGAACTCAGCGCCCGAGGTACCCATGATGACCTTGTCACCGACGACAAGCGTGAAGCCCGTGTGCGTCTCACCCTTCTTGGGGTCGCCGTTCACAGTCTTCCACTTCTCTTTGCCCGTGTTGGCGTCGAGCGCGACGAGAGTGGTGTCAGCCTGACCGAAGATCAGCGTATCGCCGACGATGTTCACGCCGCCACGGTTGACCGTGTCGCAGCACATCACGGGGATGACCGACGGATCCTGCTTGGGGGTGTACTTCCAGACGATCTTCGGACCGACGGGGTCGGAGATGTCGAGCTGGAAGACGTTGTTCGGGAACGGCGTGTGGAGCCACATGCGATCGCCGATCACAATCGGCGAGCCCTCGTGACCGCGCAGGACGCCGGTCGAGAACTGCCAAGCGACCCGGAGGTCCTTGACGTTCGACTTGTTGACCTGATCGAGTTCCGAGTAACGCCAGTTGTTGTAGCTACCGGACTGCATAGCCCAGTTGTTGGGGTCCGCGGACGCCTTCTTCACGTCGTCATTCGCCATCACCGGCGAAGTCAGAGCGACTGAGGCGAGCAGCCCGTATGCGAGTGCACTTCTGCGCATCGCGCTTCCTCCTTAAAGTTCTTGCCACGCTTGCAAGCGGCAGCGAACGACAGCGTGTCACAGCCCAGCTACGGTTTCCCGGGATTATTTCCCGTGTCTTTCCGTTGGCTTACGAATGGAGTTCCCGCACTGGGGACCCTCCTGAAGCCATCACTACCGTGGTCCCTTTTAGACACTTTCTCGTGAGGTCCGCAAGGCAATCCGTGAAGCGAATTTTATTGCAACACCAATAGGACAAGGGGCCTGACCCTTTTTACGATAGGTATCATTGGAGTTTTTGCGCTGCGGGATGAAATGGTGCGCTGCACGTCTAATTTTTCCCATGACAAGGTGGCCCGTCGCCCCATTGACATTTGAAAAGTTTTGTGAATAATTTTTGTCCTTTGAAAATTTTATGTGGGCATATTTTGCGCTTTTCCCAGCCCATGCTTACGTGTTTCTTCCCGAAATATCGGGAATTTATCCCAGTCTTTGCCGTGCCCGGACGGAAGTTTGTCCCGCGCTTTGAGTCTTCCTGCAAAAGCGCTCGTTGAAGCGTGGGTGGCATCTCGGTACCTCTGTTGTGCGGTGCCCGTCGATCAGGGGCGGCTACCGTCGATCAAGGATCCGCTCAGAGCATCGGAGGCGCACCGCGTGACCCGAAACCGCCCGCCTTTTCCGCGCCTCGCCGTTCGAACTCTCCCGCCTCCCCGCCCCGATGCGCTCCCGCTCGGAACCGTGGGCCGGCGCGCGCTCCTCACGGCTGCATCTTCGCTCGCGGCGCTCCTGATCCTCCCAGCCGGTTTGCGCACCGGCCGCGCGGAGACGGCGACAGGCTCCGCGCTGCATCCGTTCGTCGACCAGATCGCGCCCGGCGTCTTCGCACACCGGGGAGAGGTTGCGGTTGCCACACGGGAAAACGCGGGCGACCACGCGAACATGGGGTTCATCGTGGGCCGTGAGGCGGTGGCCGTGATCGATACGGGAGGCAGCGCCAAGGTGGGCGCACAGCTCCACGAGGCCGTGCGCGCGGTCACCGACCGTCCCATCCGTTATGTGATCAACACCCACATGCATCCCGACCATGTGCTGGGAAACGCCGCGTTCGAGGTCGAGGGCACAACCTTCGTCGGGCACCACAAGATCGCACGCGGTCTGGCGGCCCGGGCCGAGCGGTATCTCGCCGTCTACGAACAGGATCTCGGGCCGGACGCTTTCGCGGGGACGAAAATCGTCATTCCGAGCCAGCTCATCGATGCGCCGACGACGCTCGATCTGGGCGGCCGCGAGATCGTGCTGACGCCGCACCCCACCGCGCATACGGATAACGATCTGACCGTGCGCGACAGCCAGACGGGGACGGTGTTCCTCGGGGATCTCGTCTTCGCCGAGCACATCCCGACGATCGACGGGTCGATCCTCGGCTGGATGGCGGTTCTCGACGCGCTGGCGGCAGAGCCGGCGGAACGCGTTGTGCCCGGTCATGGCCCCTCCTCCATGGGCTGGCCGGACGCGGCGAGGCCGATCCGCCATTACCTTCAGGTCATCACCGGCGAGATCCGCAAGATGATCGCCGACAACCGCACCCTGTCGGAGGCCACCCAGAGCGTCGGCCTTTCGGAAAGGCGTGCATGGGAACTTTTTGATGCGTATCATGGGAGAAATGTCTCGGCTGCGTTTGCCGAACTTGAATGGGAGTAATCCCGCCGGACTGGAGAACTTTGATGATTCAGGGCCCGCAGAAGAAGAGCCTGCTTCGCTTTCCGCACCTCGCGATGCTGGCGGTCTCAGCGATGATCGCCTTTGGTGCGTTCCATAGCGCATCGGCAACGGACGAAGACATCTGGCCGGCGCTTGAGAAGGATATCTTCGGCGCGCGGACGGTGGTGGAGGATACCTCCGCCGTGACACTCGAAGCGCCCTACCGTGCGGACGACGCCGCGCTGGTGCCGCTCACGGTGCGCATCCCCGCACATATGGCCGACCGCGTTAAGAAGCTCACGCTCGTCATCGACCTGAACCCCGCGCCGGTCGTCGGCGATTTCACGTTCGGGCCGGCGGCGGGGTCGGGCGAGCGCGTGATCGAAACGCGCGTCAGGGTGGACATGTATTCCAACGTGCGTGCCATTGTGGAGACCGACGACGGCCGCCTGCTGATGGCGACGAAGTTCGTGAAGGCGGCCGGCGGGTGCTCGGCACCGGCGCTCAAGGATACGGACGCGGCGCTCGCAGATGCGGGGCGCATGCAGATCCGCCATCTCGCCGGCGACGCGACAGCGACAGCGACAGTAACTGGCCAGCGCATGGGGCAGGTCATGATCCGCCATCCGCAGTATTCGGGCCTGCAGCTCAATCAGGTCACCGGCTACTACATCCCGGCCAAGTTCCTGCGCAGCATCGACGTCACGCGCGGGGGCGAGCGTGTGTTCCGCGTCGAAGGCGGCATCTCGCTCTCGGAGGATCCGAACATCCGCTTCACGTATGCGAGCGGGACGGACGACACGATCGAGGTCACCGCGGAGGATACCGACGGGCGGACGTTCACCGGACGCGCCGAGCCGAGGGGCTCGTAAGACCTGGGTCAGGCTTCGCCGCTGGCGCATGTTCTGTGTAAGCGCAACCGCACCGTTCCCCTCCCCCTTTTGGGGAGGGACAGTGTCGCGGAATACCCGACCCGCCTCCGTTTGAGTTGAAGGCGCTCTGGCGAGAGCAAACAGAAAAAGGGCGCCCCGCGAGGCGCCCTTTTTGATTGTCCTTTGCGCGCGCAGATCAGAAGCAGCGAACTTCGCCTTCGACCTGGGCGCGTTTCAGGTTGCTGACCTTCTCGACGAACAGCGGCCCGTACATGTAAGCCACGCTCTCGCCGCCGCGCTGGCGCACCGACAGGATGGTTTCAGCTTCCTCGTACTGATCGTAGGGCAGCACGGAGGCGATGACGTCGATCGAGCACGAGCAGCGGTCGACGACATCGCGCGTCATGCCGTTGACCAGCATGCATCCATAGACGTAGTCGGCACGCACGTTGGTCGGATAGTCGTTCGAGATGTCGGGAAGCTTTAGCTTGGTGTCCTTTTCCGGACAGTCGTCGCCGATGGCCGACGAGCCCGCCGCGATCATGACTGCGGAGGCAGCGGCCAGAGCGTATGCAAATCGCTTCATCGTCATTTCGCCTCTCCCATGCCTACCAGAGTGATCTTCTCTTCGATGCTCGGGGCCGCGGCCTGCGTGCTCACGAAGCTCGACGTGAGATCGACGAAGAACCCCGGCACCTCCTTGCTCACCACGACGGTGAACTCGGTGTTCTCGAAACCCTGCATCTTGTCCTTGTTGCGAACGTCGTCGGCGTATGGGCGGATCGTCACCTTTTGAGCGTCGATTGTCTTGCCGTCGAACTCGTACTTGATGTCCTGGATCTTGGCCGAGTCACGCAGGGCCAACTGGAATTTCCGCTTGAGGTAGCGGGCGTCGCCGCCGGCGAGATAACGGAAGTTCGTCACAGCGCGGTCCAGATACCAGACGAAGAGCGGGTTGATTGTCAGATCGGGCCAGTTCTGCGGGTCGCGCGCCTGCTCGCCGGTGAAAACGTGAAATACGACGTCGCGCTCGCCCTTGCCGTTCACGCTCGATACGTTGAGGCGCAATTCGTCGGTGAGGTTCTTGCCGACGAGCTGCTCGTTCGAACCCTTCTTTTCGAAGCGGTAGGTGACGCCGGCCCCCTTGTCGATCAAATCGAGATGGCGCGATTCGAACAGCAGCTCCACGACCCTCGGGTCTCCGGCCGCGATGGCCGCGACGGGCGCCAGCGCCAGACACACGGCAGCGATAGCCCGTGCAAAGTGTGACATCGTTGCATTTCCTCCAATTGGGCACCAATCCTGGGCCTTCTTGGGAATTCTTCTAACGCCGGTCGGTCTCTTCCGGCAACGGTTCGAACATGAATTCTCGGTTATTTTGGCTCACGCGCCTGTTCGCGCGGGCCGATGCCCCGCGCTGGCGCTCCGCCGGGGCGGCGCATAAGCGCCGAGTCGCCTTGCTCCCGAACTGCTGCGCAGTTGGGGTGTGGCGTGGGTGGTCGGCGGCAATGCTGCGGCGCAGCATTCCGTGTCTCCGGAAGTGGGTTACCGGAGAAACTGTCCGAAGGCGCGCGGGCCGTCGCCGACGGGAATGCGGTCGGTGACTTGGAGCGTCTTGGTGTCGATGCGTTCGAGCGTGTTGGATTCCCAGCAGGCAACGTAGACCGCGTCTCCGGACGGATCGGCCTCGATGCCTTCGGGGAATTCGCCGACGGATACCGTTCCGACGACCTTGAGCGTTTCGAGATCGAACACGGAGACCGTACCTGCGTATTGATCCGTCACGTAGCCGCGACCGCCGGAGAGCGCGACCGCATACGGCCGGCTGCCGACCTTGACGGTGCCGACGACGCTTCCCGTCTCAAGATCGATCACGCTCACGTCGTCGCTTTGCACGTTCGCCGTGTACGCCCGCTTGCCTTCCGAATCGATGGTGACGCCGAAGGGGCGCGCGCCGACTGCGAAATGCGCCTTGCGCGTGAGCGTCTCCGCGTCGATCAGCGAGACTTCATCGCTGTCGCGGTCGGCGGTGACGATCAGCTTTCCGTCCGGGGTGATCGCCACGCCGGACGGCGACAGGCCGACGTCGACGCTCCCGATCACGGTCCCGGCCGCTGGATCGACCGCGTAAAGCTTGTGCTCGTACCAGTCGGCCACGAAGATCCGGCTGCCGTCGGGATGGGCGGCGATGCCGACCGGCCCCTTGCCGACGGCAATGCGGGAGGTGATGGCGCGCGCGTCGGCATCGACGACCACCACCTCCTTGCCCTCGGGCGCGGTGACGTAGGCGATGCGGCCGCCGGGCGCCATTGCGACACCCGCCGGCTTGCCGCCGATGGCGATTTCCGCCACCGGCTTCCGCGTCGCCAGATCGACGATCGAGAGAGAATCGCCGCCCTGATTGGTGACGAACGCCTCGCGTGCGCCTTCGGATGCGGCGAACGCCTGGCTGGGGAGCCAGTGCGCCGCAGGAAGGACCGCCGCCGCGCCCGCAACAAGCGAGACGAATGTGCGCCGCGACAACCGCCCGCTCGCACGGGGCATCAGTTGCCCCCTTCCAGCTTCTCCTTCAGGGCCGCGAGGCCGCTCGTATAGACGCCGGTAATGGCCTTGACGGCGGCTTCGTCCGAGAGCTCCGGCGGCGGGTCGTTGTTCATGAAGCCGCGATAGAACGCGCCCCACCATTCGACTTCCGACTTCTCGCCGTCGCCCGTGACGGTGATCCGCGACGAGTAGTTCTCGACCGGCAATACCTTCACATCGACTTCCGTGATCACGTAATTGTAGACCTTGCCCGCCTCGTCGAACTTCGTGAGCTTTTCATGGATCTGGCCGCCACCCTGAAGCGTCAGCGTCCGCGTGGCATCCACCGCATTGCCGCCCTCGCCTTCCGTCTTCTCGATGGCCGGATGCCAGCTCATGTCCTGGAAGTTGCTGACGACCTCCCACACCTTGTCGGCGGGGGCGTTGATCTCGATCTTTTCGACGACCCTCTGTCGCGTGGGGCCGTGCGCCTCGGCCGCGAAGGGCAGTACGGCCACCAGCGCAAGCGCCGAAGCAAGCAATCTAACCATCAGCAATCCTCCAGAAATTCCATTCTCGACTAGACATATGTCAAGCAGGCGGCGGACAATAAGGAAGAGATCAGGGACACGCAATCCATGCGCTCATCCGCCCCTGCGGCGCAGCATGATCCGCTGTTGTTTTAGACCTAAGTCCATGCTTTGGTGCCGCCCCAAATCAACTCACGAGACCCAACGCATGACGAACTGGACCCAAGCCACAGGCGCGGGCGACTCGCGCAAGTCGAACGCGATCACGGATGTCGCCTGCCCGTTCTGCGGTCTCGTCTGCGACGACCTCGAAATCGTGCGCGACGAGAGCGGCATCAAGGTGGCCAAGAACGGCTGCGAGAAGGCCGTGGCCGGCTTCGAGCGCGCGGTGGACGGCGCCCGGCCCCAGGTGGACGGGAGGGATGTCGACCTCGACACGGCCATCCGCGCCGCGACCGAACTCGTCCGTGCGTCGTCGCTTCCGCTTTACGGCGGGCTCGGCACGGACGTGGACGGCATCCGCGCCGTGATGGCGCTGGCCGACAAGTCCGGCGGTGTCGTCGATCATGCCCTGTCAGAGGGGCAGTACCGGAACTTCCGCGTGCTGCAGACTCGCGGCTGGGTCATGTCCACGCTGACGGAGGCGCGCAACCGCGCCGACCTCTTCATTATCGTCGCGACGGACGTGCAAAAGTTGCATCCGCGCTTTTTCGAACGCATCGTCAACGTCGAGCAGTCGCTGCTCACCGAGCAGCCGAAGAAGCGCACCGTCGTCTTCATCGGTAAGGATCTCGACCAGTCCGCCGTCACGGGTCCGCGAATCGGCGAGGTGCTCACACTCAACGTCGACCTCGACCATGTGAGCGATGTCGTCAGCGCGCTCGCAGCCGAGATCCGCGGGACGCCGGCGACCGGGGACACCGTCGCGGGCGTGGCGACCGCCGACATCCGCGCGCTCGCGGAGCGCTGCAAGGCTGCCGAATATCCTGTGTTCGTGTGGGCCCCGCCCAGCCTTGCCTTCCCGAACGCCGACCTCGTGGTCAGCACCGTGTCGGACCTCGTCAAAGACCTCAACGTCGAGGGCCGGGCGGCCGGTCTCGCGCTCGGCGGCAACGAGGGCGCGATTTCGGCGGCTGCGGTTTCGTCGTGGCAGAGCGGCTTCCCTCTGCGTGTTTCGTTTGCATCCGGCAAACCGCATTACGACGTCACGCGCTATGCCATCCCGCGCATGATCCAGGACGGCGAAGGCGATCTTCTGCTCTGGATCGCCTCCTTCTCGCCGGATCTCGGTCCTCCCGCCACAAAGGTCCCGAGCATCGTGCTCGGCACGCCCGGCATCAAGCTGGCGGCTCAGCCCAAGGTGTTCATCCCCATCGGGACGCCAGGCATCGACCATGCGGGGCGCATCATCCGCGTCGACAACGTGGTTTCCATACCGCTCAAGGACCTCGGCCGCTCAGAGCTACCTCGCGCCGCCGACATCCTCGCCGCAATCGAACTCGCCCTTTAAGCCCGCCCTTCCCAAGGACACGAAGACATGCTGATCAAGTTCACCGGCGGCACCGTCTACGACCCCATGAACGGGGTCGACGGCGAGGTGCGGGACATCTATGTCCAGGACGGCCGGATCGTCGCCGAGCCGCAACCCGGGACGCGGATCGACGAAGAGTATTCGCTCAAGGGCCAAGTCGTCATGGCGGGCGCGATCGATCCGCACAGCCACATCGGCGGCGGCAAGGTCACCATCGGGCGCATGATGCTGCCCGAGGATCACATCGGAAACGAAGTGGCGCGCACGGAGCTCCTGCGCTCGGGCTGCGGCCACGCCGTGCCTTCCACGATGACCACCGGCTACCGCTACGCGGAGATGGGCTACACGGCCGCGTTCGAGCCCGCGATGCTGCCCGCCAACGCACGGCAAGCCCACCTCGAAATGGGCGACACGCCCATGATCGACAAGGGCGCGTTTGTGATGCTCGGCAACGACGACTTCTTCCTGAGCGCGCTCGCGGAGAAGCGGGACTTCGCGTTCATCAAGGATTACATCGGCTGGACCATGCACGCCTCGCAGGCGCTCGCGGTCAAGATCGTGAACCCCGGCGGCATCAACGCGTTCAAGTTCAATCAACGCGCGCTCGATCTCGACGAGAAGAACGTCCACTACGGCGTGACGCCCCGCGACATCATCCTGACGCTCGCACGCGGCATGAAGGAACTCGGCGTTCCGCATCCGATCCACATCCACGGGTGCAACCTCGGCGTTCCGGGCTCCATGCATTCGACGCTCGCCACGATCCGTGCGGCCGAAGGGCTGCCGCTCCATCTCACGCACATTCAGTTCCACAGCTACGGCACGGAAGGGGACATGAAGTTCTCGTCCGGCGCGCCGCAGATCGCCGAGCTTCTGAACCAGCACACGAACGTCTCGATCGATATCGGGCAGATCATGTTCGGGCAGACGTGCACGGCGTCCGGCGACTCCATGCGCCAGTACGGCAACACGAAGTCCGCCGATCCCAAGAAGTGGGTGGTGATGGACATCGAGTGCGACAACGGCTGCGGCGTGGTGCCGATGAAGTACCGCGACAAGAGCTACGTGAACGCGCTGCAGTGGGCGATCGGGCTCGAACTGTTCCTGCTCGTCAACGATCCGTGGCGGATCTTCCTCACGACCGATCATCCGAACGGCGCGCCGTTCTACTACTACCCGCATCTCATCCGGCTCTTGATGGACCGCACGTTCCGCAACGAGATGCTGGAAAAGCTACACCCCGGCGCGCAGGCGGCGACGATCCTGAAGTCGCTCGACCGCGAGTATTCGCTCTACGAGATCGCGGTCATGACGCGCGCGGGCCCGGCGAAGAGCCTCGGCCTGCGCGACCGCGGCCATCTGGGTGCCGGTGCTTCCGCCGACATCACGATCTACGAGGATCTGCCGGACCGCGAAGCGATGTTCAAGACGCCGCTCCTGGTGTTCAAGAGCGGCGAGCTGATCGTGAAGAACGGGCAAGTCGTGAAGGTGGTCGCGGGCGCCACGCACGTCGCCCGCCCCGACTACGACCCCGGCATCGAGAAGACGCTCAGGGATTATTTCGAACGCTACCACACCGTCCGGCTCGACAACTTCCGCGTCTCCGACCAGGAGATCGTCGACAGCAATTGCGGCCACACCGGCGGAGAGTGCGGCTGCGTCATCGTTCAGCCGACGGGACCGAGGACCTAACCCATGAGCGCCATCTCAAGAAACGGCGTCACGATTGACGACACCTTCGCCGAAGCGTTCGGCATGAGCGCGCTCGGCCTCATCATCACCGCAGACTCGGCCAAGTGGGCGAACATTTGCGCGACCGTGATGACCGGCTTCGGCACCTCGGTGATCGGCGCGGGCGCGGAATGCGGCATCGACCGGCAACTTTCGCCCGACGAAACGCCGGACGGACGGCCGGGCGTGCGTGTGCTGATGTTCGGCTTCTCGCCGGACGCCCTCAAGCCGCAGCTTCTCAATCGCGTCGGGCAGTGCGTGCTGACGAGCCCGGGCTCCGCCTGCTTCAACGGCCTCGACAGCCCCACGACGATGCCACTCGCCGCCGGTCCACGCTTCTTCGGAGACGGCTGGCAGACGGCCAAGAAACTCGGCAAGCAGCGCTTCTGGCGCGTGCCCGTGATGGACGGTGAGTTCATCATCGAGGACAAATGCGGCGTCACCACCGAGGCGGTCGGCGGCGGCAACCTGCTGGTGCTCGGCCGTGACCGCGCAGGCCTTCTCGAAGTGACGGAAGCGGCCGTCGCAGCGATTGCAAAAGTGGACGACGTCATCACGCCGTTCCCCGGCGGCATCGTGCGCTCGGGCTCCAAAGTCGGCTCCAAATACAAGGGCGCCATCGCGTCCACCAACGACGCGTTCTGCCCCACGCTCAAGGGCGCGGTGACGTCGGAACTCGATGCCGACACGATTGCCGTGCTCGAAATCGTGATCGACGGCGTCACCTCGGCGTCCGTCGCGGACGCGATGCGGGCCGGTCTCAAAACCATCATCGAGACGGGCGCCGCGAAGGGCGTCACGCGGGTCTCTGCCGGCAACTACGGCGGCAATCTCGGCCAGCATCACTATCACCTGAAGGACCTGCTGCCATGAGCACGCTGAGCTTCACCCTGCGCACGGCGCCGACGCATGCGCTCGACCTCTCCAGCCTGATTCCGGGCCGTCTGGCCGAGCTTTCTACGGCTGAGATCGAGAAGCTGCCGCTCGTCACGGGCGCCCATGCGCTCAACGTCGGCGACGTGTTCACCGTTTCGGGCACGCCGGGCGCCGCGCTCGCGATCTCGGCAGACTCGACGCTGCTCGATTACGTCGGCGCGGGTCTCGACCAGGGCACGATCACGGTCGAGGGTTCCGTCGGCAACCACGCGGCGCGTGGCATGAAGGGCGGCACGCTTGAGATCCGCGGTAATGCGGGGGCCTATCTCGCTTCGTCGGCGACGGGCGGCCTCGTGCATGTGAAGGGCTCGGCGGGCGACTATCTCGGCGGCGCGCGTCCCGGCGACAAGTTCGGCCTGCTCGGGGGCACGGTCGTCGTCGAAGGCGACATCGGGGAGCGTGCGGGCGAACGGATGCGGCGCGGCATCGTCGTGACGCGGGGCAAGTTCGGCGCCGCTGCCGGTTCGCGCATGGTCGGCGGCACGCTCTGGACGGAGGCGGGCTTCGGGCCGCGCCCCGGTCCGCTGCTGCGCCGCGGCACGCTGATCGCGCCCAAGGTGGACGAGCTTCTGCCGACGTTCGCCGATTGCGGACGCCACGACCTCGTCATCCTCAACATCCTGTCGCGCTACATTGCAAAGACCTTGGGGCCGCTCGCGCCGAAGCCGCTGCCGCCGCTGGTGCGGAAGCTCGCGGGAGACCGCGCCACCATCGGCAAGGGCGAGATCTTGCTGACCGCATAATCCGCGGCCAGAACGCGGCGCATCTTGTGTGCGCCGCTCCGCGTCGACCGGCAAACAGCGCCTCCTACCGAGGCGCTGTTTTTTGTTGCGAGACGACGTGTTGCGAAACGGGGCTTCGTCGGCCCGCGTTAGTTTCGCCGGCTTGCCTGCTTGTAGGCCGGCACGCCGCTGCTGATCTCCATGATGAACTTCTGGCGGATCGCGCGGCCGAAATCGTCGAAGCCGTCGGCGGGCAGCACGAACGAGCCGGGCCCGCCCATCACGTTCTCGCGATACCACTGCTCCAGCGTATCGCCCTCGTCGGCTTCGAGGATGGGCAAGCCGTTCACGGTCACGCCCAAGGCGGCAAGCTCATCGCGAACGGCGGCTGGATCCTCGTCAGGATTGCAGTTCTCGCGCCCATCGCCCGAGACGTCGACGATGGTGCGGAAGGGCTTGGCGGGGATCTGCGAGACGACCTTATCCGAGATCGCGCGCAGCATGGCGGAGACGCAGGTGAACTCTCCGGTCTGGCGGGGAAGCTTTCGCACCATGTTCGCGACGGCGGCCGCCTCGGCGGGCGAGGAGATGCGCTCCCAGGCGATGACCTGGCGCGGCCTGTCGGCCCACGTCACCATCGAGAACAGAATCGATGCGTTCGGGCCGTTCAGAATAGCTTTCAAGACCTCCGGGTCTTCGAGCGCGGTCGCTATCCCCTCCATCTGCAGCTTATAGCGGTGCGCATCGACGGAGTTCGAGACATCGACGGACACGACGAGGGCTGTATCGACGTAGGCCTGCGCATCTGCAAACTGAGCCCGCAAACCGGAGAGCGTTGCCATAGCTGTCAAAGCTGCGAGCGCCAGTGCGATCCCGGGCCACGTCCCGCCCCTCAGGTTTCGTTTTTTCATCGTTTCTTCTCGTTTTTCCCGGGCGATCCTTTCCGCATCATAACCATGCCTGTCCCTCACCGGCCAGAGATTCGACCCCGGCAGCCCAGGGAGATCTCCTGTCGCACCGCCGTCACTTGCAAAGTTCGCCGCCCGCGCCTACCGTCCGTCTACCCTGCGGACAGGGAATGAAGGGGTCTCGTGAGCAAACGCACACCCATCGTCGTTTTCATGCTCATCGCGCTGGCGTTTCGCAGCCTCGTGCCCGATGGGTTCATGATTGCGGCCGCGAATGCGGGTGACGGCTCCTTCGAGATCGTCATCTGTACCAGCACGGGCCAGAAGACGATGCATGTAGCGGCAGACGGCACGACGCCTGCGGAGCAGCAGGGCGAGCCCGATCTCTGCCCCTTCGCCTTCTCCAGCGTCGGCGACGTGGCCACCGGGGAACCCGATCTCGCAGGCACGGTCGCCTACGCGAGCCTCACGTACAAGCTCGCGGCCGCGCTTTATGCCGAGACGCCGAAACCCGGCGCCACATCCGCGCGCGGGCCACCGAACCTGTTGATCTGACCGGGCTCACGCGAGCCCGCGCATCGCAGCCTTTGCCGAATCCCCGCACATTGGGGAGCGAAGGCGCCGGCCCGTTTCCAGATCAACAGAGCCTACGCACATGACATCGCCATTCCGTCCGGTTTCCCGCCGGCACATTTCCCCCGCTCGCGGCACATATTCGCTTGCGGCAATTGGGACTGTCGTCCTCGCCATTCACGCCTGGCCCGCCTCGGCCCAGGAAACCGAACTTCCCGAAATCACCGTCACGACGACGGCGGCACAGCCGAAGGCGCCGCGACCCAAGCAAGCGGCCGCTGCCCCCAGCGGCGTTCCCGTGCCTCAATCGCCTTCCGCCGACACGCCCGCCGGTGCGCCGGTTTCGCCTGGGACGCGCTCCGGCAGCCTCACGGTGCCGACGACGGCAGAAGCGGTCGCGGAGATCCAGCGCACGCCGGGGGCCGTCGAGATCGTTCCGGCGGATGCCTATGCGGCGTCCACCCCCGCCGTGACCATCAAGGATGCGCTGGATTACGTGCCGGGCGTGTTCGTGCAGCCGAAGTGGGGCGAAGACGCTCGCCTTTCGATCCGCGGTTCGGGCATCTCGCGCAATTTCCATCTGCGCGGCACGCAGCTCTTCATGGACGGCATCCCGATCAGCACCGCGGACGGGTTCGGAGACTTCCAGGAGGTCGACCCGACGGTCTACCGCTACATCGAGGTGTTCAAGGGCGCGAATGCGCTCCGCTTCGGTGCCAACTCGCTCGGCGGGGCGATCAACTTCGTGATGCCCACCGGCTACGACGCTCATCGCTTCACCGCGCGGACCGACATCGGCAGCTTCGGGTTCCGCAAGTTCTCGTCAAGCTCAGGCGGCGTGTCGGGGCCGGTCGACTACTTTATTGCCGGCACCTGGCAGGAATGGGACGGCTACCGCGATCATAGCTGGGGCGAAAGCCTGCGCGGCTCGATGAACCTCGGCTACCGGCTCAGCGAAAACGTGGAGACGCGTTTCTACGTGAACGCCAACGACGTCGAGCAGCGCATCCCTGGCGCCGTGACGCGCCAGACCGCGCTGACCGATCCGAAACAAGCCGCCGCCGTCAACGTTCTCAACGATTGGCAGCGCAATATCGAGACGCTGCGCATCGCCAACAAGACGACGGTCCGCCTTTCGCAAGGCACGCTGCTCGAATTCGGCGCGTTCAACGTGGACCGCCATCTCGACCATCCGATCTATCAGTGGCTCGACTACCGCTATGACGATTACGGCGGCTTCGCGCGTCTCTCGGACGACAGCGTTATCGCAGGGTTCCGCAACCGCTTCATCGCGGGCGTGAACCTTCACAACGGAACGGTGGACGTCCGACACTTCGGCAACGGGCCCAACGCGGCCAAGCTCGCGCTCATCAGCCATACGGAGAACCGCTCGGAAAACCTTTCGGTCTATGCCGAGAACAGCTTTTTCGTGCTGCCCGACGTCGCGCTGGTGGCGGGACTGCAATTCCTGCACGCCGACCGCGACCGTGACGTTTTCTTCGGCAACGAACAGAGCGGACGCAACACGTTCGACGTCTGGAGCCCGAAGGCCGGCATCGTATGGGACGTCGATCCCGGCTGGCAGATGTTCGCCAACATCTCGCGCAGCGCGGAAGTTCCGAGCTTCGGGGAAAATGCGGTCAGCGGCTCGGCATTTACGGCCAAACTCCAGGAAGCCACCACCTACGAGATCGGCACGCGCGGCCGGCGCGAGACCTACCACTGGGATATCGCGCTCTACCGCGCCGAGATCGACAACGAGTTGCAGTGTCTCACGATCCTGGTGCCGTTCCCGAACATGTGCACGGTGACGAACGCGGACAAGACCGTGCATCAAGGCCTGGAGCTCGGCTTCGGGGCGGCGGTGCTGCACTCGCTCATCGTCGACGGTCCGACGCCCGACAGGCTGTGGCTGAACGCGGCCTATACGCTCAACGACTTCCACTTCGACAACGATGCCGTGTGGGGCGACAACGAACTTCCGGGCCTGCCGCGGCATTTTCTCAGGGCCGAGCTGATGTACCGTCACCCGTCCGGCGTCTTCTTCGGGCCGAACGTAGAATGGGCGCCCTCCGCCTACTTCGTCGACAACGCCAACACGCTCAAGACCGAAGGCTATGCCATCTGGGGTGCGAAGCTCGGCTACGAGGGCGAGACGTTCACGGCCTACATCGAAGGGCGTAATCTCTCCGACACGGCCTACATCGCGTCCGCCAGCGTTTCCGGCAACGTCCTCGGCCTCGACGGCGCCTACTTCGAGCCCGGCACGGGACGCGCCATTTACGGCGGCGTGCAGGTGAAGTGGTGACGCTTATCATCCAAGGCGGCCCTGACGTGACGCCGCATTCAACCCCTCATCCCTATCTTCAGGAACAGGCTCCGATCATGAAACGCTCATACTCCTCTCAAGCTCTGGCGGCGTTCGCGTTGCTTCCACTCGCCCTGCTGGCCAGCGGCCCCGCCGGCGCTCACGTCACACTCGAACAGCGGGAGGCCGCTCCGGGCGCGGCCTACAAGGCCGTGTTGAAGGTTCCGCACGGCTGCGGCACGTCGCCGACGCAGGCGGTTCGCGTGGAAATCCCCGAAGGCTTCATCAACGTGAAGCCGATGCCGAAACCGGGCTGGTCGCTCGCCACCGTGAAGGGGCCTTACGCCACGAGTTATCCGCTGCACGGGCGTACGCTGACCGAAGGCGTGAAGGACATCACGTGGGCGGACGGCAACCTGCCCGACGAGCACTACGACGAATTCGTGGCTGCGGGCTTCCTCGGCAAAGATCTCGCAGGAGGCTCTTCGCTCTATTTCAAGGTGACGCAGACCTGCGCGGACGGCGAGCGCCAGTGGATCGAGATCCCGGATGGAACCGAGGGCCAAAAGCTGGCGTCTCCGGCGGCGGTGCTGCGCATCGCAGCGTCTCACGAGCATGCGGTGCCGAAGGACACAGGCGGCGCAGCTAAGATTGGAACGCTTGCGATCCAAGGCGCGTGGGCACGCGCCACGCCTCAGGGGGCGAAAGTGGGCGCGGGCTATCTTACGATTCTCAACACGGGCAGTGAGGCGGATACGCTGATCGGCATCGCTGCCCCTGTCGCCGGCAAGGGCGAGATCCACGACATGACCATGACGGACGGCGTGATGCGGATGCGTGCGCTGCCGGAGGGGATCGAGATCCCAGCCGGCGGGACGGCCACGCTCGCGCCCGGCGGCAAGCATCTCATGTTCATGGATCTCAAAGAGCCGCTGGTTTCCGGCGCCAGCCTGCCGGTCACGCTGACGTTCAAGAGCGGCGCGTCCGTCGAGGTGACGTTCCCGATCCGTCCGATCGGCGGGGACCAAAAGGGCGGCGGCGCGGCCAAGGACGAGCACGACCACCATCATCACCACTGAGCGCATGGCGTGACGCTGCGTTTCACGGGGCGGGCCGAGGACGGTCCGCCCTTCGTCGTTTTACGCGCGGTCGTTGCGCTTTGCCTCAGATCCAACGCGACGTGCGCATCATGGTCTCCTTGAGCGCAACATCGCTGCCACGCCAACGCGCGACAGCCCGGCGTCTGCGCTCAAGCTCTTCGGTCCACCCGGGATCAAACGGGACGGGACGGGCCGCGCCGCGCTCAACGGTCTCGACCACGCGAGGTTTCAGCGGAAGATAGGTGACGTTGCTGGACGGCTGAGGAGACGACGTCGGAGGTGTGGCTGAGTAAGACATGAGGCGATGCTCCATACACGCTTCAGTTTCTCAGAACTTCGGCCGAAACGTCATTGCGTTCGGCCGCCCCCCGGCGGGTCTATCCCCCTTCTCTCATGTTCGCCGATCTTCGGCTTTTGAAGTCCATTCCCGGAAGACGGCAAGATTACGGCAAACGTGGCAGCCTGCCGCTCACGAATTTTTACTCAAAATGACATTGCTCCCCGGCAAAGCAAAGCGGCGGTCGCTTTCGCAACCGCCGCACGATCGAACAGACGTGATCGACTGGATATCTGACCGAGGAGTTCCGCGCCGTATCGATAAGACCAGATGCGGCCGTGCTCGTTAGATGATGTCGATGTCAGCCGGCAGATACGAGGTCACTTCGAGGCCGACTTCCTGCTCGCGAACCGAGGGCTTCATCCAGGTCTTCATGAGGTCAATCTCCTTGGGTTGGGCGGCGGGGTTCGTCACCCGCCTGTCTTATGACAAGAAACTTATGAGTTCGGCGCGGGGTTCGCCAATCGTTTTTTACCCGACCTCCAATAAGTCACCCTGATGCTACGGTGTAACATTGTTATGGTGTATCATACCGTTAGCGCGCACTTCCCCGCGTCGGCACGACGAGGCGGGCCGTCATGATCTGCACCACCTCCCCGTCTTGATTCAGCGTTTCGCTTCGCACCGTCACCATGCCGCGTTCGGGGCGCGATGCGGAGGGCTTGGCCGCGACAACTTCCGAGACAACGGAGAGCGTATCGCCGGGGCGTACGGCACGCGGCCAGACGATATCGCCCCCGGCGCCGATGACGCCGCCCGCGATGGGAAGCCCACTCGTCACCAGGAGGCGCATTGTGACAGACGCGGTATGCCAACCGCTCGCCACGAGGCCGCCGAAAAAACTCGCGCTCGCCGCTTCTTCGTCGAGGTGGAACGGTTGCGGGTCGAAGCTCGCCGCGAAGGCCTTGATGGCGTCAAGCTCCATGGTCACGGAGCCGGTTGTAAAGCGGCGGCCGACTTCGAGATCCTCGAAGTAGAGCCTGGTTTCTGCGTCTTTGCCGGTCATCCGTCTCTTTCCAATGATGGCCGCCAATCCCGCCCTTGCTCAATCCGCGTAGCCGGGCGGCGTCTTGTGCCAGCGCACGTCGCCGGCGCCTTTCCGATAGCCATAGGCGAACAGCTTGTTCATGTACTCTTTGTCGAACGGGCCCTTGTAGGGAACGGTAAAGCCATCGTCGAGGTAGGCGAGATTGAAGGCCACGCCATCGCGGTGGGTCGTCAAATAGATGCGATAGAGATCGTTCACTGCATTGGAGGCGATCATCGTCGAGATCGCCTGGCTTGCGACGGCCAGCGTGCGCCGCTTCACCGTTTCCTCATCGCGGAACAGCCGTCCGTTGCGGATGATGTAGGCGACATCCTTATGGTTCGGATCTGCGCGCTCGACCCGCTTCAAGTGGAGTTGCGGCGGATAGAGAAACATCTGCGTCGTCGCTCCGCCATCGACGTGCATCTCCTGATAATGCTTTCCGCCAACCGCCACGTCGAGCATGACGGGCGGGAAGACGCCCGGGATCGAGGCGGACGCGCGCAGCACTTCGATGATCAGGTCGCGCGCTCTCGGATCCGAGCTTTTCGCGATGGCGCCGATGTTCCAGATCACCGAGCGGGCCTGGTCGAGGTTCGTCGTGCCGATGAGCAGGAGGCGGCCCTTGTCGTATTCCTCGGCGATGCGCCGGACCATCTTGTGGTCGACGAAGCGCGCGATGAGGTTTCTCAGCGGCGTGGTATCGGTTGCACCATCGCCCTCGAAAACGGAAATGAGCGAGACCTTGACGAAGATGTCGTCAACCTTCGTCTCCGTGTAGACGCTGCGCAACGCGTGATCGTACTCGGGCCCGAGGAAGGCAAACGGTGCGGAGAGCGCACCCGTACTGATCCCTGTCACGACCGCGAAATCCGGCCGGTCGCCGCGCGCGGTCCACCCGACCAGAAGCCCCGCGCCGAACGCACCGTCGTCGCCCCCGCCCGATATCGCGAGGAACGTCGTGGTATCGGCCCGGCTCCGCGCGGCGCCGGTCGCCTTTGTGTGCGCACGGCGCTTTGCCACCGTCTCGCGGGCGAGCGCTTCGAGCACGGCCGGATCGCCGTCCGCATAGAAACGCGCATAGGGGATGTCGAGCGGCTGGATTTCGGAGGCCAGGGCCAGGGGCACGGCCGGCAAACGGTCCAGCGTCGCGCAGGCGGTCAGCGTCGTTGCGATGAAAAGCCCGGCCAGCATAGCTGCCAGAGCTTTGGCCCGGACGCGCGCCGCGGCCAAGCGCGACACGTCCGGGGACGCCATCCGCAAAATTGCCTGGCCTCGAAACATCACACTCACGCAGGTCTCGCTGGTTTTTCGAGGGAAGGTGTGGGCCGCCTTATGTCATTCTAATGACTTACAGGGGTGAGAGGCCAGCCATGACCGCGCCCCAGGAGGGGCACCGGCGCGTTTGCGGGGCACGGTCGGCTCCATCCACCTTCGATCAGCATTGGCGGTTTTTCCAGCATGGGACAACAGATCGAGGCGCGGCTCATCGAAGCGACACGGGTCGATCTTCGCGTCACCGATGCCGAATGGGCCTTCGCGCGCCAGTACCAAGGGGAGATCGCGGCTCACTGGGCGCGCCGTTCGGCCGAAAATCCGCACTATTTCAACGGCACCGTTCTTCTGCTGTCGGATTACGCACTGTCCGACGACGGGGTTGTCTCTGGGCGGTTGTTGCGGACGGACTTCATGAGCTTCCTCTATTGGCGCGAAACCGGGTGCCCGGAGGCTGGGATTTACGACACCTTCTGTACGGCGCTGATCCGTTCGCGCGAGGGGCATGTTCTTTTGTGCCAGCAGAGGCCGGGCAACCTGAACGAGGGCTTTGCGACGCCGCCCGGCGGGTTCATCGACGAGCGGGATGTCGACGCGGATGGGACGATCGATCTCTCGCGGGCCGTTACGAGAGAGATTGCGGAGGAAACGGGTCTCGGCGCCCCGCTGCTCCGCCAGGGGGCCGGCTTTGCGATCCTGCTTGTACGGCATCAAGTCTCGCTTGCCGTTCCCTGGCATTCCGACCTTTCCGGCGACGATCTGGTGCGCAAAGCGAGCCTGCACATCGCCGGTGAAGCCGAGGGCGAGCTTCTCCGTACACTTTCCCTCTCTCCCGGCGAAGCGCTTCGGACGCTCTCCTTGCCCGACTATGCACGGGTTCTGCTTTCCGCATCGGACGTCTTGAAAACCTCGGCCTGAGACGGCGCGACGCTTTGCTGCGGGTGCCGAATGGGGCAGAGTGCGCGCGCTTCAGTTCCCGCACGGATGGCTCGGACACATCTATGGCCCTTACCTATCATATCCTCGACGTTTTCACCGACCGCCGCTTCGGCGGAAACCCCCTTGCCGTCGTGCTCGGCGCCGACGGACTGACGGACGGCCAGATGCAAGCGATTGCCGGCGAGTTCAATCTCTCCGAAACGGTCTTCGTGCTGCCATCCGAGCGGCCTGCCCATTCCGCCAAGGTGCGCATTTTCACGCCGCGGAGCGAGGTGCCCTTCGCCGGGCATCCGACCATCGGCACGGCCACGCTGCTCGCGGGGCTTCAGGCTCCGCCCGCTTCGAACGGCGAGGCGGACGCGCTCGTCATCCTGGAGCAGAACATCGGCACGGTGCGCGTCGGCGTGCGCCTCCGGGAAGGCGCTCCCGCCTTCGCCGAATTCGATGCGCCAAAGCTTCCGGCCGAAGCGGGCGTGCTGCCGCCCATCGACATCCTGGCGGCCGGGCTCGGGCTGATGCCGAGCGAAGTCGGCTTCGAAAACCACAAGCCGATCTGCTTTGCGGCGGGCAACACATTCGCGTTCGTGCCCGTCTCGTCGCTCGATGCGATCCGGCGCGCACGCATCAACGGCGCCCACTGGGAGCGTGCGTTCGACCAGCAGGGCGTCATCGGCGTTTACCTATACACGCGCCAGTGCGAGCACACTGGCCACGCCTTCCACGTGCGCATGTTCGCGCCCCAGGTCGGCGTCCCGGAGGACCCCGCCACGGGCTCGGCCGCGGTCTGTCTTGCAGGCGTCGTGCAGCACTTCGACGGCCTGCCGGACGGCACCTACAAGCGCATCGTCGAGCAGGGCTACGAAATGGGCCGGCCGAGCCAGATCGCGCTGACGCTGGTCGTCTCGGGCGGCAAGCTCACGAGCGTGCGGACGGGCGGTGCCAGCGTGCGGGTCGCGACGGGCACGCTGGAGGTCTAGGTTCGTCATTCCATCGCTCACGCGCCCGTTCGCGTGCCTTGCAGGCACGCTGGCGCTCCGCGGGGGCGCGGCAGTCCATGCGGAGCATGGCTCCGCCATGACCCGCGGGTCGCCTCGCTCCCGAGCCCTACGGGCTGACGTCCGGGCTTTCTCCCCCCCCCCGGCCCGCGCCTACGGCTCGCCTCGCCTGCGGGAGCGGCGGTCCGCCCCCTTGCGCGCGGGGGGCAGATCTGATGGCGACGAGCGTGCCGGACCCGTACCAGTCCGCCCCCTTGCGCGCGGGGGGCAGATTCGCGTAAGTGTCAACGCGATTTCGTTTTTGGATCGAGACCGAGGCCGCTCTCCCATGAGCTCCAGGCTGATCAGTTTCGGCGTTTCGACCCGCGGCGGGGCCCTGCCCCGCGGCGCGCGTGGTGCTGTCCGCTCCGCGCCCAGACCGGCGCTTTCCGGCCTCCTGCCCCTCCTCCTTACCAGCCCCTGAGAACCGGGGGCCCGGCCTTGGCTGCCGGGCAGGTCCTCAGGGGTTCCGAACGGTAAGTCGACAGGATTTTTTGCCGGTTTCCGTCAGGCGGGCCGGCCCCCGAGGAAGGATACGAGTTTCATGACCACCGAAACCAAAGACGTGGCAGGCGACCGCGTCGTTATTTTCGACACCACGTTGCGCGACGGCGAGCAGTGCCCCGGCGCGACCATGACGTTCGACGAGAAGCTCGACGTCGCCGACTTGCTCGATGCCATGGGCGTCGACATCATCGAGGCGGGCTTTCCGATTGCGTCCGAGGGCGACTTCGAGGCCGTTACCGCCATTGCCAAGCGTGTGAAACGGGCGACGGTCGCGGGCCTTGCGCGCGCGATCAACGCGGATATCGACAGGGCAGGCGAAGCCGTGCGTCACGCCCAGCGCGGGCGCATCCACACCTTCGTCTCGACCTCGCCCATTCACCTCGCGCACCAGATGCGCAAGAGCGAAGCGGAGGTGCTTGAGATCATCACCGCGACCGTGACGCGCGCGCGCAACCTCGTCGAGGACGTCGAGTGGAGCGCGATGGACGCCACCCGCACCGGCATCGACTATCTCTGCCAGTGCGTGGACGCGGCGATCAAGGCGGGCGCCACCACGATCAACCTCCCCGACACCGTCGGCTATGCGACGCCTGAGGAGTACGCGGCGATGTTCCGCGCCGTGCGCGAACGCGTGCCGGATTCCGACAAGGCGATCTTCTCCACCCATTGCCACAACGATCTGGGCCTCGCGGTCGCCAACTCGCTCGCCGCGCTGGACGCGGGCGCGCGGCAGATCGAATGCACCATCAACGGCATCGGAGAGAGGGCCGGAAACGCCGCGCTCGAAGAAATCGTGATGGCGATCCGCACGCGCTCGGATGCGCTGCCCTATCGCACGGGCATCGAGACGACGATGCTGGCGCGCGCCTCCAAGCTCGTCTCCGCCGTGACCAACTTCCCCGTGCAGTACAACAAGGCCATCGTGGGCCGGAACGCGTTCGCACACGAAAGCGGCATCCACCAGGACGGCATGCTGAAGCATCAGCAGACGTACGAGATCATGACGCCGGAATCCGTCGGCGTCGCGAAGACGTCGCTCGTGATGGGCAAACACTCGGGGCGCAACGCGTTCCGCACCAAGCTCAAGGAACTCGGCTACGAGTTCGGAGAGAATGCCTTCGAGGATGCGTTCAACCGCTTCAAGGCGCTCGCCGACCGCAAGAAGCACGTCTACGACGAGGACATCGAGGCGCTCGTCGATCAGTCGATCGCGCACGCGCACGACCGGATGAAGGTCGTCGCGCTGCAGGTGGTCGCGGGAACGAGCGGGCCGCAATCGGCGACGCTGACGCTCGACATCGACGGCAACCAGCAGACCGTGCACGCGAACGGCAACGGGCCGGTGGACGCGACATTCGCCGCGATCCACAAGCTGGTGCCGCACACGGCCCGGCTCGAACTCTATCAGGTGCACGCGGTCACCGAAGGCACCGACGCGCAGGCCGAGGTCTCCGTCCGCCTCTCCGAGGATGGGCGCGTGGTGACGGGGCGTGGCGCCGACACGGACACACTCGTGGCGTCCGCGCAGGCCTATGTGGCGGCGCTGGCCAAGCTCATGCTCAAGCGGCAGAAGACGGCCAAGGCCGAGCAGGCCGTTTGACGGACGCCGTTTAACGGACGGGGCGGCCGCCAAGCTCGCCGGCCCTGAACGTTACGGCTGCGTGACAAGCGACTGGACTGTGAAAGCGACTGGACAGTGAGCGCGGCTGGTGTTAGACGGAGCGCACTTGGGGCCCTAGAGCAACTCGTTCAGGGCCCCTTTGCCGTCTTTCCGGGGATCTTGCCCCGCCGTCGGTAATTGGGTGATTAGCTCAGTTGGTAGAGCAGCTGACTCTTAATCAGCGGGTCGAAGGTTCGAATCCTTCATCACCCACCATTATTTCAATGACTTAGCCACTTGCGCGGCGCCAGTTGTACAATTCGCTTCACCGCGTTGTACACATTCGGTTCCGCTGGCGTTCTCAGCAGGCTGGCGAAATGCTTCTCGCTCAGTAGTTGCGCGACTTCCTTAAGCAGACATCGAGTGCTTCGCGGCGAAGGGCCAACAACAGCTCGCCGCGCGCATCGCAGCGACCTCATATAAGGTCGCCATGCTGACGATCCGCATCGCTATCGCGCAACGGCGGGTGCGACGCGCCAAATGACTTTGCCGACATCATCGGCGACCAAAAGCGCGCCATCGCCAGCGATTTCCACGCCCACCGGGCGTCCCATCGCGTTGTTGTTCGCATCGAGAAACCCGGTGAGCACGTCCACCGGCATCCCGCTTGGCTTTCCGTTCGTAAATGGCACGTAGATCACGCAATAGCCGCTGGGTTCGCGACGGTTCCATGAGCCGTGCATGCCGACAAAGGCCCCGCCCTGCCATTGCGAGCCGAGCGCCGGCTTCTCGTTAAAAACCAGACCAAGCGCGGCGGTGTGGCCGCCAAGTGCGTAATCGGGCTTAATCGTGCGTTCGATCGCGCCAGCAGGAATCTCCTCGGACTTGAACCGATGATCGGCCCGGCCCCAATAGGCCCACGGCCAGCCGTAGAATCCCCCTTCCTGCACCGAGGTGAGATAATCCGGTGGAAGATTGTCACCTAGGCCGTCACGCTCGTTAACGACGGTCCAGAGCGTACTTGTGCCAGGCGCAAATCCCATCCCGTTGGGATTACGCAGTCCGGTAGCAAACGCGGTGACCCTGCCGGTCGCAGGATCGATGGCGTGGATCATGGCGCGCCCTTGTTCAACGTCCATGCCTTGCTCGGCGATGTTGCTGATCGAGCCGACGGTTACAAACAGGCGCGAGCCATCGGGCGCCGCGATCACGTTGCGTGTCCAATGACCGTTGTCGTCAGCGCGGAAGGGCAGGGATGCGACGGTTTCGGGCGGACCGGCGGCGGTGAGGTCTCCGTCGCTGTACGGCACGCGCACAAGCGCATTAGTGTTCGCGATGTAAAGATAGCCATCGAGCAGAGCCATCCCGAACGGTTGGTGTAGGCCTTCAAGGAAGATCTCGCGCAGCTCGGCGACGCCATCTCCATCGGCGTCGCGCAACAGCACGATGCGATTAGGGCTGGTCTCCTGCACCGCGCCGGCGTTGCGCATCACCGGCTCCATCACCGCGCCGACTATCCCCTTGTTGGAGAGCGGCAAGCTCGACGCCTCGGCTACCAGCACATCGCCGTTCGGTAACGCGTGCACCCAACGCGGATGAATTAAGCCATCGGCAAATCGCGTAACCGAAAGGCCGTCGGCCGCGACCGGGGCGCCGTCTTCGGTCCAGCCCACGGCCTTCATCTCGTTGACGTGTGGGATGGGTATCCATGGACGCTCCGGTTCCGAGAGCGTCGGATTGGCGCCATAGGTCACCTCAATCGGAGGGGATGATGCACCAGCGCGCGCGGAAAGTGCGCGTACGGGCGCAAGTATGGCGGACTGCAATAACGCGCGCATGATGGGATCTCCTTTCATTCGCAACGCCCATCACGGCGAAGTGTTCATCAGAAAATGGCGTGTTGATCATTTTTCGCGTAGTTTTGGCTGCCTTTTTACCGGTTCGCGTGGAGCTGTCGGGATTTCAACTTCGCACCGTTGCGTATAAGGAGTTTTTGTTAAACTTCATCAGGCCGGTCTGGCGCACGCCCGCGAAGTGCTCGCCGGGTCGAAGCAGGCATCCGCTCTTCGCCTCTGAACTGCTCCGGGTTTGCCGGAGGTTCCAGATTAGGAGCAAGCACCTTGATGAGGGCAGGCGGAGCGGTGAACCTGGCTCTCAGGCCCGCTACGCATAAACACCGGGTGGCGTCGCGCTCCCAAATTTTCTAGGCTCGTGCCTATGGGGAGCCGGCATGCTCGAAAAAGATCTTTACCCGCTCGTTCAGGTCTATCTCAATATCGCGTTCAGTCCTCGCCTCGGACCGATGTTCGGAGACTTTCGGCCGTTGAGCGCAGTGACGGCCAACTCCGGCGGCAACACCACAGGCGTCTGGTCCAAACCTGATTTGTGCCTCGTCGCCCTATGGCGGCAGAAATACGGGCTTCACTGGCACTTGGACGTTCATGGTTTCGAGGTGAAACCCCTCGGCAAGTGCTCCACGCAATCCGTGTATGAAGCACTGAACCATACCTCGCTCGTGCATTACTCGCATCTGATGTGGCATTGCTCAGATTGGGATGAGCGGGATCAAACGTGCCATTCCGTGCTGGAGGCCTGCAGCCGATTTGGGGTCGGCCTGATCACCTTCAGCGACCCAGGCGATGTGCGCTCGTATGAGATCCGCGTCCCCGCGCACAAGCACGCTCCGACACCCGATGCCTTGGACGAATTCTTGGAAACCCGGCTTGAAGCCTCCGACCGGAAACAGCTTCAGTCATGGATCCAGGAGCTTCAGTGACATGGCAATACGCGTGGCTATCGGGAACCCCAAAGGTGGCGTCGGCAAATCGACGACAGCGATGATGCTGGCGGAAGGGGTTGCGTTGCGCTTTGGCGCTCGTGTCCTGGTTCTCGATATGGATCCGCAGGCCATGGCCACGAAAATCCTGATCGGGCAGCAGGCGCTGCATGAGTACCGCAGCCAGGACCGGGGCCTGAGTTCGCTTCTCAATGCCTGGGCGAAAGGGCGTAAAGCCGACATATCGAGGCACATCGTTCCAGCGAGCGACATTATCGAACTTCGCGATCGATCTAACGATATCGGCAGCGTCGACATCATTCCGTCAGATCCGGAACTCCTCAAGGACCTGGGCGAGCTTCAGACCATCATTGGCCGAGTTCGACGCAAGCAACGTGTCGACGCTTTGCTGGCCACGATGTTCGCAGAGGAGCTTTCACGGATAGATCGCAGCTATCACCTGATCATTTTTGACTGTCCCGCCGGCCCAGTGCCCCTCGCACTGACGTCGTTCAGACTTTCAAATCACGTGATCGTGCCCACAAACCTCGAACAGAACTCCTACTCTACGCTGGTCGACTTCTGGCGTCTCATCCTGTCCGAGGATCTTGGCCTTTCCGAACGTTTGCGCGTTCATATCCTCGTCACGATGTACCAATCGATCAATCCCGTTCAACGCCAGATGCTCGACCACGTCCGCGCTGGCGCCTACGAGCTCAACGCGGTTTATCGGGCCATTCCGCACTCAACCGCTTTGCAGCGAGCCCAGATGCACCCGGGGACCGGGGCCTTCCGCTCTGCGCGAGAGAAATACGAAGGGGCCATCGACGAGGTCTTCGCTTTGGCCGACACGATGTTCGACCGTCTTGAACTTGAGGGGGCGCCATGAGCGACGGATTGAAAATCACTCCCGAGACCGCGCTTGAGCGGATCTTTACTGTGATCCGCGAAGAGGCATCCGCCAATCCGGCCTTTGCGCGACGGATGCTGGAGGCTGCCGGTGTGACAGTGACGTTTACAGGTGCGGTCGCTGCACAAATGGCCGATCCGATCCTTGTCGCCTCCCGATCGGACTATCCGGCCTTCCGAGAGGCCTTCATGACGTTCTCGGAAAAGGAGCTGAAAGACTTGGCAAAGAACTTCGCGCTCGCAACCCAGGAACAGATTAAGTCCGTCAAGACGAAGCCGAAGGCGGCCGGATTGGTCGATCTGTTGTGGGAGGGCGCGAATAGAAAGCTAGCCGAGCGCCGTCTGCGTGGCTCGTCACCCTGAGCGGTTGGCGGAACCGCCGGCCGCGGGCGGCGTTGTTCGACATGCCGGCTGCTTGCTACCCTTGCTTCGCCGGTTGCCACGCTGCCCCCGGTCCCCCCCCCCCCCCCCGGGGGGCAAAGCGTCTCTAAGGAGAGTGGACGATGCCGCGGCCCAAGAAGAAGAACGAGCACCTGCCTTACGGCGAAGGCCAGCGGGAGCAGTACGGCGAGGGCTTCGCTTATCGTAAGCACGACCTCTCGAAGGGTGCCGACAAGGTCAACGACCTCGGCGGGTTTGCGGGCGGCGCGCGCCCTAAGAAGTCGGTTCCAGATCCTGAAGAGCCTGAGGGCGACTGAACCGACCCTTCTGTCCGCTCCATTCCGCGTGATTAACGCGGCGAACGCGCGCTGAATTTTGGCTCATTGCACGCCACCTCTTGGCGGCAGTTTTTCATGCGACGTCCTGCTTCTCGACTCCCTCAATCGTCAGCCGTCAGATATGCTGCGCCGCAACATGCTGCCTTGCGCCGCGCGGGATCCCTCCTCCATGACAATTTGCCTACAGACACAGGTTGCGGCGGACGTGCCCACATTTTATGCACTTGCCGCACAACAAGGATGCAAAACGTCAGGAGCAGGAATGTCACACGACAATCTTCTCGATCAAGCCCTCGTCCGCCTGGACGAGGCGGCCGCACATCTCAGCATCGACCCGGATGTGATCGAGAAACTCAAGTACGCGCGCGAGACGGCCAAGGCGCGGCTCATGATCCGCATGGACGACGGATCGCGCAAATCGTTCATCGCCTGGCGCTGCCGCTACGACGACACGCGCGGGCCGACCAAGGGCGGTATCCGCTTTCATCCCGACTCGGACGTCTTCGAGGTCGAGACGCTGGCCTTCTGGATGACGTTCAAGTGCGCGGTGATGAACCTGCCCTACGGCGGCGGCAAGGGTGCGGTGCGCGTCGATCCGCGCAAGCTCTCGAAAGCCGAGCTTGAGCGCCTGTCGCGGGCCTACATGCAGGCGTTCGCGCGCGTCATCGGCCCCAACCGCGATATTCCCGCGCCCGACGTCTACACCAACGCCATGATCATGGGCTGGATGGCCGACGAGTATGCGCAGATCGTCGGACAGACGGAGCCGGCCGTCATCACCGGCAAACCGATTGCGCTCGGCGGCTCGCTCGGACGCGACGACGCGACCGCGCGTGGCGGCTACTACCTCGTTCGCCATCTCGCGACCGATCTCGGTCTCGGTCAAGGCGCGCGTGTGGCCGTCCAGGGCTTCGGCAACGCGGGGCAGCATATCGCGAGCCTGTTCGCGGCCGACGGTCATAAGATCGTGGCCGTCTCGGACTCGTCCGGCGCCGTCAAGTGCGACAGCGGGCTCAACCTCCAGAAGCTGTTCGCAGCGAAGGCCAGCGGCCAGTCTGTCAGCAGCACGGCCGGGGAGGATGGGCACGAACTCATGTCGGCGGACGATCTCGTCGGCGTCGATTGCGATATCCTCGCGCCTTCCGCGTTGGAAAACATGATCCATGAAGGCAACGCGGCGCAGGTGAAAGCGAAGATCGTGCTCGAACTGGCCAACGGGCCGGTGACATCGGAAGCCGATGCGATCCTGGAGAAGAACGGCATCGTCGTGCTGCCCGACATTCTCGCGAACGCCGGTGGAGTGACGGTCTCCTACTTCGAGTGGGTTCAGAACCGCCAGGGCTTCTACTGGACCATCGAAGAGATCCACGACCGCTTGAAGACGATCATGGAACGCGAAGGCCGTGCAATCTGGGACATCTCGCGAGAGAAGAACATCTCGATGCGCACTGCCGCCTACGTGCACGCGCTCGGACGCCTCGCGGAAGCGATCGAAGCGCACGGCACGCAGAGCTTCTTCACGAGCTGAGCCTCACCCATCCGCCCCCATTGATGTGCCCTGAGGAATATGTTCGATAGCCTCAGGGAACGGGAGCGGATGGGGTATGTCCGGCACGATCTACGATCTGGCGATTATCGGCGGCGGTATCAACGGCGCCGGTATCGCTGCCGATGCCGCCGGGCGTGGCCTCAGGGTCGTGCTTTTCGAGAAGGGCGATCTTGCCTGCGGAACTTCGTCTGCAAGCTCGAAGCTGATCCATGGCGGATTGCGTTATCTCGAACAGCGCGAATTCCGGCTGGTGCGGCATGCGCTCGCCGAGCGAGAGGTTCTCCTCGACCGGGCGGCGCACCTGATTCACCCGTTGCGGTTCGTCATCCCGCACGCCGCCGGCATGCGACCGCGCATCGTGATGCGGGCCGGGCTCTTCCTCTACGACAGTCTGGCGCGCCGCCGCCGTATTCCCGCGTCTGCATCGGTGGATCTCACGCGCGATCCGATGGGAGCCGCGCTGCGTCCTGAGTTCCGGAACGGGTTTTCCTACCACGATTGCTGGGTCGACGATGCGCGGCTCGTTGCGATCACCGCGCTCGATGCTGCCGAACGCGGCGCGCACATCCTCACGCGGGCCCCCGTCACGCGCATCGTGCGCGAGGGCGAGGGCTGGCGGATCGACGCCGAAGCGGGCGGCGCGCGACACGCCTTCTCCGCGCGCGCGGTCGTGAATGCCGCCGGGCCGTGGTGCGCGGACGTCGCCGCGCTTGCAAGGCCGGAAGGGGCCGGTTCCAAGGCGGCTGTGCCAATGCTGAGACTGGTGCGCGGCACGCATATCGTCGTCCCGCGCATTCCCGGCGCGGACGATGCCCTTCTCCTGCAAAACGCCGACGGGCGCGTCGTGTTCGTGCTGCCGTTCGGCGCGCGCTTCACGATGATCGGCACGACCGAGGTTGTCGTCTCAACGCCCGCCGAGGGCTTCGTGGCAAGCGCGGAGGAGGAGGCGTACCTGATCGAGGCGGCCGGACGTTATCTGTCTCATCCCCTCACCCGCACGGACATCGTGTGGCGGTTCGCGGGCGTTCGCCCTCTCGTCGATGACGGGGCTGCAACCGCATCCTCCGTCACGCGCGATTGGCGGCTCGATCTCGTTCAGCCGGCCGGATCCGCTCCGTTCCTCAATGTCATCGGCGGGAAGATCACGACGTTTCGCCTGCTGGCCGAAGCGGTGCTGGACCGGCTTCGGCCGTTCTTCCCCGGGATGGGAGGTGCGTGGACGGCGCACGCGCCGCTGCCAGGCGGAGATGTGGGACCGCATGGCCTCACGGGTTACCGCGCGGATCTCGCACGACGACGGCCGGGGTTCGCACCCGAAACGCTCGACCGCCTCGCCGCGCTTTACGGGACGCGCGCAGATCGCGTCATCGGAGATGCCGCACACGATGCAGATCTCGGAGCAGCGCTCGGCGGAGGGCTGACCGAGCGCGAGATCTGCTATCTCCGTGACACCGAATGGGCGCGTACGGCGGAGGACGTTCTCTGGCGGCGCACGAAGGCGGGGCTCGATCTCAGCGCCGGGGAACGGCCAGAGGCAGAGGCCAAGATCGCGCGCCTGGTCTCTCGCACGTAATCGCTTCACGCCTTATCCGCCTGAGGCGTGAATGATCGGCCTCACCAAAGAGATAGAGCGTGATCCAAGTTCAATCGAACTGATCAGCTTCAGAATGCGCTGCGGATCAATCCGCCTTCGGCGCGGATATTCGACCCATTGATTGCGGATGCGCGCTCGGAGCAGACGAAGGACACCACATCGCCGATTTCCTTCGGATCGATCAACCGCGCAATCAGCGACGATGGCCTGTTCTCCGCCATGAAGCGCCGCTCGGCCTCTGCGAAATCGAGGCCGGGGTAAACACCCGATATGAATTTTTCCACGCCCTCGGTGCGTGTCGGGCCGGGGAGCACGGAGTTGACGGTCACGCGCGTTCCCTTGGTCAGTTCCGCAAGAGACCGCGAAATGCCGAGCTGGATCGTCTTGGTGGCGCTGTAGTGCGCCATCTCGGGCGCCGGGCTGATGCCGGACTCGCTCGATATGAAAACGACGCGGCCCTTGCCCCGGTCGATCATGCCTTTCAGATAGTGGCGCGCCAAACGCACACCACTCATGACGTTGACCTCGAACAGCCGCTGCCAGGCTTCGTCCGTTTCGTCGAAGAAGCCGACCGCCTCATAGATCCCGAGGTTGTTCACCAAGATGTCCGCAGCAGGAATGGCGGCGATCGTCACAGCACATCCCTCGGCCGTGCCGTTGTCGGCCACGAGCGGAACGAGATCGGCCGCGGGGTGCGTTTTGCGGACGTCCTCGATCGCTTTGCCGACGGCGGCCTCGCTCCGGCCGTTGATCGTGACGCGCGCGCCCTCGGCCGCAAGCGAGCGGGCAATCTCAAGGCCGATGCCGCCGGAGGATGCGGTCACAAGAGCTGTTTTGCCAGCAAGATCGAGGTCCATGAGATCTCCTTATGTTTCTCTCTACGTCGCACAGCGGCGGCGGCCCTTGCAAAGACGGCATGGGACGTTGGCGGACCGTCTTTTGCGAGCAGGCTTTGCGTCATCTGGGGAGACCGATCTCAACGCTCAAGTGGCGCGGCCGACGGAAGTCGAGCGCTCGTTTCGTTCAGAACGAGCAACCCAACCGTTACAGCGGTGGCGTGCGGGCCCTTGCGTTTTCTTCCTGGCGCTTCACGAATCATTTAGGCTGTAAATGTTCATAATATAGCGTACGGTGCGCTTCGCCCCATCTGGACGGGGCGTTCTTTCTTCTTTGAATTCAACGCGTTATGCGTGTCGCCATAGAATTGACGGCATCTCGGTGCGGATGCTCTGTCTATTGTCCAAATTAGCACATGTTCAGATGTATGCATAAGCTGTTAAAGAGACACCGCTGTCGTTCACATGCGGTTTCCGCATCGCTTGGTCGAAGTGCCCATCCATGAATTCATCCCCCGACTTGTCCCGCTCTCAGCAAGGCATTCTTGCAGTCGGGGCAGGTGTGCTCGGCGCCGCGATCGTCGCTTTGCTGGCTATTTCAGACTTCGATCTGACCCCTATCCGGACGTTGCGGTCCGTGCACGTCGGCGGTGGCGGCACGATCATCTCGACCCAGTACAATCCCTTCGCCATCCTCGCCATCGCGCTCGTCGGTCTCGCCATCGTCGGGGCGTTCGCATGGCTCATTGCCCGCTTTGCGCCACTGCTCGCCAGCGCGAGCTTCGCGAGCATCGGTGGCACATCGAGCGCCGTCGCGAGGGCGGGCCAACGCATCGAGCGCGAGCTTTCCAAGGTGCTCGAACTGATCCGTGGACATATTTCCTCCAACGAGAGCTACGCAAAGTCCCTCGCCAACGCGCAATCGCGCCTCTCCGAGCTTTCCGAGGGCGAACAGGTTCGCGTCATCGTGAGCCTGCTCGTTGCCGAGAACGAGCGGATGCGTCGCGACAGCAGCGAACTTAAGGTCAAGCTCGAAGAGTCCCAGCGGCAGATCGAGACGCTACGCTCCAATCTTATCGAAGCAGAAGAGGTGGTGCTCAGAGATCCGTTGACGGGCGTGGGCAACCGGCGGTGCTTCGACATCGAGATCGAGAAAGCGATCGCGGACAGCCGCGATAGCGGCGCGCCGCTTTCGCTTGTCATGTGCGACATCGACCACTTCAAGCGCGTCAACGATGACTTCGGCCATCAGGTCGGCGACGAGATCATCAAGATGTTCTCTCGTGTCATCGAGGCGAGCGTGCGCGACGGCGACACCGTGATCCGCTATGGCGGCGAAGAGTTTGCGATCATCCTGCCAAAGGCCGGCCAAGACGTCGCCAAATCGATCGCCGAACGCATCCGCCGGCAGTTCGAAAGCAAGAAGCTCACGGTCCGCGAGACAAACCAGAAGATCGGACAGATGACGGCATCGTTCGGCGTCGCGGAATACCGTTCGGGAGACGATACGGAACTGCTCGTCCAGCGCGCGGACACCAAGCTTTACGACGCAAAATCGGGCGGGCGAAATCAGGTGTCGACCTACGGCGACAATTAAGGCGTCGCCCTCGCCACGCTCCTTTGCTTCCGCTTAGACCGTTGCCTGCTCGTGCTTTTTCGGGGGCAGGAACCGCGTCCGTTTCTCGCTCTTTGGCGCCGGCTTGACGATTTGGGCGTACTTGGCGATGGGAAGCGGCTTGCCGATCAGATAGCCCTGCACTTCACTGCAACCCAAATCCCGCAACATTTCGAGTTGGAATTGCGTCTCGACGCCCTCGGCTATGACGGGGCGGCCAAGGGCGCGGCCGAGGCTCAGGATCGAATTGACGATCGCCGCAGCATCCGTGTTTTCGACCATGTCGGCGATGAAGCTCCGGTCGATCTTGATACGGTCGAAGGGGAACGACCGCAGCGTGCTCAACGAGGAGTACCCGGTTCCGAAATCGTCAATCGCCACGCTGACGCCAAGCGCCTTCAGCCGCTCCAACGTTCTCATCGCCGCATTCGAATCGTAAATGAACAGGCTTTCCGTCACCTCGATCTCAAGGCGGCTGGGATCGACGTTCGAGGCACGCAGCGTTTCCTCGACGAGGTGGGCGAAATCGACATGGACGATTTGCGCCGGCGACGCATTGACGGAAACGCGCAGATGCTCCGGCCACCGCGCGGCCTGGGCCAACGCTTCCCGAAGGACGAATGCGCCGATCTCGGCAATGACGCCGCACGCTTCCGCCGCGGGAATGAACTTCTCGGGCGACACGAAACCGTGGATCGGATGTTTCCAGCGTAGCAGCGCTTCGAACCCGACGATGTCGCAGCTCTCGACATGAGCCTGAGGCTGGTAGACTACGGAGAGCTGGCCTGCCGCTGCGGCAAGAGACACATCGCGCTCGAAGGAGCGGCGGGCGTGCTTCTCGGCATCCATTTCACACGAATAGAAGGCATAGCCGGAGCGGTTGTCCCGCTTGACGCGGCAGAGCGCGGTATCGGCGTGCCCCATGAGGCCATCGAGATCCTTGCCGTCGCCCGGGAAGCAGGCAACGCCGATGGACGCCGCAGCCTTGACCTCGACATCCGCTTCGAGGCCGTATCGGCCTGAGAGCTGCTTGCTCAGCCGCTGCGCGAGAGAGACGAACTCTCCGCGATCCTCCCCTTGTGTTTTCACAATGAGAAATTCGTCGCTACCAAGGCGCGCGACCAGATCGGCTTCGCCTGTGATGGCGCGAATTCTATCCGCGACGCGGCACAAAAGCTGGTCGCCGGCCTTGTGGCCCCGAAGATCGTTGATCGCGCGAAAGCCGTCGAGGTCGATGTAGAATACAGCGACTTCTTTGCCGATCGCGTGTGCGCGGGCGAGGATGTCGGAGAAGTGCTCCGTAAGCAGCGCGCGGTTACCAAGGCCGGTCAGCGTATCCGTGTAGGCCAGGTGGTGGATACGGGCCTGCGCTTCCCAATGCTCTATGGCGAGCGCGCAGAGATGCGCACAAAGTTCGACGATGTACTTTTCGGTCTTGCTCGGCTTGCGTGCGGTCGAAAAATAGAAGGCAAACGTGCCGACGACGCGCCCGTCATGCGATTTGATGGGGCTCGACCAACACGCCCTCAATCCGAGTGCCAGCGCGGCATCGCGGAAATCGACCCAGCGCGGATCGGTTCGGATGCTGCGCACCTCGACGGGCTCACCGTAATAGGCAGCGCTTCCGCACGAGCCGATCATCGGGCCGATCGCCAGGCCGTCGATGCCGCGGGAGTAATCGTCGGGAAGCGACGGGGCCGCGAGCGGACGCAGCCGTCCTTCCGAATCCACCCGGATGACCGAGCAGATGGTGCCGGGCGCAATCTCCTCAGCGCGGGCGCACAGGAGGGTCATCACATCGTGCAGGGGCTTACCGGACGCAACCGCTACGAGAATTTCATGCTGAATGTCCTTCAGCCGTTTCTCGATAGGCTCCGTGCGTCGTTTTCTTTTGGTTATCACCTCGGCCTCCTCCCGCGTCGGGACGCGATAATCCGGGGGCCTCCAAGCTTTTTCGTTTATCGCTCTTTTCGGCCGGCTTGAGTGTCGTTTTATGTCACAGGAGGCGTTGCTGAAATTTTAATATGTGACACTAAACAGCGTGCAGAAAAGGGTTTTTCCGCTTCAATCCGACAACGGCACGCTTTATGCGCGTTTTCGAACGGTTTCTGCTGCGCGAAAACCGTTCCTATCGGCGGCGGTGTAGACGGCCTTCAGAGACAACCCAGACCGGGAATTCCACACACGTACTGATCCATAAAGCGGTTGATGCAACAGGCTTGGTTCGCCGGGCATTGCCATGTCTTGGTGTCACCGGCATTCGTTTTTGCCGTACAGGTTTTCTGGCCCGCCTTGGCCCTGGTCCTGGATTTGGCTTTCGCCTTCGTATCGGCAAACGCTGACGGTTCCGCGAGCCAATTGAGGCTCCCCATGCCTGCCGGGCCGGCGATAGTCAGGACGGCAGCCAAACACAACGTTACGATTGCGCGTGTCATGTTCCGCACTCCAGGATCGGTTGCGTGAGCAATTCCATCGCGATGATATGCGCTCAAACGCTGCCAATTTCCAGCGACGGGCGCGAGCCGAGCGCGCAAAATCAAAGCGGCGGAGCTTTCGCCCCGCCGCCTACTTGTCTCAATCATTCGTTGTGCGGCTCTTAAGCTGCCCGCATTCGATCTAGTTCCGGCCCTTGTCGACCAGCTTGTTCTTGGCGATCCACGGCATCATCGCGCGCAGGTTGGCGCCAACCTCTTCGATCTGATGCGCGTCGTTCACGCGGCGGATACCCTTGAAGCGCGCGGCGCCGCCCTTGTATTCCTGCATCCATTCGGACGTGAACCGGCCGGTCTGGATGTCGGCCAGGACACGCTTCATCTCCGCCTTGGTCTCTTCGGTGATGATGCGCGGGCCCGTGACGTACTCACCCCACTCGGCGGTGTTGGAAATCGAGTAGTTCATGTTGGCGATGCCACCTTCGTAAATGAGGTCGACGATCAGCTTCACCTCGTGGAGACACTCGAAATAGGCCATTTCCGGCGCATAACCGGCCTCAACCAGCGTCTCGAAGCCCGCGCGGATCAGCTCCACGAGGCCGCCGCAGAGCACGGCCTGCTCGCCGAACAGGTCGGTCTCGCACTCTTCCTTGAAGGTCGTCTCGATGATGCCCGAGCGGCCGCCGCCCACACCCGAGGCGTAGGAGAGACCGAGATCGAGCGCGTTGCCCGACGCGTTCTGGTGGACGGCCACGAGGCACGGCACGCCGCCGCCCTTCTCGTACTCGCCGCGAACGGTGTGCCCAGGCCCCTTCGGAGCGACCATCAGCACGTCGACACTCGCCTTCGGCTCGATCAGCCCGAAGTGCACGTTCAGGCCATGCGCGAACGCGATGGCGGCCCCGTCCCGGATGTTCGGAGCGATCTCGTCACGGTAGATGTCGGCCTGCAACTCATCCGGCGTGGCCATCATCATCAAGTCCGCCCACTTGGCGGCTTCGGCGACGGTCAGGACCTTGAGGCCATCGGCCTCGACTTTCTTGGCGGTTGCCGAGCCGGCCTTCAAGCCGACGGCAATCTCCTTGACGCCCGAGTCCTTGAGGTTCAGCGCGTGCGCGCGGCCCTGGCTGCCGTAGCCGATGATGGCCACCTTCTTGGACTTGATCAGGTTTATGTCGGCATCACGATCATAATAGACGCGCATCGCTCTCTCTTGCGGTTGGATTAATGGAAGGTGAAGGGATAAGCGCCGGGCCCTGAAAGGGCGTGAAATCCGAGCGCACGGGAAATTTCGGCGGACGTTACACCGGGCATCGGCGCCGTTTCAACGGCCAAGACGGCCGAAGCCTGAGCGAGCGGGACATGAGGACGCGCGCCCGGGCGCTTCGTGATTAACAGAACGGAAGGGTGTATCGGCGCAGGATAGCGGGCCCCGAACCCCTCGCCATCGGTTTTGCCATGCGCTCCCTCACAGTCGCCCGCGTATCTCTCCTCGCAGCCATGTCCGCCTTTCTCGGCGGATGCGGCGACAGCGGGAAAGCGACCGGCGCCAACACGAGCACACGCGGCGTGATCGCGAGCGCGTCCGATTGCGCGTCCTTCGGCCCCGGCGCCGTGGACGCGTGTGCGGAGGCCATCGAGCGGGCCGTTACCCAGCACGAGGCAACCGTCGCCCACAACAACATCGAAAGCTGCGAGAGCGCGGCGGGCGCCGGCAGGTGCGAGCGCGCGGCGTCCGGTAAATATCGCGTGCGTCTCTCCGCATTCCTCGTCACGCTCGGCGGCTCCCCGCGGGCGGAGCCGCTCTACCCTGCTCCAGCGGGCACGGTGGGCTTCGTCACCGCGAACAAAACCACGCTCGCGGCCAGCGACCACAGCCTCGCGTTCTCGCGGCTGGCGACCTCCGTTGCCGAGGCGCAGGCTGCAAGCAACGTCAAAGGCAAAAAGCGCTCGATGTTCTAAGCGGCGAGAGGCCTGCATCACATCGCTGCCGCGCCACGGCCGATGGCGGCGATGCCCGTGCGCGACACCTCGACGAGGCCGAGCTCCGTCATAAGGTTGATGAAGGTCTCGATCTTGCCGGGCTTGCCCGTGACCTCGAACACGAAGTGCTCGATCGACGTATCGACGACCTGCGCGCGGAAAATCTCCGCCATGCGCAAGGCTTCGAGCCGCTTTTCACCCTTGCCGACGACCTTGACGAGGGCGAGCTCGCGTTCCAGCGAGACGCCCTCCGCCGTGAGGTCGCGCACGCGATGCACCGGAACGAGGCGTTCGAGCTGATGCTTGATCTGCTCGATCACGGCAGGCGTGCCGCGCGTGATGATGGTGATGCGCGACAGATGCTTCTCGTGCTCGGTCTCGGTCACGGTCAAGCTGTCGATGTTGTAGCCGCGGCCAGAAAAGAGACCGATAACACGCGCGAGAACGCCCGGCTCGTTGTCGACGAGCACCGACAGCGTGCGGGTTTCGACCTCCTGGCGAAGAGCGGGGCCCGCGTAGTGCGTCTGAGGATTGGGGTTGATCATTTGGGCTTGCTCTTCTGTTGTCCTTGAATGCTGTCGGCAGCCTCGGGAAAAACGAGCGCGAGGAACACCGGAACACCGTGCTGGTCGACCAGCTTTTTTAAATTGTCGGCATAGGCCTGGGATTTTCCATACTGCCCGAACCCGTGCGCGATCCGCTCCGTCATGCCGCGCGCCAAATCTTGCGGCGACGGGACGCCGAGCTTTTCGAGCATCTCGGGCGGCATGCGCGCGTAGACCTTCATCAGCGTGCGCGTCTCCAGGTAGTCCTGGACGATGCAGATCTCGTAGCCCTCGCCGTAGGTCGAGGAGAGGCTGTGGGTGCGGTAGCACGCGTCGATCAGGTCGTACGCCGCCTTGGCGCCCTTGGCGCGGTGAAGTTGCCCGAGCCGCTCGGCCGCCCCGCGGATGGTCGCGACCTGATCCCACGCCGGCGTTACGTCTTCAGCGCCAGCCCCACCGCTTCCCGGCGCCTCACCGCCGAGCGCCCGCACGCTCACGCCGCTACCGAGCGCGAGCAATGCTGCAAGCCCGGCGACGACAGCGAGACGCGCGTGCGCGGCTTTCCTCACACCAGCACCTTGCCTTCCTTGCCGATGGCCTTCGACACCTCCTCGTCGGAGACGTTCTCGCCGAGGAGCATCTCGTTGTGGGCCTTCCCTGACGGGATCATCGGGAAGCAGTTCGCGAGCTTGGCGACGCGGCAATCGAAGATCACGGGCTCCTTCGAGTTGATCATCTCGCGGATCGCGTCATCCAGATCAGCGGGATGGTCGCAGCGCATCCCCTTCCAACCGTAGGCTTCCGCGAGCTTCACGAAATCGGGCAGCGCCTCCGTGTAGCTCTCGGACAGACGGTTGCCGTGCAAAAGCTGCTGCCACTGCCGCACCATGCCCATGTACTCGTTGTTCAGGATGAACACCTTCACCGGCAGGCGATACTGCACGGCGGTCGAGCATTCCTGGATGTTCATGAGGATGGACGCATCGCCCGCCACGTCGACGACGAGCGACTTCGGGTGCGCGAGCTGCGCACCGATGGCGGCGGGAAGACCGTAGCCCATGGTGCCGAGCCCACCGGATGTCATCCAGCGGTTCGGCTCCTCGAAGTGGAGGAACTGGGCGGCCCACATCTGATGTTGACCGACCTCCGTCGTGAAGTAGACATCACGGTCCTTGGTCAGCTCGTGCAGACGTTCAAGGGCGTACTGCGGCATGATGTAGTCCTTGGAATTCGCGTAGCTGAGCGACTTCTTCGCGCGCCAGCCGTCGATCTCCTTCCACCACGACTTGAGCGCGTTCTTGTCGATCTGCGGGGCCTTCGCCTTCCATACGCGCAGCATCTCTTCGAGCACGTAGGCGCAGTCGCCGATGATCGGGAGATCGACCCGGACGTTCTTGTTGATCGAGGACGGATCGATATCGACGTGGATCTTGCGCGATCCGGGCGAGAAGGCGTCGATGCGGCCCGTGATGCGGTCGTCGAAGCGGGCGCCGATGTTGATCATCACGTCGCAGTCGTGCATGGCGAGGTTGGCTTCGTACGTGCCATGCATCCCGAGCATGCCGAGCCACTGCTTATCGGACGCCGGATAGGCGCCGAGGCCCATGAGCGTCGAGGTGATGGGATAGCCGGTGAGGCGCACCAGTTCGCGCAGGAGCTGGCTTGCCTTCGGGCCCGCGTTGATCACGCCGCCGCCCGTGTAGAACACGGGACGCTTGGCGGACGCCATGATGTCGACAGCATCGCGCACGAGGGCCGCATCCGGCTTCACGCGCGGCTTATACGTCTTGTGCGCGATGTTCGACGGGCCGACGTAGTTGCCGGTCGCGAACTGGATGTCCTTCGGGATGTCGACCACGACAGGGCCGGGGCGGCCAGCCTTGGCGATGTAGAAGGCTTCGTGCAGAACGCGCGCGAGGTCGTTCACATTCTTCACGAGCCAGTTGTGCTTCGTGCAGGGGCGCGTGATGCCGACGGTGTCGCACTCCTGGAACGCATCGTTGCCGATGAGGTGCGTCGGCACCTGGCCGGTGATGCAAACCAGCGGGATGGAATCCATGAGCGCGTCGGTGAGGCCGGTCACGGCATTGGTCGCGCCGGGGCCGGAGGTGACCAGCACCACGCCGACCTTGCCCGTCGAGCGCGCGTAGCCCTCGGCCGCGTGCACCGCGCCGCCTTCCTGGCGAACCAGGATGTGGCGCACCTTATCCTGCTGGAACAATTCGTCGTAGATCGGCAGCACCGCGCCGCCGGGATAGCCGAAGATGTGCTCGACGCCCTGATCCTGGAGCGCCTTGATGACCATTTCGGCGCCCGTCATCGTCCGTGCCATGAACTCTCTCACCCTGTGCTCTAAGGGAAACCCCGGTATGGAGCCGAAACCTAAGAGCGCGAAGAGATGGGGTCAAGGCTCATGCTTTAATAAAATCGCACAACTGCCGCGGCAAACTTTGCATATCTTGCGTATCTTGCCATTTCCACGCACTCATATTGCTTTTAAGCCATGTTGTCTGCCGTTTCGCATATTGCCGCGACTCGGCCTTGGCGCCCTCGGCCGCCTCTGTCGCATTCACCCGCCCCGCCAGCATGTCCATCAGCGGACGCACACCAAGCGCTCTCATGAGCGGAAGATCCGGGTCGAGCCCGAGATGCGCGAGGGCGCGCACTTCTTCGATCGCGCCCTCTTCGATCATGGCATCGAAGCGGGCGTCGATCCGTTGCCGCAGCACCTCACGCGGAGGCGAGACGACGAGCGGAAGTGCGTCGTCGAGTTGTATGACGGGCTCGCCCGGCACCTCCTGCCACTGCGCGAGCGAGACGCCGGTCGCCTCAAGAACTTCGAGCGCGCGCACGATGCGCTGCGGGTCGCTCGGGCGGAGGCGGGCCGCCATGACGGGATCGCGGGCGGCGAGTTGCGCATGGAGCGATGCCGCGCCCTGCTCGACGGCGGCTTCGCGCCAGCGTGTACGGATCTCCGCTGGGATCGGGGGGATCGGCGACAGCCCTTCGAGCAGCGCTTTGAAATAGAGCCCCGTCCCTCCGACGACAATGGGGAGCTTTTCCGCCGCCCGCGCCTCGGCTAGGGCGATGCGCACCTCATCCGCGTAGCGCGCGGCGGAATAGGCCTCGTCGCCCGGCACATGCCCGTAGAGCCGATAGGTCACAGCGCCCGCTTCCGCCTCCGACGGCCGCGCCGTCAGAATGCGGAGTTCGCGGTAGACCTGCATCGAATCCGCATTGATCACGATGCCCGACAGTTGCTCGGCCAGCGCATGAGCAAGCGCGGACTTGCCGGAGGCGGTCGGCCCTGCGATCAGTATGGCGACAGTTTTCTTCATGGCTTCATCTGCTGGAGCATTCGGTGGCACTCTTACACCTATTCTCACGCCAGCATCCCTTCAAAAGGAAGCGCGTCACGGCGCTTGCGGCCAGGACGCCAGTGTGGGTGCTGCTGCTGGCCTTCGTCGGGCTCATTATCGTTTCGGCGGCCGGGCTCGCCCTGCTGGAGTGCCCACCCGCACTCGGCGCGTTTGTTCGCGACTGGGTTTATTTCTGTGGCTTCTTTGTCGGTGCGGAGGAACTTCTCGACCGGGAGGAACCGCTCGGCATCTGGTGGGTTCCGATCCTCGCGGGCGTGATCCGAATGCTTTTGCACGCCGTGCTGCTCGGCGTCGTCGTGTTCAAGCTGCTGGTCCCCCAGAAGCTGTTCGTTTTCCGCAAACGTTTCTTCGTCCGGCGCAACGGAAAGGGCGAGTGGGAGCTGCTGATCCGGCTCTACAATGCCACTGCCGCAGAACTCGTCGACCTCAGCTTCGAGGCTTTCGTGAGAACACCGACGCTCGCCGATGCCCGCCCCGCAGACCCGAGCGCACCAACGCCGCAGCACAGCCTCAAGGTCGTCCCTTTCGTGAGCAACGCCCGTATCACGCTCGACACAAAGAAGGACTGGCCGATCTCGATCAAACACGTACCCTATAGCCTGCCGATCGCGCTTGAGCCCGGCGACGTCTGCGGCAGCGGATCGGACGTGCTTCTTCGGCGCATCCAGGGCCATTCGATCACCCCGATGGGGATGACGGGCAACAAAGGAGAAGCGTTTCTGGTGGTGATCGCACGCGGACGCGTTCCGAGCCTCGGGAGCGAGTTCGTCGATACGCACTGGTTTCAGCTCAGCGGAGAGGCGCCCGCGCGTGAGTACGAATTCGGCGACTTTCACGATGTCATGGTGCAGCCCGGCTCCACGCCGAGACGGGCCGGCGGGCGCTCGGAAGATTGGGAGGGCTGGAAAGAGTTCGACGAGGCCCGCCCCGTGAATGCGCCAAAGTCCACGCGTCAGATGATTTTCGGCTACGGCTCGCTCGTCGATGTCGGGCGGCTTAGCGAGTTTCTCACCGAGCACGGGCTCGCGCTCGGCGATTATCGGTACGTGACGATCACGGGATGGAGACGTTCCTGGAGCGTCGCCATGGACAACCGGGAGATCGTGCCGGATTACAAATACTATATCGACCGCGCGACCGGCACACATCCGGACGTGTATGTGGCCTTCCTCAACATCGAACGGGTGCGAAAAACGGATATGCCGGCGGGCGCTCCACCTCCCGAAGTGGCCGGTGTGCTGTTCGACATCGACGAATCCGTGCTCGCCATTCTGGACAGGCGCGAGAGAAATTACTGCCGTTGCGACATCACCGACCAGTTCCCCGGCATCGAGGGGCGCGTTTGGGTCTATCTCGGCAGCTCCGAAGCGGAGGAGCGCTATCGCGTCGGCTTGATGGAGCGGTCGGTCGTCATCGACTCGGCTTACAAGCAGGCGGTGGAGAGCGCCTATCGCACCGCGGACATCGTCTATACCGTGGATCAGGATCCGCGATTGCGAGAGATGGATCTCCAGCGGATCGATACATAATCTCTTCTTTCCACTCCTGAACCGCAGCCGGACCCGGACTCAACGCTCATGTCCTCGCGTCTCATCGGCACTCTCGTACTGACGGCCGCACCCTCCTCCGGCCATCTCACCCAGGGCATCGTCGACAATGTTCGCGAGACGCTTTCCGGAGCCGGTGCGGAGGGTGACTGGCTTGCACCGGGCGAAGCCTGGGAGACCGAGATCTACCTCGATCATAAAGAGGCTGACGAGGTACGGCGCTCGGCGGAGACGGCGCTCGGTTCCGCGCCGGTCGACATTAATCTCGTCGCGATGCCGCAGAGCGCTCGCCGCAAGCGTTTGCTGTGCGCGGACATGGAAAGCACGATCATCAGCGAGGAGCTGATCGACGAGATGGCCGAGACGGTCGGCTGCCGCGCCGAGATCGCCGCCATCACGGGGGCTGCGATGCGCGGCGAGATCGACTTCGAGGGCGCTCTCGTCCAGCGCGTCGCGTTGTTCAAGGGATTTGCGGCCAACAGGCTCGACGACATTCTACGCCGCGCGACGCTCATGCCCGGTGCGGCCACGCTGCTGCGGACGATGAGGGCGAACGGGGCAAAATGCGCGCTCGTCTCGGGCGGCTTCACGTGCTTCGCGGACCCCATTGCGCGCCGCCTCGGCTTCGACACGGTCGTCGCAAACGAACTCGTGATCGAGAACGGGACACTCACGGGCGAGGTCCGGCCGCCGATCGTCGGCCCGAACGGCAAGGCGGATGCGCTCGCCCGCCTCGCAGCGAAACACGGGCTCGATCCCTCCGATACGCTGGCGGTCGGCGACGGCGCCAACGATCTCGTCATGTTGCAGACGGCGGGACTTGGCGTCGCTTTCCGGGCCAAGCCGATCCTGGCTTCTGCGGCCCGCTCTTCCGCATCCGGGGCCGTCGTCGCGCACGGCGACCTCACCGCGCTGCTTTATCTCCAGGGCATTCCCGCCATCGCGCACGTTTCGTGACGGTGCGTCGCACCGCACGCCGTTTGACAAACGCGCCTCATTTCTATACTTATATTGTCAAGTTTATATAACCCATAGGGAGAAAACATGTTCTCACGCTTCGGCCGTGTCGCCGCCGTCTCGCTGCTCGCCTGCTCTCTCGCCGGCAATGCCTTCGCCGAGGAGCATGTCGTCGAAATGCTGAACACCGACGGCGAAGGTAAGCGCATGCTGTTTCAGCCGGACTTCATCAAAGCAAATGTTGGCGATACCGTGAAGTTCGTCCTCGCCCAAATGCCCCATAATGCCGAGTCGATCCCCGAGCTGTGGCCGGAAGGCGTGCCGACGTTCAAGGGCAAGCTCAACGAAGAGATCACGATCACGATCGAGAAGCCCGGCATCTATGGAATCAAGTGCATGCCGCACTACACGATGGGCATGATCGCAATGATCGTGGCCGGTGACGAGCCTCCCAACAAGGATCAGCTCGACACCTACAAGCCCAAGGGCAAGGAATCCACGAAGCGCTTCGAGGAATTCAAGGCGCAGTTGGCCGCTCAGTAAGCAGCGTGCAATCCCGCCATATGAGGACGGCCCGTCGAGGTTTCGACCTCGGCGGCCCGCTTATCTTTGGCCAGGCTCTTTCCGACGGTTGCACATCGCGGTCAATCGTCGAACGGGCGTTCGGGGTCGAAGTTCGGCCCAGCGGGCTGCGGATAGGCCGCCGACGGCAGGGGTGACGCGGATGCGCCGGCAGACTCGAGCGCGGCCGCCAGTTCCTCGCGGGCGCGCTCCGCTTGCCTCTGGCGGCTCCAAAGGCTCGCATACAGCCCTTCTTTCGCAATCAATTCGGCGTGCGTGCCCTGCTCCACGAGCCGCCCCTTGTCGAGTACGAGGATCGCATCGGCGTGGACGATGGTCGAGAGGCGGTGGGCGATGACGAGCGTCGTCCGGTCGGCTGCCACGCGGTCGAGCGCGTCCTGGATTTCCTTTTCGGTGTGGCTGTCGAGGGCACTCGTCGCTTCGTCCAGCATCAAGATCGGCGGGCCTTTCAGGATCGTGCGTGCGATCGCGACGCGCTGTTTCTCGCCGCCGGAAAGCTTGAGGCCGCGCTCGCCCACCATCGTTGCGTACCCCTGAGGAAGGGTTGCAATGAATTTGTCGATCTGCGCGAGGCGGGCCGCGGCATGCACGTCTTCGTCGCTCGCGTCGGGGCGACCGTAGCGAATGTTGTAGAGGATCGTGTCGTTGAAGAGCACGGTATCCTGCGGCACGACGCCAATGGCCGCGCGGAGCGATGTCTGCGTCACGTCGCGGATATCCTGACCGTCGATGGTCACGGCGCCCCGGTCGATGTCGTAGAAGCGGAACAGAATGCGCGAGATCGTCGACTTGCCCGCACCCGACGGGCCCACGATGGCGACCATCTTTCCGGCCGGAACCTCGAACGAAATGTCGTGAAGGATCTGCCGGTCGCCGTCGTAGGAGAACGACACGTTGTCGAAGCGCACCGTGCCTTCGCGGACGACGAGCGGTTTCGCGCCCGGCCGATCCTCCACCTCGGGCTTCTCCGCCAGCAGCGCGAACATGGTTTCGAGGTCGACGAGACCCTGCTTGATCTCGCGATAGACCATGCCGAGGAAATTGAGCGGCATAGAAAGCTGGATCATCAACGCGTTGATGAGCACGAAGTCGCCCACTGTATGCGTGCCCGCCATCACGCCGGTGGCGGCGAGCCACATCACGAGCGTCATGCCAACGGTGTAAATGGCGGCCTGACCCGCATTCAACATGCCAAGCGAATAGTAGGTTTTGACGGCGGCCTTTTCGTAGCGCGCCATCGAAGCATCGTAGCGGCGGGCCTCCGCGTCCTCGTTTCCGAAGTACTTCACCGTCTCGAAGTTCAGGAGGCTGTCGATGGCCTTGGTGTTGGCCTCGGTATCGCTCTCGTTCATCTCGCGGCGGATGGCGATGCGCCGCTCGGACGCGACGAACGTGTACCACATGTAGACCGCCACGGTGGCCAGCAGGATCAGCACGTAGCTCCAGTCGAAGTAGAACACGAGCAATGCAGACACGAGCACAAGCTCGATCACAGTCGGCGCAAGCTGCATCACGCCCATGCGGACGATGAGATCGATGCCGCGCGTGCCGCGCTCGATCACGCGCGAGAGGCCGCCCGTGCGCCGCTCCAGATGGAAGCGCAGCGAGAGCTTGTGCAAATGGCGGAAGGTGCGGTTGTTGAGTTCGCGGATGGCGTGTTGGCCGACGCGCGTGAAGAGTACGTCGCGCATCTGATTGAGCGCCATCATCAAGACGCGCCCTACGCCATAGGCGACGATCAGCATGGAGACGCCGAGGACGAGCCCCTTCGCGGCGGCTTCCGCGGCGGTCATATCTGTTGCGAGCCAGTCGGTCACCGTCTTGAACGCCACCGGCACGGCAACCGTCACGAGCTTGGCGATCACAAGCACGACCAGCGCGCCGATCACTTCCAGACGGAGATCCGGCCGGCCGGCCGGCCAGATGAACGGCAGCAAGCTCCGAAAAACCGTCCAGTGGCTCGTTTCGGCGGAAAGGCCGAGCAAGTCCGGCCGCTCGCTCCGGCTCGCCTGCGATGTCGCGATGTTTCTGGGTCTCATGTCTCTCAATGCGCTACGTGCGCAGGTCCGTATCGGATCAGCGCCAAACGGCGGGGCCCCTGGCGAAGCAGGCGAGAGACTTAGCCTCTTTTGTCATTGGGTGGCCAGCGTGCAATCCCTTCGCCCGCTGAGTTAGATGCCGGTGCGCCCCGCCTTGCGGCCCACTCGGATGCGCTTGGCGCAGCGTTTCGTGCAGCACTTCTTGGCGTCCCTCACCCGATCCGGCGCGACGGAGCGCGCGGCGCGCGTCGACACCCGGCTGGAGACGCGTCGCTGAACCCTCTGCCACAGCGTTGCCTCACGGCGCTTCACGGTTCGCGCGCGCTTTTTGTGCGCATAGGACGGCTTGCGCCACTTGCATCCGAGCGCGCTGCGCGGGCGCCCCGCGCGTTGGGTCGATACCTTCGCGCGGTGGGCGCGGGCCTTCATCCGAACCTTCTTTCTCGGACTTACGGCGCGACGCGGGGCAGCTTCGGTGTTGGCCGCGGCAGCGACGCGCGTCGCCTCATGCGTTTCACGCGTGGCGGCAGTCTGCGCCGCTGTCGTGCGTGGGCTCTCCGCGACATCCTCTGCGACCGCGTCGGTGGTGCGGTCGGGAGACGGCGTCTCTTCCGCATCCGCGCGTGCCGCTGCGGCTGAGGCGTCTTCCTGCTGCGTGCGCTCGTCGGCGGCGATCTCCGCCTTTTGCGCCGGCTGGGCCTTTGCGGCCTTTTCCGCCGCCTCCGCTCTGCGCCGCTCTACGGAGAGACGCCGGGCGTCTTCCAACGTGCGCCGGGCGGCGGCCGCATCTGCCAGCACCTGCGCTTCGGCCGCTTTCTGCGCTTTCAGAGCCTCGTCGGTGCGCCGGCGCGCTTCGGCTACGCGGCGCGCCTCCTCGGCTTTGCGTGCGGCTTCTGCCTGCTCGGCGGCAAGTCGCACCTTCTCGACGTCTTCCGCCTGCCGCTTGGCTTCCGCGACGCGACGCTCTTCCTCGGCTTTACGCGCCGCTTCCGCCTCAACCGCCTTGCGCGCCGTCTCGGCCTCTTCGGTCTTACGGCGCGCTTCGTCTTCGGCACGCTGCGCGACGGCCTCTGCTTCTGCGACGCGGCGCGCTTCCTCGGCCTTTTTCGCCTCGCTCAGCTTGTCCTCGGCGGCCTTCAGCGCCTCCTCGGCGTTGCGGGCGGCGTCTCTGATGCGCTGCTTTCCGGCTTCGTCGGCCTCGGTAAACTCTTCGAGCTTCTGCAAGCCGTCGGCGATCTGCCGGTCCAGTTCCTGCTTGCGCCTAGCGAGCTCCGCCTTGCGCTGCTCGGCGCGAGCGCGCTCCGCGTCCGCCAGATGGACCGCCGGAAGCTCTCCTGCCGTTGCCATTTGCACCGCCTCGCGTGAGGTGTCCGCCTCGCGGGCGGCATCGCGGGCGACGGCTTCGGCGCGCTCCTCCAGGCTCTTCCATTCCGATTCCGCCTGCTGGCGCGCTTCGGCGATGGCGCGGGTTTCGCGGTCCAGCCTGCTGTCGGAGGCATAAGGCAGAGCGGGCGCCGGGAGGCCCGCCACCTCGTAGGCGCGGTCCAGCCAGAACGAGAGGTAGCCCATCGCCGTATCGATCGCGCCCCATATCCGGCCCCATAGGCCCGACGGCTCATCTGCGGCGGCTTGTTGCTCCCCTATGCCTGCGGCTGCGCGCGGCGTGGAGAGCCTGCCCGCCACCTCGACCTGATAGGTGCGTTGCGCGCGCTCCAGCCACTCCGTGACCTGACTGAACGCCGTACCGTCGTGTTGAGCGACCTCGATCCGCTCCGCAGGCGACGGCGTGTCCGCCCGCGCATCCGGCGAAACGTGCAGTCCGCACAGCAGCACAGCCAGCCCGCAGACCCCTGGAATATTTGTGAAATTTTCGTTCCGCCCCGTACTCATTACGCAACCCACTCCCCACCCTTGCGCTTCCCGCGCTTTGTTCTTGGGGCGAGACTACGGCACCCGTTGGCAGGGGAGCAAAGGAAGTTCCAAATTTTCTTAAGCTGACGGGTCGATTACCCCGGACGGCTGATGCTTTTCAGCCTCGCCATTGGCAGACACGCCGTCACACCCCATTTGTAAACAGGAGGTTAATCTCGGCGCTGCGGCGCCATCCTCACACATAAGGAACTCCGTTGAAACATCCACCACCTGCCTCTGCCCAGCGTACCCGTGCCGGTCAAACCGGCGCGCGGGCCAACACTCATGGAAAATCGGACATGCGTGCTCGTCCCGACACGGTGCGTAGCGTCTGCGTGTATTGCGGCTCGGGGCACGGCGAGAACCCCGTCTATGCGGATGCCGCCCGCACGCTCGGCCGGGCGCTGGCAGACGCAAACATCGGCCTCGTCTACGGGGGCGGCGGGCTCGGCCTCATGGGCGAAGTGGCGCGCGCAACGCTCGAAGGCGGCGGCAAGGTCACGGGCATCATCCCCGACTTTCTCTCCGAACGGGAGCAGATGCTGCACGATGTCTCGGATCTCATCGTCACCGCCGATATGCACGAGCGCAAGCGGCTGATGTTCGAGCACTCGGACGCGTTCGTCGCGCTACCCGGCGGCATCGGCACGCTGGAAGAGCTGGTCGAGCAGCTCACGTGGGCACAGCTCGGGCAGCACACCAAGCCGATCGTGGTCGCCAATATCTCCGGCTTCTGGAGCCCGTTCCTGCATCTGCTGGAGCACATGCGCAGCCAGGCCTTCATCCGGCCGGGGCTCGAAGTGAGCTATGGCATCGTGACGGACGCGGCCGAGATCGTGCCGCGCCTGCAGGCCATGCACGCGGAGGCGGGCCCCGTTCCCGAGCCCGCCACGCTCATCAAATTCTGAAATCAGAACCCATGCAGCGCGCGATCAGTCTTTCGCGCGCTCGACGTAGGAGCCGTCCGCCGTCATGACGACGACGCGCGTGCCGGAGGCGATATGCGGCGGCACCATGATGCGGGCGCCGTTTTCGAGCTTCGCAGGCTTGTAAGACGACGAGGCCGTCTGGCCCTTCACCACGGGGTCCGCCTCGACGATCTCGAAGGTGACGCGGGCGGGAAGCTCGATGGCGATCGCGTTGCCCTCGAACAGCGAGAGCTTGCAGGACATGTTTTCCTGCAGCCAGACCGCCTGATCGCCGATCACATCTTTCGAAACGGCGATCTGGTCGTACGTCTCCGGCTCCATGAAGTTGAAGCCCATGTCGTCTTCGTAGAGGTAATTGTAGTCTTTCTCTTCGAGGAAGGCTTTCTCGACCTGGTCGGTGGTGCGGTAGCGCTCGGTCACTTTCACGCCGTCCGAGATGCGGCGCATTTCGAGATGGGTGACGGGGGTGCCCTTGCCGGGGTGGATGTTCTCCGCCGAGATGACGACGGCGAGTTTGCCGTCGAGATCGAGAACATTGCCTTTACGAATCGAGCTTGCGATCACCTTGACCACGGTCTTCTCCTGCTGAACGTGTTGCGGCCCGGCGCTCATCACAGCCTTGGCCGCTGCCCAGCGCGGGGCTCTCGTCTTTGTCGAGCCCGCCGACGCACGCCTCAGGCCCAGAGACCCGGCGCAATCGTGGTCCGAAAATCGTGGCGCTTCATACTCTGGATCGGGTTCGAGGCCAAGGGGCGGGGCTGGGACACTCCAGATCGCCGCTCAAATCGGCTTGATGCGTCCCTGCGTGCCTCGATAGGGTGCGCCGCACAGCGCCTCACAGCCGCATTTTCAAGGACCGCGTCTCATGCCCCTTCCCTCCCCCTGGTGGGATGCCGACCGCCACCGGGATCGCCGGCCGGGCCTTCTCCTACGGGGGCGGATCAAGGCGGCCCTCCGGGCATGGTTTACGGATCAGGGCTTCGTCGAGATTGAGGCGGGTGCGCTCCAGGTCTCGCCGGGTAACGAGACGCACCTCCATGCCTTCGGGACAGATCTCGTCGGCACCGACCTCGAACGGCAGCGGCTCTACCTTCACACATCGCCCGAGTTCGCGATGAAGAAGCTGCTGGCCGCGGGCGAGGACAAGATCTTCACGTTCGCGCCGGTCTACCGGAACCGGGAGCGCGGTGCGCTCCACGCGCCCGAATTCACGATGCTCGAATGGTATCGCACCGGCGTGCCCTACGAGACGCTCTGGGAGGATTGCGCGGCGATCCTGGCGCTTGCGGCGCGCACGGCGGGGCGCACGACATGGACTTGGCGCGGGCGCGAAACGGAGATCGACAGCGCATTCGAGCGGCTTTCCGTCGATGATGCGTTCGCGCGTTTCGCGGGATTCCGGCTGCTCGACACGTGCCCCGGCGGACATGGGAATCGCGACGCGCTGGCGGAGCGCGCGGCTGCGGCCGGCATCCGGATCGCGGACGACGACACTTGGTCCGACATTTTTTCGCGTGTGCTGGTGGAGAAGATAGAGCCGCGCCTCGGCTTTCCGCGGCCGACGATATTCTACGACTATCCGTCTCCTGAAGCGGCGCTTGCGCGACCCGTGCCAGGGCGGCCGGAAGCCGCGGAGCGGTTCGAGCTTTACATTGCGGGCGTGGAGCTCGCAAACGGCTTCGGCGAGCTTGGCGATGCTGGCGAGCAACGCCGCCGCCTGATGCATGAGATGGACGAGAAGGCGCGGCTCTATGGCGAGCGCTATCCGCTGGACGAGGATTTCCTGGCTGCGCTGCCGCATATGCCGGCGTCCGCCGGGGCGGCGCTCGGCTTCGACCGGCTCGTGATGCTGGCCGCAGGTGCGTCGAACGTCGATCAGGTGATCTGGACACCGTTGACCGATGAGCGCAAGTAAAGGCGCGAGGCTTCGAGCGGTGAGACGCCCCATGACCGAGACACATTCCGGCGGGTGCCAGTGCGGTGCCGTTCGCTTCCGCGTCGATGGCGCGCTCGGCGATGCGTCCGTTTGCCATTGCCGGATGTGCCAGAAGGCGTTCGGAGGCTTTTACGCGCCACTCGTTTCCGTGGGGAAGGCCACGCTCACGTGGACACGTGGCGCGCCGAAGAGGTTTCAATCGTCTAACATCGTGGCGCGCGGTTTCTGCGGCGACTGCGGGACGCCGCTCACGTACGAAGCTCCCGACGGCATCGCACTCGCCATCGGCGCTTTCGACCGGCCGCAAGATTTCACGCCTGTCGTGCAGTGGGGCGTCGAGGGCAAGCTCCCTTATACGGATCGCGTGCACGCACTTCCCGAGCAGCACACACTGGCCGATCCCAATGCAGCGTTTCTGGTCAACGTGATCTCAAACCAGCACCCCGACCACGACACCGAAATCTGGCCACCCCCATGACCCGCCTTCGCCAGACACTCAGAAACGCCAGCGACCTCGTCGACGCGGGCTTGGTGGCGGCCGAGCGGGAGGAGAGCATCGCCACCGTAGGCGTCCGGTATGCCGTTGCCGTGACGCCGGCGATGGCAGAGCTGATCGATCCCAGCGATCCGCACGATCCGATTGCGCGCCAGTTCGTGCCCGACGTGCGCGAACTCGAAACGACGCCGCAGGAGCGCGCGGACCCTATCGGCGATCACGCCAAGAGCCCCGTGCGCGGCATCGTGCATCGGTATCCGGATCGCGTTCTGTTGAAGATCGTGGGCGTGTGCCCCGTCTACTGCCGCTTCTGTTTCCGGCGCGAGATGGTGGGCCCGGCCGCGGACGCCAACCTCACGTCCGACGAGCTTGACGCGGCGCTCTCGTACATCCGTGCGCATCCCGAAATCTGGGAAGTGATCCTGACCGGCGGCGACCCCTTCATCATGAGCCCACGGCGCATGGAAGACGTGAGCCGTGCGCTTGGCGACATCGCGCATGTCAAGGTCATCCGCTGGCATACGCGGGTGCCCGTCGTGGCGCCCGAGCGCGTGACGGGGGATCTTGTTTCAGCGCTTCGCGCATCGGGCAAAACCGTCTACGTCGCGCTGCACGCCAACCATGCGCGCGAACTGACGGCCGTTTCGCGCGCCGCGATTGCGCGTCTTGTCGATGCGGGCATTCCGCTCGTCAGCCAGACGGTGCTGCTGCGCGATGTGAACGACGACGTGGATACGCTCGAAGCGCTGATGCGGGCGTTCGTGGAGGCGCGCGTCACGCCCTACTATCTCCATCATGGCGACCTTGCGCCGGGCACCGCACACTTCCGCACGAGCATCGCGGAGGGCCAGGCGCTGATGCGCGCGCTGAGACAGCGTCTTTCCGGCCTCGCGATGCCCACGTATGTGCTGGATATTCCGGGCGGCCACGGGAAGGTGCCGGTTGGGCCGGACTATCTCAGCGACGACGGTACCCTCGTCGCCGATCCATCGGGAACGTTGCATCGCACCGACGGCGCGTGCGCGCCGTAGCATCAAGCGCCGCAGGATACGCGCTATATTTCAGCGGCTATTTCGCTCGTCCGCCCACCTCTTTGATATTGTGAAAAACACCGTGTTGTCAGCGGGCCACGGGCATTTTGCCCGCAAAAGCAACCGCTTGCGGGCAACCGCCCCCGATGTCAGAGTGTCGCATCTCAACAATAGAGACCGGCCACCTCCTAACGGAGCGGAAGGCGGGTCCAGGGATCACGGAAACGCGACGGAGGACGCACCCTATGAACGAGCAGATCAAGCCCCAAGTCTTTCACGGCGCATGTCCGCACGACTGCCCGGACACCTGCGCCATGGAATACCACGTGGTGGATGGCAAGCTCGTGGACGTGCGCGGCAAGAAAAACCATCCGTACACGCGTGGCGGCCTCTGCGTGAAGCTCAAGGATTTCCACGATCACCACGCCAATCCGGACCGGCTCATGTATCCGCTGCGCCGCGTCGGCCCCAAAGGCTCCGGGCCCAACGGGGGCAATACGTTCGAGCGCATCACCTGGGACGAGGCAATCAAGACCATCGGCGCCAAGTGGCGCGAGATCATTGCCGTGCATGGCTCGCAGGCGATCATGCCTTACAGCTATCTCGGAAACATGGGTCTCGTGCAGGGTATCAACTCGGGCGATCCGTTCTTCAACCGCCTCGGGACGACGGTGAACGAGAAGACGTTTTGCACGTCGGGTTCCTCCACGGCGTGGCTCATGACGCACGGCCCAACGGGTGGTGTGGATCCCGAAAGCTTCGTGCACTCCAAGTTCATCGTGATCTGGGCGTGCAACACGATCTCGACCAACCTGCATCACTGGCCGTTCATTCTCGAAGCGCAGAAGCGCGGCGCGAAGATCGTCGTCGTCGATCCTTACCGCTCGCGTACGGCAAAGGGCGCCGACTGGCACATCGCGCTGAAGCCCGGGACGGACGGCGCGCTCGCGCTCGGCATCATCAATTCGATGATCGAGCAGGGTTTGGTCGATCAGGACTACGTGGACAAGCATGTCCACGGCTTTCCGGAGCTCAAAGAGCGCGCGGCGGACTTCACGCCCGAGTACGTGGAGCGCGTTACGGGCGTCAAAGCCGACGACGTGAAAAAGTTCGCCTACGAGTTCGCGACCTCGCAGCCGTCCGCGATCCGCATCGGCGTCGCCATCGAGCGTTCGGCGGGCGGTGCACAGGCGTCACGCGCAATCTACGCGCTGCCGGCGCTCGCGGGCTCCTGGCGGCATGTGGGCGGCGGAATGCTGCAACTTCCGCTGTGGGATTTTCCCGTCGACTGGGCCAAGGCGGCGCGGCCGGATTTCATCAAGCCGGGCACGCGCGCGATCAACAATCTCCGCCTCGGCCAGGCGCTCACCGGCGAGATGAAGCTCGATCCACCGATCAAGAGCCTGTTCGTCTTCTGCACCAATCCGGTGAGCCAATCGCCCGAGACGAACAAGATCGTGCAGGGACTGCAGCGGGAGGATCTGTTCACCGTCGTGGCCGAACACTTCATCACGGATACGGCGAAGTATGCCGATATCATCCTGCCCTCCACCATGGCGGGCGAGGCCGAGGACATGATGTGGTCGTGGGGCACGTTTTACCTCACCTATAACGAGAAGGCCGTCGATCCGCCCGGCGAGTGCAAACCGACGAGCGATCTGTGGCGCTTGCTCGCGGCGGAGATGGGCTTCGACGATCCTGTCTTCAAAATGACCGACAGCGAGTTGTGCGCTGCCTACATCAATTGGGACGATCCCAAGATGGGCGGCGTCGACATGGACTACTTCAAGGAGCACGGTTTCTACAGGATCGACGTGGGGCCGGTGGACACGCGCGCGCCGCACGCCGAGGGCAAGTTCCCGACGCCGTCGGGCAAGGTGGAAGTGCTGCTGCCCGAGGATACGAAAAACTTCGTCGCTGGTCCCTTCCGCGCCATGTACGACGGCGACCAGGACGGATCGCCCGTCGATCCGCTGCCCGGCTACGTCGCCATGCGCGAGACGGCGGAAGCCGACGCCGAACTCGCGAAGGCGTTTCCGCTCAACATCATCACGCCGAAGAGCCACGGCTTCCTGAACTCGTGCTACGCGAACGAGCCGCACAAGATCAGAGGCCAGGGCGAGCAGTTCGTGATGATCTCGCCTGCGGATGCCGAAACGCGGAGCATCCGGCACGGCGATCCCGTGCGCGTCGCCAATTCGCGCGGCAGCTTCGAGGGGCTGGCGCGCGTCACCGATGACGTGCCGCCGGGCCTCGTGGTGGCCACGCTCGGATACTGGCGTTCGCTCAACCGCTCGGACGGCTCGGTCAACTCGATCTCGTCGGATGCGTGGTCGGGGCTCGGCCGCGCGCCGACGTACTCCGACAACCTGGTGGAGGTGACGCGCGTCAACTGACGGCGGGAGCACCGGAATTCGAAATGGCCGCGGGGGCGCCCGCGGCCATTCTCGTTTTTTTGCGTGTCCGGGCATCGTGGCAGCGACAGCACACAGCTCGCTCAATTCAGCGTGCTGCCGATTGCCGAGCGCCCCTGCTCCCCGGTAAATCTACGTGGGCATTGTTCGAGCGGGGTAGGTGTCATGCGTTTTGTGTGTCGGAGCGTGTGGGCGCTCGGCCTGTGTTTTACCGTTCCTCACATTGCGCACGCCGATGCCATCTCCGACAATCTCAACGTGCTGCGTATGAGCCCGCCGCTGGCGGCCTACACGCCGGGCACCATCGCGCGGGGACATCTCGACAAGCGCACCTACCAGCGCACGGGAGAGAAGCTGCTCAAGGTCAACGTCGTGCGCTGCCGGGCGCCGTTCGACAAAGACGGCATCGAGGAAAACCTCGACAGCGCAGCCTTCGCCGTCCGCGACCAGAAGACGTTCGGGCTTAACGCCGGCTGGGCGAACCTGCTCAATGCAAGCTTCAAGGGCTCCTACGTCGAGGACGTGACGCTCACCTTCACGGGTACGATCTACGAATACACCGAGGACAAGCTGGCGGCTCTGCGCAGGGCGTGCCTCGGTTCCGCCAATCCCAAGGGCGACGAGAGCCGCTTCCAGTTCCAGATCGTGCGTCAGGCGGTCGGGCGCTTCGAATATCAGATCAAATATTCGAGCGCGGCCAACGCCAATCTCAAGGTCAACATCGCGAACAAGCTGGCTGCCGAGCTTGGCGGCGGTGGCGAAATCGGCCGCGACGGCAAGATCACCATTCCGCGCGGCGCGATGGCCTATCCGCTTTGGCGCGAGAACTGGTGAGCGAGAACGCGCCTCACGCCGTGCGCTTCAACGGAAACCAGCGGCGATAGAGCGAGACCGCGGCCGGCAAGATCACGAGTTGCGCGAACAGCGACGCAAAGAGACAGACCGCTGCGAGCTGTCCGAAAAGGCGCAGCGACGGCAGATCCGACAGCATCGTGACGCCGAGGCCCAGCGCGAGCACGATGGTCGTCAACACCACGACGGGACCGATGTGATGGGCCGTGCGGGCCAACACTTCCTGCTCGCTCCCGGGTCCGGCACCGAGACGGTCTTCCTCCAGTCGAAACCGATTGAGGAAATGAATGGTGGAATCGATTGCGAGCGAGAACGCCACCGCGATGGCGACGATGGACGCGAATTGGAGCCCCTGCCCGCTGACCGACAGCAGCGTTCCCGTCACGAAGATCGGAAACAGCGAGGGCAACACGGCCGCGACACCAACCATCATCGAGCGAAGCGCGATGGCGAGGAAGACGAACACCAGGAAGATGTCGCCGACCAGCCCGACGTTGAGCTCGCCGATGAGGAGGGCCGAGTTGCGCGCGGCGATGGCGGGAAGGCCCGTGACCGATATCCGATAGCCGGGGTTCGCAGCGCGAACGGGATCGAGCGCGCGGTCGATCTCGTCCACCACGGGCAAGATCTCGCTCGCGTCGATGTCGGGCAAGCGCGCGGTCACGAGCACCGCTTGCTCGTCGGCCGCGATGAAGCGGCGCACGAGATGCTCGGGCAAGAGGCCCACATACTTTTGAACCGTCTCGACGCTGGCGTCGCCCGCCGCGCGGAGCCAGCGGCGCAGGCTTTCGAGCGACCAGACGTTGCCGAGCCCGGCTTGGCCTTCCAGCACCTCGTGCGCGCGCGAAATGACGGCGAGCGTGGCCGGGTCGTACAAGGCGATGGTCGTATTTTCGCTCTCGGCCTTGTCCCATTCGATCATCACGTGGACGGGGTTGGCGCCCGTCAACTTGGTGTCGAGGCTGCCCGTCGCGGCGAGCGCCTGCTCGCGGTCCGGCACTTGATCGGCGAGCCGGTACATGGGCTTCAGGTTGACGTAGGCATACCCCGTCGCGGCGACGGCCACGAGACCCGCAAGGACGAATGCAAGAGGCCGTGAGCCGACGAAGTTCATGATCCCGCTCGTCGCGCGCTGCAGGACGCCGATGCCGCCCTCCTCGCGAATGCGCGGATCGACAACGGCGGGCGGCTCGCGCCGGATCAAGATCGCGGCGAGGACCGGCACGACGACGGCGACGGTGACGTAAGTGATCGTCACCGCCATCAGCACCGCGAGACCGAACGTGCGAATGAGCGCGGACGTCGCGAACGCGAACACGACAAGCGAGAGCGCCTGGTTCATGGCCGTCAGCAGGCAGGCCGGGGCCACGTCACGCACCGCGTTGCGGGCTGCTTCAACGCGATCGACGCCCGCGAGGATGTCGCGCCGGATCGCAAATACGAGGTGCATCGAATCCGAAAAGCCGGTGACGAGGATCAGCGGCGTGATCACGTTGATGAACACATTGAGACGGAAATCGAGATGCCCGAGCACGCCGAGCGTCCAGAAAATCGCGATCGCGGGCCCGAGCACGGCGATCAACGTGAGCGAGATGCGACGGAAAAAGAGATAGGCGACGACGATGCCGGCGAGGAAACCCAAGCCGTTATAGATCAGCCGGTCGCGCTCGACGGCATTGCGGATTTCGAGTTGCATCACCGGCGCGCCGGTGAGCCTGGCGGAGAGGCCCGTGCCCGAGAGTTCCCGCTCCACCGTCTCCCGGATGCCGCCGATCACGGTGCGAGCCGAAAGATCCGACACGGCCTTGCGGTCGAGCGCGATCACGATCAGCGCCAGCTCACCGTCAGCGGACAAGAACTTGTCCTTGACGATGTCGTTCTCCTTCAGAGCCGCCATGACGGCGGCATAGCCCGTGGCGTCCGCCGGAAGCTCGTCTGGCACGACGGGGGCGGCATAGCCGTTCTCGTCGGGTGCGGTGCGGGCGGAGAGCATCGAGACGAGACCGCCGACGCCATCGGTGAGTTGCAGTTCGATCACCGCATCACGGAACGCCCGGATGCCGTCCGGTTCGAGCAATCCCTTCCCCTCGACCACGATCAGAACGTCGTACTCGCTCGACGGAAAGCGGCGGTCGATATCCTCATATTGGCGGAACTCGGCCGTATCGGCCCGGAAGAGCTCCGAAAGGCTGTCGTCGACGCGGAGCTTGGTCACGCCGACGAGCGCGAGGCCGGTCAGGACGACGATCAGCGCGAGGACGGCATAAGGCGCTTTGAGCGCCACAAGCCCCAAGCGGTCCAGGCCGAACGAGAGCCAGAAGGATCGGCGCGGGAAGTCGTCGTCAGCCATGCCCGATGCCGGCATTCCCGCCGGCTTCCCTTCGATCCGCCCCCGCCGACGGCAATGCGCCGGTGCCTGCATTTTCGCTCGGCGCGGCACCCTGGCATCGGGGCCTCGCCCGTGCAAGGTCCCGACAGGTTGCATCCGCCATTGCAGAGCGGCGTCCGATACCCTAGCTATCCACGGAAGCTAGCCACCGGCTGAGCCTCGGTTCGCATCGGCCTGGGCAGGAGATTGAGTGCTATGGAACCCGCCCCGGCATCCGCCACCCTCGATACCGTCGGTCTTCGCTGCCCCCTGCCGATCCTCAAGGCACGCAAGGCGCTCGCGGGCCTCGCCCCCGGCGCGGTGCTGGAGGTGCTGGCCAGCGACCCCGGTGCAGCCGACGATTTCGAGGCTTTCTGCCGCACCACGGGGCACCGCCTCGTGAGACAGAGCGCGATATCGGGCGTGCATCGCTTTCTGATCGAAAAGGCGGCCCGGCAGCCGGATGCCGCCTGAGCGTGACAGGTGAGCTTGACAGGCCGGGGACGCTGCTCGCATAACGGCGTCGTCTTGCGCCGGGATACTCCCGGCCCGCATTCCGCAGGACCATGGACGGGGTCACCCCGAACGGGCGGTTAGCTCAGCGGTAGAGCACACGCTTCACACGCGTGGGGTCACTGGTTCAATCCCAGTACCGCCCACCATTTGTCGCTCACGCGCGCTGCTCCGAGCGCCAGGCGCTCGGGCGCGCTCCGCGGGGGCGGCGCGCGCGCCGGGTCGCCTTGCTCCCAGGCCCTACGGGCCGAAGCCGCCAAATCATCCGAATTGGTCCGAGCGCGACATAGGTCGTCGCTCACGCGCGCGGCTCCGAGCGTCAGGCGCTCGGACCAATTCGTCATCGCTCAAGTTTCGCAGTCTTCCGGCCATCGCGGTCGTTACAAAGACGCCGCCGTGCGCTCGGCCGTGCGGACGTGGGCCTCGGTGACGCCGGGCGCGCACATTTCGATGAAGCGATAGACGTATCCGCGCAGGAACCGGCCGCGCCGCACCGCGATGCTCGACGTGTTAATCTCGAAAAGCCTCGGCGTCACGATGCGCGTGAGGTTGGCGTCGCGCTCCTTGTCGAACGCCATCGACGCAATGATGCCGACGCCCATGCCAAGCTCGACATAAGCCTTGATCACGTCGGCATCGAGTGCCGTCATCGCCACGTCCGCGACGAGCGACGCCTTTTGAAAGGCGTCGTCGATGCGCGCGCGCCCCGTGAGCCCTTCATCGTACGTGATAAGCGGGTAAGGAGCGATGTCCTCCAGCGTCACATTCTTCCGGCGCGCAAGAGGGTGCGACTTGGGAACGATGATGACGTGCTCCCAAGAGTAAAAGGGGAAGGTGAGGATCTGCGGATTGTGTTCAAGCGTGTCGGTCGCAATGCCGACATCGGCCAGCCCCTCCAGCAGCACGCTCGCGATGTCCTTGGGGCTAAGTTGCTTGAGCGTCAGGCGAACTTCCGGAAATGATTTTTTGAACTCGGCGATGACACCTGGAAGCGAGTAGCGCGCCTGGGTGTGCGTGGTGGCGATCACCAGGGTGCCGCACGCTCTTTGGGAAATGCTGGACGACAGCTCTTCCAAATTCTGGGTTTCCAGAAGAATACGCTCGATGACAGCGGCGACTTCGCGCCCTGGGTCCGTGAGGCCGAGAAGCCGCTTGCCGCGACGAACGAAGATCTCGAAACCAAGCTCATCCTCAAGGTCGCGGATGTGCTTGCTGACGCCGGATTGCGAGGTCAGCAGCACGTTGGCTGCTTCCGTCAGATTGAAGCGCTGGCGCACGGTTTCCCGGATGATGCGCAATTGCTGAAAATTCATAAGCCAACGGCTCCGCAACGTTGCCACGCCCGGCCAAGCGTCCACGCTTCACGTTTTAGAATAAGCTTGCCAAGGGACGAGCGTAGCCGGGCGTTCGCAGCGGCCAAAAGAACAATTTCTTCTATGCATATGCCGAAACGCCGATTGGCTGCGCACCGCGCCGATCTGCATAGCTTATGAGTTCTTCTTCTTTCTCGGCGGCTCGGAGCGCCAATAAAAGTGTCGGGAGTGAGCGTCACGACAAGGCCTTCGCGATGACCGTCCAAGAGAACTCTCCGCCGCTCGACACGGTGGATCTTTCCATTCCGCTCGATCGCATCGTCGCGGCGCTCAAGGCTTCCCGCGACCGGGCGCGAACCCTCACGCCGCGTAGCGCATACGCGCGCGATCTTCCAAATCCGGAAAACGCGGGCCGCGTTCTGAAGGAGCTGTTCGCAGCGCTTTTTCCGCGCCACGGCGGCGGACAGGATGCGACCGACAAGGGGATCGACTACTTCGTCGGCAACACGCTCAACAGCGCGCTCCGGCAGTTGCGCGGTCTCCTCAGCCAGGAACTGCGCTTCACGTTCGCGCTGGAGCAGCGCGCCGACACGGCCATCGAAGGGATCGTTGCATCCATCACCCACGACTTCGCGGAGCGCCTGCCTCACATCCGAGAGAGTGTCATCCTGGATGCGCGCGCGGCCTTCGACGGCGATCCTTCGGCGAAGAGCCTCGAAGAGGTTTTGCTGAGCTATCCTGGCATCAAGGCGATTTATTATCACCGCGTCGCGCATCAGCTCTTTCGGCTGGGAGCGCCAATCGTTGCCCGCATCGTCAGCGAGTTGTCGCATTCGTCCACCGGCATCGACATTCATCCGGGCGCCGAGATCGGCTCAAGCTTCTTCATCGACCATGGAACGGGCGTCGTGATCGGCGAGACGGCCGTCATCGGCGAGCGCGTGCGGCTCTATCAGGCGGTGACGCTCGGAGCGAAACGTTTTTCGGTCGACGAAAGCGGTGCGCTCGTCAAGGGCGCGCCGCGCCATCCGATCGTCGAGGACGACGTCGTGATCTACGCGGGCGCCACCATCCTCGGGCGCATCACCATCGGCCGCGGTTCCGTCATCGGCGGCAACGTGTGGCTGACGCGTAGCGTGCCGGCTGGGAGCCACGTGCTGCAAGCGCAGCCGATTGCGGATTCCTTCGAAGCTGGACTGGGAATCTAATTCCAATATCTTGGCGTTGACGGCCAATTCCATTCCGTGAATAAGCATATTCACGATAACAATATTCTCCATTATAGCAGAATTTGGGTCAAACATGGCAGACGATAAACAGACAGCTCTTGGCGATATTTCTGCCCGGCAACTCGCCAATGCCACCAAAACCGTCCCGCAGATGTCGAGCATCACGCCGCGTTGGCTGGTGCACTTCCTGAATTGGGTTCCGGTCGAGGCAGGCATCTATCGCGTCAACAAGGTGAAGGATGCGGACAGCGTCGAGGTGGCCTGCTCGCTGCGCGACGAGCGCGTGCTTCCGCAGACATACGTCGACTACATCGACAATCCGCGCGAGTATCTCCTGAGCGCGGTGCAGACCGTTCTCGACGTTCATACGCGCGTCTCGGATCTCTACAGCGTGCCGCACAACCAGATCAAAGAGCAGCTTCGCTTGACGATCGAGACGGTGAAGGAGCGCCAGGAGAGCGAGCTCATCAACAACAAGGAATACGGCCTGCTCGCGCATGCAGCCGCCTCGCAGAAGATCAAGACGCGGAGCGGCGCGCCGACGCCGGACGATCTCGACGAACTGATCAGCCGCGTCTGGAAAGAGCCTGCGTTCTTCCTCGCGCATCCGCTGGCAATTGCCGCGTTCGGCCGTGAATGCACGCGCCGCGGCGTTCCCCCGCCGACCGTCACGCTGTTCGGCTCGCCGTTCCTCACCTGGCGCGGCATTCCACTCATTCCATCCGACAAGCTCGAAGTGAAGGCCGGCAAGACCAACATCCTCCTGATCCGCACCGGCGAAGCCAAGCAGGGCGTGGTCGGTCTCTTCCAGCCCGGCCTGCCAGGCGAGCTTTCGAAGGGGCTGTCGGTCCGCTTCATGGGGATCAACGATCAGGCGATCGCCTCCTACCTCGTCTCGCTCTACTGCTCGCTCGCCGTTCTGACGGACGATGCGCTCGGTGTTCTGGAAGGCGTCGAGGTGGGCAAGTATCATGTCTACAGCTAATCTTGGACTGCCTCAGGGTCCGACAGACCTCGACGCTCTCGCCGCCGCAGCGGGCAGCCATGGCGGGGGTGGTCTTCCACCCCCGGGCTTGCCCGACCCCGACCTTCTGACCCGCATGGCCAACGCGTTCTTCGCCGCAACGCCAGGCGAGCCGCTGCCGTCGTTCCCCTCGCCCGAGGCGCCGACGGTTGCGGGACCTTCTTTCGGCGGCGTCGGCGCAAGCCCCACGGGTGTGGCGGGAGCGGTTCCAAATCCTGTTGCCGCAACGTCCGAGGCGCCGTCGGCTCCCTCTCCCGTTCCTGTGGCACCGACCGCGTTTTCTGTGATGGACCTCAGCGGGACACAGACTCCGGCCAGCCCGAGCCTGCCGTCTCTGCCGTCGTATGGCGCCGCGTCGCCATCCGCGCCGGGGATCGGCATCTCGCCTTCGGTGTCTCTGCCGACGGCGGATCCGCTTGACGCGCTCGCCTTGCAGCCGCTGATCAACGGCGCTCATCCGTCGTTGCCGAGCGGGATCGATACCGGCAGTGCGTTGAACCACGCGGGAACGATCAGCACGCCGCCATCGGACGCGGGTGGCGGGACTTCGGTCGCCGGTGCTCAGACGGGGGCCGATCAGCCCGCGCCTCCGCAGCCGCCGCCAGCGAACCCGCCGGCGCCGGTTCTCGTCGATACGTCGGGCATTTCGACGCCACCGTCCGGCGGACTCGGCGGCCTTGGCGGTTATCCGATCGAGATCCCGTTCCAGAAGGAGCTCGATGCGCTGCTTGCGCCGCTTGCAGTATCGTCGGTGCCGGCCGTTCCTGCCGTGCCGGGGCTGCCGACCGATACGGGGCTCTACTTCCTCGATGGCGTGTCGATCCCGGGTCAGGCGCACGTCTCGGGCGCGGGGGCTGCGCCCTTCCATCAGTCGGAGCTTCAATCGGCGCATCCGGCGTTCGACATTCACGCCATCCGCCGGGATTTTCCGATCCTGTCGGAGACCGTGAACGGCCGGCCGCTGATCTGGTTCGACAACGCCGCCACGACGCAGAAGCCGAAGGCCGTCATCGACCGCATCTCCTACTTCTACGAGCACGAGAACTCGAACATCCATCGGGCGGCGCACGAACTGGCGGCTCGCGCGACGGATGCCTATGAAGGCGCACGGCAGAAAGTCGCGCACTTCCTGGGTGCGAGCGGTCCGGAGGAGATCATCTTCACGCGGGGAGCGACGGAAGCGATCAACCTCGTTGCGGCAACGTACGGGCAACAGCACATCGGGCCGGGCGACGAGATCGTCATCACCAACCTCGAACACCATGCCAACGTCGTGCCCTGGCAGCTTCTCTGTCTGGCGAAAGGCGCGAAGCTCCGCGTGGCACCCGTCGACGATCACGGCGCGCTTCTGCTCGACGAGTTCAACAAGCTTCTGACCAACCGGACGAAGCTCGTGGCCTTTACGCAGGTCTCGAACGCGCTCGGCACCATCACGCCGGCCAAGGCTATTGTCGAGATGGCTCACCGGGTGGGCGCGAAGGTGCTGGTCGACGGCGCGCAGTCGGTCTCGCATATGAAGGTCAACGTCCAGGAGCTGGACGCCGACTTCTTCGTATTCTCGGGGCACAAGCTGTTCGCCCCCACGGGCATCGGCGCGCTCTATGCCAAGAAGGCGCTGATGGACAGCCTGCCGCCGTATCAATCCGGCGGCAACATGATCCGTGACGTGACCTACGAGCGGACGGAGATCCATGCGTCCCCACAGCGGTTCGAAGCGGGCACGGGCAACATCGCGGATGCGGTGGGGCTTGGCGCGGCGATCGACTACGTCGAGCGTATCGGAATGGAGAACATCGCGCGCTACGAGCACTCGCTTCTCGTGTACGCGACGGAGCGGCTGTTGCAGATCCCGAACCTCAGGATCATCGGGACGGCGCCCGAGAAGGCGAGCGTGATCTCGCTCGTGATCAAGGGCGTCCCGAGCGAAGAGGTGGGATCGCGGCTCAACAAATACGGCATCGCCGTGCGCTCCGGCCACCACTGCGCCCAGCCCATCCTGCGCCGCTTCGGACAGGAGACAACCGTGCGGCCGTCGTTCGCCTTCTACAATACCTGCGGCGAGATCGACGTGCTCGTCTCTGCGCTGGAGGACATCCAGGCGGAAACGGGCCTAGTGCGCACTTAAGCCGAGCGTGCACGATAAATAAACGGGGCCGCCAGCATTGCGCTGACCGCCCCGTTTTTTGTTCGGGACGCAACGGTCGAGACAGGGCGTGGTTACGACTGGCCGAAGAGATCGCTCGATAAGTAGCGCTCGGCCGATGACGGCGCGAAGGTCACGACGTTCTTTCCCGCATAGGCCTCGCGGCCCGCGACAATGATCGAGGCAAAGACATTGGCGCCCGTCGAGATGCCGCCGGGAATACCTTCGACGTGAGCGAGATGGCGCGCGTATTCGAACGCCTTGTCGTTCGGGACCGTGATCACCTCGTCGATGAGGCTCCGGTCGAGAACGGCGGGAACGAACCCCGCGCCGATGCCCTGGATCTTATGCGGGCCCTTTTCGCCACCCGACAGAACGGGGCTGGCCTCGGGCTCAACCGCGATGATCTTGATATCGGGCTTGCGCGCCTTCAGGACGCGTCCGACGCCGGTCAGCGTGCCGCCGGTGCCGACGCCAACCACGATCGCTGCGACGTCGCCGCCGGTGTCGCGCCAGATTTCTTCAGCCGTCGTGCGTTCGTGCACGAGCGGGTTTGCAGGGTTCTCGAACTGGCTCGGACTGACGGAGCCGGGGATCGATTCCAGGATCTCTTGCGCCTTCGCGATTGCGCCGCCCATGCCTGCGGGTGCGGGCGTGAGTTCCAGCTCCGCGCCGAGATGGCGGAGGATCTTGCGCCGCTCGACCGACATCGATTCCGGCATGACGAGGATCAGCCGATACCCCCGCGCGGCAGCAACGAATGCAAGGCCGATGCCGGTGTTGCCGGATGTCGGCTCGACGAGCGTGGTCTTGGCCGGCGTGATGTCTCCGCTCGCTTCGAGCGCATCGATCATCGCCACGCCGATGCGATCCTTCACCGACGAGAGCGGATTGAAGAATTCGAGCTTGAGGAGAATGTTGCCCTGGATGTCGGCCGCCTTTTGCAGCCGGTTCAATTTCACGAGCGGCGTGTTCCCGATCGTTTCCGTGAGGCTGTCATACACGCGTCCGTGTCCCCACGCAGGTTTCGCGGAGAGCGTTTTCAGGTCGGTGATTTCATTCATTGGAAGACATCTCGAATCGCGCCAAGGCGCCAAAGCGCCGGCCGTTGGCGATGGACATGATTGCGGGCGGAGCGTTGCACGCGTCACTGCGGGCCGGAACGAAGAAGTTCAGATTAGCTTATGCACTGTCACGCGGAGCGCCGCATCGGCCCGGTCTCGGCTCCGCCGGCGAACAACACGGCGCGTCACGTTCCCGCGCTGAGCGAGGTGGCGATATCAGTGCTGTTCCTTAGGGACAGGCCGCCTCTATTCAAAACCAAACAACTTGACGTGAGCGGATGTGACGGAGCCGTCGCCTCCGCGTGGCGTTGCTTTCCCAGGACGCCGACATTCCCCATCGGCGCAAAAGCAGAAGAGGAAAGCCCCATGACGAAACACTCTCCTATCTCTCGACTTTCTGTGAGCGCCGCGGCGCTCCTTCTCGCGCCCTTCCTCGCCGTACAGGCGATGGCCGCACCGCAGGCACCCGGCGTGCCCGATGTCGCAAGCGACGAGATCGATCCCTCGGTGATTGTCTTCGATCAAAAGGCCGGCAGCAAAGAGGTTCGCTTCAGCTTCGTCCGCCTGCCGCATGACGGTTACGTCGCTATCTACGGCAGCGACGACGAGGGCAAAGTCACGGGCGACGTGCTGGGCTATGTGCCGCTCGAAGCGGGCTACCACCACAACGTAACGGTCGAAATCGAGCAGGAACTCGAAAGCGGCTCGACGCTATGGGCCTCGCTCTATCGTGACGACGATGGCGACCGGAAGCTCGACAAGAGCGAGGATTCCCCGTTCTGGCCCAACGGGAAGCCGCTCGAAAACAGGTTCGACGTTCTCTAAGTCTTCCCGCACCGGCGTTCAGCAGGCTGCTTCCGGAGGCGGCCGTCCCGGATCGTCCGGGCGGCCGCATTTCTTTTCGGAATTGATCCGGCACCTGACTTCCGGTCTAATCGGTGGGTGCCTGCGCTTAGGGACCTGAGTCGCGCTTGCGGCGCGAGGCAGCCAGCGGACCGCGAGGCGGCTGATGAACGAACGCGTCAAAGCGATTCTGCTCACGGCGCTGCGCCTTCCACCGGAAGAGCGCCAAGCGCTTGCGAGCGCGCTGATGGAGCATCTCGATACCGACCCGGACGAAGCCGAGCGCCTTTTCGGAGAGGCGGACGACGGCGAAGCCAAGCCCGGCCTGCCCGCGACCGACGTGCTCGCGAAATATCTCGATACCTGAGACAGTCGTCGCCCCAGGGGCGGCCGAAGCTCGTTCGGCGTACCGGGCTTACTCCGCGAGCGCGCTCTCGGCGATGAGCTTTTTCATCTGATCGAGCTCGTACTCGACCGACGCGATCTGGTTCTGGCTAATCGCCTGCTCCGCACGCGCGCGCTCAATCTCCATGTTGAAGTCTTCAAGCGCACGCCGAATACGCTGAAACGCGGATTGCATGTCCATGAGTGTCCCCCGCAAAGAGCACACCCGAGCTATCCGATTCCCGACCGTCAGCAATCTGCCGAACGGGAGTTATACTCAGAATCGCGGAAGAGTTGTTGAGACACTCAGCGCAGCAACGCGGCCGGCGTTTCGGCGTCGGCATAGAGCGTCATCATCGGCTCGTCGTCGAGGATCGCCTCTTCGTAACGTCCGTAGCCGTTGAAGTCGCCCGCGATGGCGCGCCCGTAGGCGCCGACGTTGCCGATTTCGAGGTAGTCGCCCTCGCGGATCGACGCCGGCAGCAGGAACGGCCCCTTCATGTGGTCGATCGAATCGCAGGTCGGTCCCCACAGCTCGAAGGGAACCAGCGGCTCGCTCGGGCCCACGTCCCGGCTCACGAGGCGCGCGGGATAGATCCAGCCGAGATGGGCCGCATCGAACAGAATGCCGTAGCCGCCATCGTTGATGAAGAGGTCGTTGCCGCGACGCGCCTCGACGCGCACGACCACGCTCTCGGCCTCTGCCACGAGGGCACGGCCGGGCTCGCACATGAGGCGCACGTTGTCTCGCACGGGCATCTTGTCGACGCCTTCCTCGATAGCCGAGAGAAAGCGCGCGAGCGGGGCAGGCTGCATGTTCGGATAGACGGACGGGAAGCCGCCGCCAACGTCGAGCCGGTCGACGACGACGCCTGCCATGCCGATCAGGCGCTGCACTTCGCCGAGCGCGTTGACGTAGGCATCCGGCGTCATGGTCTGCGAGCCGACGTGGAAGGTGATGCCCAAGTCACCCGCGACCTGGCGCGCCTCGACAAGCAGGCGTGCCGCCAGTTGGCCGCCGGTGCCGAACTTGCGCTCCAGCGGGATGCGGCTGTTGATGGCGGGCACGGCGATGCGGACGAACAACGCGAGATCGCGCGCGGGACCGGAACTGTCCGACGTCTCCTCCACGATCTTGCGGAGTTCATCCTCGCTGTCGAGCGCGAAGCTCCTGACGCCATGCTCGTGGTAAGCGCGGCGAATGGCTTCACGCGACTTCACGGGATGCATGAAATGCAGGTTCGCGCCCGGGATCGTCGCCGCGTCCTCGATCTCGGGGAGCGAGGCCACGTCGAAGTGACGAATCCCAGCGCCAAAAAGCGCGCCGATCAGAAAGACCGAGCTGTTCGCTTTGTAGGCATAGGCCACGTCGCCCTCGAAATTTTCGAGGAACCAGCGCGCGGCGCGGCCGGCGGCATGGGGACGAGCGCAAAGAACGGGGCGCTCCGGCTTACGGGCGGCGACAAGTTCGGCCGCTGAATTGTATCGCTCCATCTCACAGGACCTCCACCAACATGGGTTGGAAAAGAAGCGCCGTGCGAAGCGTATCCGCCGTGCGTGGCACGCATTTAGGGCCTTGAGGCTTTGATGTAAAGGCCCTTGGGGCCAAGCAATTCATATGACAAACGCGTGACGGCCGGCCTGTCTCTTTTCCGACAAGCCGGCCGGCCAAAACTGACGCGCGTTCAACGCGTGCGCTCGGAAGCGCGGTTCTTATTTACCTTCCTGCGCGCGGCGCAGCGCTGCGGCGAGCGCGCTCTCGGCAGGTGCCTCTGCGCCCTTCCGTGGCGGCGGGGCGAAGCCGCGAGAGGCTTGCGGCGCGCGTTCCTCGCGGCGGGGGCCGCCCGTGGCGCTGGCGCTGCGGTCGATCTCGCCGGAGCGCATGGTGAGGGCAACGCGCTTCCTCGCGACGTCCACCTCCTTCACGCGCACGCGCACGACGTCGCCGACTTTCACCACATCGCGCGGGTCCTTCACGAAGCGGTCCGCAAGCTCCGAGATATGCACGAGCCCGTCCTGGTGCACGCCGACATCCACGAACGCGCCGAAGGCGGCGACGTTGGTCACCGTACCTTCGAGCTGCATGCCGGGCTTCAGGTCGGAGATCTTCTCCACTCCGTCTGCAAAAGTCGCTGTCTTGAACTCGGGGCGCGGGTCGCGGCCGGGCTTCTCCAGCTCGGCCAGGATGTCGGTGACGGTCGGGATGCCGAAGGTCGCATCCGCGAACTCAGCCGGACGCAGCGCTTTGAGGAAGCTGCGGTCGCCGATCATCTCCTTCAACGGACGCTTGGTCTTCTCGGAGATGCGCTCCACGACCTCGTAGGCCTCGGGGTGAACTGCGGAGGAATCCAGCGGGTTCTTGCCGTCCATGATGCGCAGGAAGCCCGCCGCCTGCTCGAACGCCTTCGGCCCGAGGCGTGGCACTTTCTTCAGCGCGGTGCGCGTCTTGAAGGCGCCGTTCTCGTTGCGGAAGGCCACGATGTTCGATGCGAGCGCCTGGTTCAGCCCCGACACGCGCGTGAGAAGCGGGACGGACGCCGTGTTCACGTCCACGCCGACCGAGTTCACGCAATCCTCCACGACGGCATCGAGCGAGCGGGCGAGCCCGTTCTGATCGACATCGTGCTGGTACTGGCCGACACCGATGGCCTTGGGCTCGATCTTGACGAGTTCCGCCAGCGGGTCCTGCAGGCGGCGCGCAATGGAGACGGCGCCGCGCAGCGAGACGTCGAGATCTGGGAATTCCTTCGCAGCTAGCTCAGAGGCCGAGTAGACGGACGCGCCCGCCTCCGACACCATCACCTTGGTCAGCTTGAGTTGCGGCATCTTCTGCATCAACTCGGCGACGAGCTTGTCGGTCTCGCGGCTGCCGGTGCCGTTGCCGACGCTTACGAGATCGACCTTGTGCTTTGTTGAGAGCGCAGCGAGCGCCGAGAGCGACCCCGCCCAATCGCGCCTCGGCTCGTGCGGGTAGATCGTGGCCGTCTCGACCAGCTTGCCCGTGGCATCGATCACCGCGACCTTGACGCCCGTGCGCAGGCCGGGGTCGAGGCCCATCGTCACGCGCGGGCCTGCCGGTGCGGCGAGCAAGAGATCCTTCAGGTTCGAGGAAAACACTCCGATGGCTTCGGCGTCCGCGCGCTCCTTGAGGCGCGTCAGGAGATCGGACGTGATCGAAGGGCCGAGACGGGCTTTCCACGCAAGACGCACCGTTTCGCCCAGCCACGCGTCGGCGGGGCGGCCTTTGTCCGTGATGCCGAACGCCGAGCGGATTTTTCCTTCGGCCGGGTGCGGTTTCGTCTCGTCGTGCGCGACGTCGAGGCCGATGTCGAGGATGCCTTCGTTCACGCCGCGCAGAAGCGCCAGCGCGCGATGGCTCGGCATATCCTTGATGGACTGGCCGAAATCGAAGTAATCGGCGTACTTGGCGCCTTCGGCGTCCTTGCCCTTCTTGACCTTGGAGGCCAGCGTGCCTTCGCTCCACTCCCACTCGCGCAGAGTTCCGACGACCTCAGGCTTTTCGGAAATCCGCTCGATCAGGATGAAGCGAGCGCCGTCGAGGGCTGCTTTCTGATCTTCGACGCCCTTGTCGGCTGCGATGTATTTTTCGGCCTCAGCGACGGGATCCAGCGAAGGATTTTCGAGAAGCGCATCGGCCAGCGGTTCGAGCCCCGCTTCGCGCGCGATCTGTGCTTTCGTGCGGCGCTTCGGCTTGTAGGGCGCGTAAATGTCCTCAAGCTCGACCTTCGTCATCGCGCCGTTCACGGTGTGCGCCAGCTCCGGCGTGAGCTTGCCCTGCTCGTCGATGCTGCGGAGCACTGTCGCCCGGCGATCCTCCAGCTCACGAAGATAAACGAGGCGCTCGGCCAGCGTGCGCAACTGCGTATCGTCGAGGCCGCCCGTCTTCTCCTTACGGTAGCGGGCGATGAAGGGCACGGTCGCGCCCTCGTCCAACAAGCCGACGGCGGCCATCACCTGAGCCGCGTCCACGCGCAGTTCGTCTGCGATACGCCGATTGATCTTATCCATACCAATGCCTTTAGTGTCAGGACGCGCGCGCGGTCAACTCGGCCGCGGGGGCGGAGGATGCGCCGGATTCGTCCTCCAGGTCGAGAGCCGTCAGGCGCTCTCCACGTCCGCTGATGCGGCCAGCCGACGCGGTGACCTTCTCCAAGGCCTTGGCCGAAAGGCCGAAATGGCGCTCCAGCTCGCCTACGCGCTCGACGAGACGAGCGACATCACCCAGCAACAGGCCCACCTCGCGCTGGATGAGACCGGCCTGGTCGCGCATCTTCGCATCCTTGATGACGGCCTGCACTGTCTGCACGGCGAGCATAAGCACGTTCGGCGCCACGATCACGACGCGGGCGCGATGCGCGCGCTGAACGAGATCGGCAAAATGCTCGTGAAGATCGCCGTAGACCGACTCGGACGGCACGAACATCAGGGCGGTGTCCTGCGTTTCGCCCGCGATCAGGTACTTGCCTGCGATGTCGTCGATGTGCTTGCCGACGGCAGCGCGAATGGCGTCGCGCGCCGACTTCGCGGCCTCGGGCGTTATTGCGATCCGCAAGGCTTCGAAGCCTTCGAGCGGAAACTTGGAATCGATCACAAGCACCGCCGGCGTGTTCGGCAGGCGGATCACGCAGTCGGGCCGTTTTCCGTTCGAGAGTGTCGGCTGAAATTCATACGCGCCTGAGGGCAGCGCGTCGCGGATGATGGTTTCCATGCGAAGCTGGCCGAAAGCGCCGCGCGCCTGCTTATCGGCCAGCACGCCGGTGAGCGACGTCACTTCCGAAGAGAGGTTCGCGAGGCTCTGGCGCGCCTCGGCGATGACGGCGAGACGCTCGTTCAGGTTCGAGAGGCTTTCCGTCGTGCGACGGCCCGCTTCCGCCAGGTTGTCGCCCAGGCGGTGCGAGACGGTGTCGAGGCTGTCCGCCATGCGCCGCGAGAGGGCATCGACGCGCTCGGACAGACGGCCCGAAATTTCCTCCACACGCACATCGAGCACGCGCGCCTGCTCCGTCTCACGACGCACGGCGATCTCGCTCATCGCCGTGAGCCGGCCCTTGATCTCCGCGAGTTCGGCCGCCGCCAGCGCGCTCTGCTGGCCACGCTTGAGCGACACCCAGACCACCACGATCACGAACACCAGAAGCGCCGCGCCGACCGCGATCAGCGGGTCGACGGCGTTCAATGTCTCGCGCAGCGCGGCAAGCCAGTGGGTCAGGCGCTCTGAATAGGTCTCGACCATGGCTCCGTAGGTAGCCGATTCGGAGGCCGGAAATTTGGTCCGGCGCGCCCGCCCCGTGCCCTTCGGCCGCCGTAGAAGCGCCGCAGAACCGCGCGACCGTCTACGGATGAAATTCCGCTCCGCCTTTTTCGCACGTCCTGTCGCAGCCGTCGCCCTGGCGCTTTTCGCTGTTGCGCCCTGCGCCTGCGCGGCGAACAAAAGCGACGAGGCCGAAATCCGCTCCGTCATCGCGGCCTGGTATGGCGAGCTTCGGAAGAAAGAGAACGGGCGCCCGCGCAAGGTTGCCGCGCCCGGTTTCATCGATGCCACGCCGCACTATCGGCACCTCGATACGGGTGCCGCCTCGGCGGGTCCGCGCGTCTACACCTCGCTCGCGGCCACGGCGCTCGAATTCACGTACGACATCGAGCGATTGCGGATCGACCCCGCCTTCGCCAAGGTCAACGTGTGGGAGCGCGGCTACTTTTATGCGTGGTCAGCGCAGACCACTTATGAGCGCGCAGCGGCAACGGTCTTCGTTCTGGAGCGGCAGGAGACCGACGGGCGTTGGCTGCTCCTCGCACATCAGACGAGCCCGCAGGGGATTCCGCCCGGCAAGCACACCAACCCGATGCCGGACCTGCGCGACCGTTTCTACGCGACCGAAGGCAAGGATCGCGACCCGCAAGCGGATGCCCGCAACGCGCAAAATCGGTGAGTGCTAAAGAGGCCCGCCGCCCGGCTCGATCACGATCGTGATTGCCGTGCGTCCTTCCACGCCGGCCTCTTTGGGCGCGACCGGCGGCGGCTCCTTTTCCACCGGCGCACGGCCGCGTCGCTTGCGGCGGGCTGCCTGGACCTCCTGCCTGGCGCGGATGTTCTTTTCCCGCGTCTCGGCCGTCCGCAGGAATTCCCGCCAATCTCCGAGGAGCGCGAAGCGCTGCCGTTCGTAGTCGTAGGAGATGCCCTGCGGCCGGCGCGCGTCCCGCTGGCAGATGGCGACTACCGTCTCCTCCCCCGCCTTCTCGAAGCGGAACTGATAGCCCGCCGTATTACCCGGAACCCGCACGGTGACAGATGGCGCGACGAGATTTTCAGGCTCCAATTCGTTTGGGAACAGCACCGTGGCCTGCCCCTCGCCGTCGACACCGATCAGCGTCAGGTGACAGGCCTTGTCGACACGCACGTTGAAGGTCACGAGATCGCGCGGGCGATAGGAGGGCCGGTCGGGCCAGAGCACAACGTCAACCGCGTCGCGCGGATCTGTTTTCTCCCGCTCTTTCTCGACGCGCGCCTTCGGTGCGCCGTCGAGCGCGTGCGACAGCCGCTGCCACGCGTCCCGCGGGACTGCACCGTGCGCGAGGCGCCGCGATGGGACGAGCAGATCGCCCCCGACAGTCATCAGCGCTTTTCTCAGGGCATTCGGGGGAACGCCCTGCTCGGCTGCGGCCCGCACGAGATCCACGTCACGCGTCCAATGGCGCGCAAGCGCCGAGACGGCCCGCTCGCCGGCCTTATCCAAAACGGTCTGGCCGATGGACCCCGCGTTCGCGTCGTCATCCTTCCGTTCGGACAAGACGCGCGCTGCGAGCCAATCGGCCGGCACCGCGCCGCTTGCCGAGAGAGGCGCATCCGCCGTCAACCGATCCCAGCCTGAAACCTTAAGCGCCTCCGCGCCCGGACGAATGGCGAGGAGGACGCTCTTCTCGCCCAGGGTTTCGAGTTGCAGCCCCTCACGGCGGCCGGTCAGCGCGCCAAGCAGTGTGGCGGTCGCGATGCGCAATTCCATCATGCGCATGGGCGCCGTACATGCATTCCACAAATGCGCGAGCGAGACGAAGCGGGTCGCGGCCGCGTCCTCGGGGCCGACCGCGTCCGCCCAGCGCCGGACAAGCGCCGCGATGTCGTCGGCCGAAACGAGCGTACGGTCGCGACAGCCGTCTTCGCGCAGGGGCAAGCTCGCGATCCAGTCGCGCACGGCCTCGATGTCCTCAGGCGAAGGCGCGACGACGTTTGCGTCACTTCCTTCCTTGACCTCACGCAACGGGCGCGCGCGCGCCAGGCGCAGATAAAGCGGCGAGGCGTCCGGGCGTCCCGGCATGACGAGGCCCGGATCGTCTGCGATCTCCTCCAGGCTCTGGATGGGGCCGTCAGCCGACTGCGTGTCGCCCCGACACACGGTGCAATGCGTCTCGATCACGGCTTTGGCGCGCTTAGGCAGCGTTGCGTCGCCATTCTCCGTGGCAGCCAGCGGTTTCACAGCCACGACACACGCGAACGCCAGGCACGCCGCGAAGGCGAACCAAGCGCCAGCCCGTGCGCGCGTTCCCTCTCTCATTCCCGTCGTCTCCGTCATCGGCCGTCACGTTCTTCCGAGACTATCGGGGGGCCGCGTGGGAGCCTAGACCCTACTCGGCGGAGCGTTGCGCGCTTTCAGTTGCATTTACCAGCACGAAGGTGGGCGGAGGAACCGCACCGGCCGAGGGTGGTTCAATAAGGGTACGTGGCCTATGTGTGGCTGGAGAGACTGCATCCCTTCTCACGGACCTGAGCCCCCAATGCCGCACGGCGGAAAGATCCTGATCGACCAATTGGCCGCGCATGGCGTCACGCGCGTGTTCGAAGTGCCGGGTGAAAGCTTTCTGGCCGCGCTCGATGGGCTTTATGAGACCTCGGCCATCGAGACCATCGTCTGCCGGCATGAAGGCGGAGCGGCGATGATGGCCGAGGCGACGGGCAAGCTCACCGGCCGTCCCGGCATCGTCTTCGCGACGCGCGGGCCGGGCGTCGTCAACGCCATCTCCGGCGTTTACGTCGCGCAGCAGGACGCCACGCCGATGATCCTGTTCGTCGGCCTGCCGACGACCCCTCTCGAAGACAAGGCGCCGTTTCAGGAGATCGACCTCGAAGCCCTCTTTTCCGGCATCGCCAAGTGGACCGGCATCATCCGGCAGGCGGATCGGGTGGCCGAGTACGTTCAGCGCGCGTTTACGGTGGCGATGTCGGGGCGGCCGGGGCCTGTCATCATCGGCTTGCCGGAAGATGTGCTCTCCCAAGAGACGAGCGCAACGGTGCTCGCACCTGCGGCGCTTAAAGGCGGTGCCCCGTCCGCGCGTGACATGAGCGATCTCGGCCAACGTCTCGCCGCTGCGGCGCGTCCGCTCATCATCGTCGGCGGACCTGGTTGGACGGACGAAACGCGGCACGCGGTCGAGCGGTTTGCGCAGCGGTTCGATCTTCCGATCGCGTCGTCGTTCCGGTGTCAGGATTACGTCGACAACCGGCATCCCTGCTATGTGGGTCACCTGGGCTTCACGACGGATACCAAGCTCAAGGCCGGCCTCACGGCGGCCGACCTCGTGATCGCGGTCGGCGCGGAAGTGGCCGACATCGCGACCGATTCCTACGCCCTTCTCAGCGGTCCGGGAAAAACGTTCGTGCAAGTCCATCCCGAGCCCAGCGCGATTTTGGGCTATCGCGGCGCGGCGCTTTCGATCGTCGCAACATCCGCAGCGTTTTCGGAAGCGCTCGCCGACGTTGCGCCCGAGCCGCGCGAAACGGAGAGCCGTCGCTGGGGCGGCTATCGTCTGGATCTGCGCGCGGCGTACGAAGCGAGCCTCGCGCCGCGGCCGACGCCGGGTGCGCTCAAGCTCGAAGACGTGGTGACGGCGGTCTCGACGCTCCTGCCTGAAAACGGGATCGTGACAAACGGTGCCGGAAACTATTCGCAGTGGGTGCACCGCTACTTCCAGTTCAAGGGCTATCACACGGGGCTCGCGCCCACGTCCGGTTCGATGGGCTACGGGCTGCCGGCGGCGATTGCGGCGAAGCTCGAACACCCCGACGCGCCTGTCGTGTGCTTCGCCGGCGACGGCTGTTTCGCCATGACGGGGGCCGAGCTCGGGACGGCCGTGCAGCACGGACTCGCCATCGTCATCCTGATTGCCAACAACGGGATGTTCGGCACGATCCGGATGCACCAGGAGCGGAAGTATCCGGGACGTCCGAGCGGGACCGATCTCGTCAACCCGGATTTCGCCGCGTTTGCGCGAGCGCACGGGGCGCAGGGCGCGACGGTCGAAAACAGCGAGGACTTCGAAGCGGTGTTCCGCGATGCACTCCGCGCCGAAGGTCCGTTCGTCATCGATCTCCGGCAGGATCCGGACGCCATCACCCCCACGCAGACGCTGTCGGGCCTCGTGCGGGATTGAGCCGCATGGATTTCAATTGGCGGCGCGCTCCAGAAGCGCGGGCGTCTCCCGCGCGTTGAACACGTTTCCGCATTCCCGCACAGTCAGCGTCGCCGTGCTGAAGCAGGCTTCCGACTTTTTCGAGATCGTCTTGAGGCGGCTCAGTTCGTGGGCAATCTCGTCGGTGGTCGCTGCGCGCCCGCCCTTCGGCAAAACGAGCAGCGCGACGGAGCAGGTCAGCAACGGGAAACGTGCGACGACACCGTCCCTGCCCGCGCATTCGATATATCCGTTCTGGCGATGCTGCTGAGTGTAAAGGCTTTCGGCATTCAATGCGAAGCGCGTGCACACGTCCCGCACGCGGCGCGAAAAACCGTCGATCTCTCCCGAGACGCCCACGAAGAAGTCGTCGCCGCCGATATGGCCGATGAAGACGTCATCGCGCCCGAATTCGGCACGCAGCAGATCGGCGAACATGATGATGGCCCTGTCGCCGACGTGGAACCCGTAGACATCGTTGAACGGCTTGAAGTGATTGAAATCGAGATGCGCGAACGCATGGCTCAGGCCGCGCTCCTCGGTTGCGCGCCCGATGAAGCCGAGGATTGCATCGTTCGCCGGCAGGTGCGTGAGCGGGTTCTGGCTTTGCGCCTGCCGCAGCCTGATCATTCCCGCGAGGCGCAGGAGCGCGTTCGACGGCACGAAGCCGGAGTACCTCGTCCCTTCCGTCACGATCACGCCCTCGTCGATCGCGTGCGCACACTGCTCGATCAGTTGCGTGGGGCAGATGCTGGCGTCCACTGTCGGCAGGCGCGTCGTGAAATCGCGCAGCGTCATGGGGAACGACGAATTCTGGAGAAGATCGCGCCCGAAAGGCGATTGCACCAGCCATCGTAAATCACGCTCGCGCACAATCCCGAGCGGCATCCTCCGCGCATCGACGACGGGACGATAAGCGCACTCGGGGTGGCCGAGAAAGTAATCGACGACATCCGCGACACGCGTCGTATCGGGCAGCGCTTCGAGCGCCATCACGACGCCCTCGGCTTCGAGGGTGACCACGTTGCGCGGCGCGAGGCGACGGTCGGGGTTTTCGGAAACGGGGCCGTACACGCTGCGGATGTCAGCGGCTTCCGTGCTCGGCATGGCAACGAAATAGCCCTGCACGAGATCGCACCCGGCGTCGCGGCACGCGTGCAGCTCTTCCACGCGCTCGACCCCCTCCGCCACGACCTGCGTCCCGAGAATGTGCGCAAGCTCGACGACGCGCGAGACGAACACGCGCTTGCGGCCATCGCGGTCGAGATCCTTGATAAAGAAGCGATCGATCTTCACGTACTCGGGCTGGAGCTCGTAAAGGGCCTGCAGTCCGGAATGGCCGGTGCCGAAATCGTCGATGGCGATGCGAAAACCGTGCTGGCGCAGCTCTGCAACCGCCTGGATGAGCCCGACACAGCTTGGGGCTTCCCCACCCTCGGTGATTTCGATGCAGACGTCGGACGGGGAGAGACCCGCCCGTGACAGCTCGGCGAGAAACGCCGGCAACGTGTCTTCGATCTGGGCCGCGCGCATGCGGTCCAGATTGACGAACAGGAGAGCATCGACATGCGCCTTGCGGGCGGCGATTTTCTGCGCGGCCCGCCCGACCAGAAACGCATCGACCTCGACGCGAACGCCGAGGCGCTCCGCAAAAGCGAAAAACTGCGGGATCGATGCAAAGCCGAGCGCCTGGGTCTGCCGCGCGAGCGCTTCGCAGCCATGGGTCGCGCCGCTGCGGATATCCGTGATGGGTTGCAGGGCGGCATCGACCGCCTGGCGGACGCGGTCCAGGAAAATGGCTCCACCGTTGCTCTCGCGAAGCAAATGTACCGACGACCCAAACATATGCCGCTCCGCTGTTCCCACACCCGAGAGCTAGCAAGAAGCGATGAATTCGGCCTTAAACCGTCCGTCATGAGACTGTCATATTCGCATTATTCGTCAGGGACTTATGCGACCTCTTGGCGCAACCGCAGACACGCGGACGCCCTCCAGGGGGCCGAGACGGCTCCGGTGCGCGCGGGACTTCGGAGGCTCCCTTAAAACTTGTCATTTCGGAGATTTGCGGCTAAGGAGCGGCCATCTCACACGCGCGTCTCATGCGCCCGGCGGATTAAAAGCCCCGCAGGGTCGCTCCGGTGGAACAGCTAAGCCTTTCATATGGCTCGCTTTTCTTCTCAAGACGCGCGGAGGACCAACCGGAAAAGGAACACGACGCACATGACCGCGCCGCAATTCAACATGCGCCAGCTCCTGGAAGCAGGCGTCCACTTCGGCCACCAGGCTCACCGCTGGAACCCCAAGATGGCGTCCTTTATCTATGGCGCCCGCAACAACATCCACATTCTCGACCTGACCCAGACGGTGCCGATGCTGCACCAGGCGCTGAACAAGGTCTCCGACACCGTCGCTTCGGGCGGGCGCGTGCTTTTCGTCGCCACCAAGCGCCAGGCCTCCGACGCCATCGCCGACGCCGCCAAGCGCTCGGCTCAGTATTACATCAATCACCGCTGGCTCGGCGGCACGCTGACCAACTGGAAGACGATCTCCACCTCGATCCGCCGCCTGCGTCAGCTCGACGACATTCTTGCCGACCCGCAGGGCCGCACCAAGAAAGAAGTCCTCACCATCCAGCGCGAGCGCGACAAGCTCGACAAGGCGCTCGGCGGCATCAAGGACATGGGCGGCGTGCCCGACCTCCTGTTCGTGATCGACACGAACAAGGAAGGCATCGCGATCAAGGAAGCCCGCAAGCTCGGCATTCCGATCGTCGCCATCGTCGACACCAACTGCGATCCCGACGGCATCGATTTCCCCGTTCCCGGTAACGACGACGCTGGTCGCGCCATCACGCTTTACTGCGACCTCATCGCGCGTGCTGCCCTCGACGGCATCGAGCGCGGCCAGGGCTCGTCCGGCATCGACATCGGTGCCGCGGTCGACGCTCCGGCCGAGAGCCTGCCGGAGGCCGCCGTTGCCTTCAAGGGCATCGAGGGACCGCGCGGCGAAGCCGACGATCTCAAGCGGATCAAGGGTGTCAACGAGAAGATCGAGCAGAAGCTCAACGACGCGGGCGTGTTCCATTTCTGGCAGATCGCCGACCTCGACGCCGACAACCTTGCCGCGCTCGACCGTCAGCTCAAGCTCAAGGGCCAGATCGGTGAGGAAAACTGGGTCGCCCAGGCCAAAAAGCTCGTTGAGGCGTCCGCCGCCTAACTCCTCGGAGCGGGCGGGTCATCCCGTCCGCTTCGGCGCTGGCCTCCCACTGCGGACGGATCGCGTATCCGTTTTCCGCCCCATGGACACGACGCTTCGCTGAAGCGCGAAAGGAGACTCATGAGCACGATTTCAGCCGCACTGGTCAAAGAGCTGCGCGACAAGACCGGCGCCGGCATGATGGACTGCAAGCAGGCGCTGACCGAGACCAACGGCGACATGGAGGCCGCTATCGACCTCCTGCGTAAGAAGGGTCTCGCAAAAGCCGCCAAGAAGTCGGACCGCGTTGCGGCGCAGGGCCTGATCGGCGTGATTTCTAAAGTGAAATCCGGTGCCGTCGTCGAGGTCAACTCCGAGACCGACTTCGTCGCCCGTAACGCGGAATTCCAGGAACTCGTCCAGACGATCGCAGGCCTCGCCGCCGAAGCCGGCGGCGATCTCCAGAAGCTCCTCACCGCGGCTTATCCCGGCGGCAAGGGCACGGTCGACGACCGGATGAAGGAAGCGATCGCCACCATCGGCGAGAACATGGCCGTGCGCCGTACGGCTTCGCTCGCCGTCAACGACGGCGTCGTTGCGGATTACGTGCACAGCAAAGCCGCAGACGGCCTGGGCAAGATCGGCGTGCTTGTCGCGCTCGAAAGCGCTGGCGACACGGACAAGCTGATGGCGCTCGGCCGGCAGATCGCCATGCACATTGCAGCGTCGAGCCCGCAGGTCGTCAACGTCGAGGACCTTTCGCAGGACGCGATGGACCGCGAGCGGGCGATTTATCTGGAGCAGGCCAAGGCCGAGCCTAAGAACGCCGGCAAGTCGGACGAAATCCTGCTCAAGGCCGGTGAAGGCCGCCTTCAGAAAGAATTCGTCAACCAGGCCGTACTCCTCAAGCAGGTGTTCGTGATCGACGGCAAGGCAACCGTCGCGGAAATCCTGAAGCAGGCCGAAAAGGACGTCGGCGCGCCGGTCAAGGTCGCGGCATTCGTGCGTTATCAGCTCGGTGAAGGCATCGAGAAGAAAGAAGAAGATTTCGCCGCCGAAGTCGCCAAAACGATGGGCGCAGTAAAACAGTAAGGCTAGACGGGAAAAAGCCGGCGAAATCGCCGGCTTTTTTTTTGGCGTACGCAAGCTGCCTGAGGCTTCGCTCAACGGATGTTGTGGTATGTGGATGGCTGGCGCACTTGCGCCGGGTCGCCTTGCTCCCGGGCGCAAGTGCGCCGTTTCTTTTGCCAGGACAGCGCACCGAGGGCAAAGTGCCGGCAGACGACTGTGGACGCGACGACAATAAAACGGAGACCGGCATGACGACGGGTGACGGAGCGCTGAAGTACAGGCGGCTGCTCGTCAAGCTCTCGGGCGAAGCGCTCATGGGGCAGAACGGCTACGGCCTCGATACGGCTGTGGTCGACCGTCTGGCGGCCGATCTTGCCGGCGCCCTTGCCGAAGGGTGCGAAGTGTCCGTCGTCGTCGGAGGCGGCAACATCTTCCGCGGCCTTCAGGGGGCGGCGCGCGGCATGGACCGGGCCACAGCCGACTACATGGGCATGCTCGCCACCGTCATGAACGCTTTGGCGCTGCAGAGCGCGCTCGAAGCGGCGGGCGCGCCCGCGCGCGTGCTGTCGGCCATCACCATGCCGACCGTCTGCGAGCCCTATGTCCGCCATCGCGCGCTCTATCACCTCGAACGCAAGCGGATCGTCATTTTCGCGGCAGGCACCGGAAACCCGTTTTTTACAACCGACACGGCGGCGACGCTGCGCGCCATCGAGATGGGGTGCGACGCGGTCGCGAAGGCGACACAGGTGGACGGCGTCTATTCCGCCGACCCGAAAAAGGACCCGGCGGCCCAGCGCTACGACCGGCTTAGCTACTCGGACGTTCTGGCCAAGGATCTCCGGGTGATGGATGGAGCGGCAATCGCGCTTGCCCGGGACAATCATCTTCCGGTAATTGTGTTTTCCATCGATGAGCCGGGGAATCTGATCAAGGTGCTGCGGGGTACGGCCCGGGCCACTGTGATCCACGGCTAAATTCCGGACGCGGCGGCTCCCCGCATCATCCGGTCGACCTTGACGGTCGATCCCTGGGCGCGGAAGCCTCGGCCGCCGCGAAGAGACAAGAAGGAGACGAGGCAAGTGTCGCTCACAACGTTCGATCCCACTGAAATCGAGACGCGGATGCGTGCTTCCCTGGAGGCCCTGAAGCGCGAGCTTGCCGGCCTCAGGACGGGGCGCGCGAGCGCGCACCTGCTCGATCCCGTTCAGGTCACCGTCTACGGGTCGCGCATGCCGCTCAATCAGGTGGCGACGGTCACCGTGCCGGAACCGCGCATGATCTCGGTCCAGGTCTGGGACAAGTCTAACGTGTCGGCGGTCGAAAAGGGCATCCGAGAGTCCAACCTCGGCGTCAACCCGATCATCGACGGCACCACGCTCCGGCTTCCCATCCCCGCGCCCACCGCCGAGCGGCGCCAGGAACTCGCCAAGCAGGCCCACAAATATGCGGAAAACCATCGCGTGGCCGTGCGCAACGTGCGCCGCGAGGGTATGGAGCTTCTGAAGAAGCTCGAAAAAGACGGCAAGATCGGCGAGGACGAGCAACATAAGAATTCCGCAAAGGTGCAGGAGCTTACCGACAAGCTGATCAAGGAGATCGATCAGACGCTTGCCGCGAAGGACGCCGAAATCCAAAAGGTTTAGGCGCAATCGGCCTCACGATTTAAACTCATTTGCACACCGATATTCCGGGCACGCCAGCCGCAACAACTCGCCGAGATCCCGTGGCCGACAGATCCAAATCCCCAGACGGGGTACTCAGCGCGCCGCTCTCTCCACGCCACGTCGCCATCATCATGGACGGCAACGGCCGGTGGGCGGCGGAGCGCGGATTGCCGCGCGCAGCGGGGCACAAGGCGGGCGTGGAAGCCGTGCGCCGGACCGTGAAAGCCGCCATCGAGCTTTCGATCCCTTGTCTTACGCTCTACAGCTTCTCATCCGAGAACTGGTCGCGCCCCAGGGACGAGATCGATTATCTGATGGGGCTGATGAAGCGGTTCATCCGCGGAGACCTCGCGGAACTGCATCAGAACAACGTCAAGATCCTCGTGATCGGCGAACGCAGCGACATCGACCAGGAGATGCTGGCGTTGATCGACGAGGCGTGCGACCTCACACGCGACAACACGCGCCTTACGCTCACGATCGCTTTCAATTACGGCGCGCGTAACGAAATCACGCGGGCCGCACAGCGGCTTGCGGAGGACGTGGCGGCGGGGCGGCTTTCGCCTTCCGAAATCACGGTGGACCACTTCCGGCTGGCGCTCGATACGGGCGATCTTCCTGACCCCGACATGCTGATCCGCACCAGCGGCGAGCGGCGGCTTTCGAACTTCCTTCTCTGGCAATCGGCGTATACGGAACTCGTCTTCCTCGATGCCTATTGGCCGGATTTCGGGCGTGAACTGCTCATCGAGGCGATCACGCAGTATAACTCGCGCGAGCGTCGCTTCGGTGGCTTGCCCAGCCGATCCACGGCCTGAGGCTCTTCCCATGACCGAGGACGAGACACGTCGGGCCGAGCCCGAGCCTGCCATCGCCGCATCGGGAGGCGCAAAAGCCGAACTCGGTCTCAGGATCGTCAGCGCGCTTCTGCTCGGCTCCGTTTCCGTGGCACTCGCCTGGGCCGGCACGCTGCCGTTCGCCGCCCTCGTCCTGGCGGTGACGCTTATCCTGAGTTGGGAATGGGCGCATGTCGTACGCGGCGACGGTATCGACCTTGCGCTTGGCATCCAATTCGCCGCGGCGATCGGTGCCATCGGCCTTGCCGCCTTCGGTTTTGCCGCGCTCGGCGTCGCGCTTCTGCTGATCGGCACCATCATCGTTCTCGCGCTCGAATTCGGGGAGCGGCCCATCCTTTCGGCGGCAGGCGTTCTCTATGCCGGGCTCCCGGCCGTGGCGCTGATCTGGCTGCGCTCCAACGAGCCGATGGGGTTTTACGCCGTCCTTTTCATCCTGCTGGTGGTGGCTGCCACCGATACGGCGGCCTACTTCGCGGGGCGCTCGATCGGCGGGCCACGGCTCGCGCCCTCGATCTCGCCGAAAAAGACATGGAGCGGTCTTCTGGGCGGGATCAGCGCGGCCGGGCTCACGGCTGGCGCGTTCGCCTCTAGCGTCGGCGCGCCGGTGCTTCCGCTCGCCGTCGCCGGTGTTGCGATGGGGCTCGTGGCGCAGACGGGAGATCTTGCCGAATCCGCGCTCAAACGCGCCTTCCACCTCAAGGACGCGAGCGGCTTGTTGCCCGGGCACGGCGGTTTCATGGACCGCGTGGACGGATTGGTGCCGGTGGCGGTGCTGCTCGCTCTCGTGCTCTTGTTCCTCGACCCGAAAGCCCCTGCCGACGCACTCTTCTCCGGTCTCTTCCCGGCGCAAAGGTGACGTTCGCGAGCCACTCGATGCGGAAATGCTCCCGAGCTGGCTCAGACCCACGATATGGCGCATAAAGCGCCTCGAACCTGTCGCGACGGCCGCCACGCCCCTGAGGCTCTGGGCTCGGCTTGTACGGCGTCGACGAATGGAGATGTCAGGCATGGCGCACGCGCCTCCCGTATCGCGCGCTTCGGCATTCGAAACCGAGACTGCCGACGCGAGCGCGGAGGCGACGGCGCACGCACCCGGCACGCGCCGGCCGCAGCGTCTCTCGGTTCTGGGCGCGACCGGATCGATCGGCACGAGCACGCTGGATCTGGTCGGCCGGCACCCCGACCGTTTCGAGATCGTGGCGCTCACAGCGCAGTGCAACGCGGCGCGCCTTGCGGAACTCGCCATCGCTCATCGGGCCCAGCTCGCGGTGATCGGCGATCCGGCCTATTACGACGACCTCAAATCCCACCTCGCGGGCACGGGCATCCGTGTCGCGGCGGGCGCCGACGCAGTCGAGGCCGCAGCCCTCGAACCGGCCGACTGCGTGATGGCTGCCATCGTTGGCGCGGCAGGCCTCACGCCGACGTTTGCCGCCGCTGGCCAGGGATGCCGCGTTGCGCTTGCCAACAAGGAATGCCTCGTATCGGCGGGCGATATCTTCCTCAGGCACGTGCGGCAATCCGGGGCGGAGCTGCTGCCCGTCGACAGCGAGCATTCGGGCGCGTTCCAGTCCATCGGGCAGACGCAGGCCGCCTCGATCGAGAAAATCGTGCTGACCGCTTCGGGCGGACCGTTCCGAACCCTCGACAGGCATGCGCTCGCGCGCGTCACGCCCGAGCAGGCGCTCAAGCATCCGAACTGGTCGATGGGGGCGAAGGTCACCATCGATTCCGCGACGCTCATGAACAAGGGCCTCGAACTGATCGAGGCCTATCATCTGTTCCCGGTCGAGGCGCACCAGCTCGAAGCCATCGTGCACCCGCAATCGGTGGTCCATTGCCTGGTGATGCTCGAAGACGGGTCGGTCATGGCCCAGCTTTCGCAGCCGGACATGCGCACGCCCATCGCGCTTGCGCTCTCCTGGCCCGAGCGGCTCACGACCCCGGTCTCGCGACTCGACCTCCTCGCGCTGAAGACGCTTTCGTTCGAGGCGCCCGACCTCGACCGCTTCCCCGCTCTCGGCATCGCGACCGATGCGCTCCGGCACGGCGGCGCGGCCCCGGCCGTGTTGAATGCGGCCAACGAGGTCGCTGTCGCGGCGTTTATCGACCGGAAGATCGGCTTCCTCGATATCGCCCAGACGGTCGCGTCATGTCTCGAAAAAGCCGAATCCCTGGGGCTTCTCAGCAGCGTCGAGACGCTGGAAGACGTGCTTGCGGTCGATCTCGAAGCGCGAAACATGGCACGGATGCTGCTTCCAGGATAAAGGTTGCCCCTCTGCGTCCCTCCGGGCAACGCGACCGCGCGCCCGGCCGACAAGGATTTTTCCCCACAACGTCTCAGCGAACAGGATTTCATCAAGGATGATCGAAGGGCTTCTCAGTCAGGTTTCGACGTGGACCATCCAAGGCCTCGGCTTCCTGTTCGTCTTGAGCGCGGTGGTTTTTTTCCATGAGCTTGGCCATTTTCTCGTGGCGCGCTGGTGCGGCGTGACCGTCACCACGTTCTCCATCGGCTTCGGCAAAGAGCTTGCGGCCTTCGTCGACCGAAAGGGCACGCGCTGGCGTTTCGCGGCGATCCCGCTCGGCGGCTACGTCAAATTCCTGGACGACACGAACGTCGCGAGCTCGCCGGGGACGGCGGCCAGCGCCGAGATGTCACCTGAAGCCCGCGCAGGCACCTTCCACGACAAGCCGGTCTGGCAGCGCTTTCTGGTCGTCGCCGCCGGTCCGTTGGCAAATTTCATTCTCGCGGCGGTGATTTACACCGCGCTCAACGTATCGACCGGCGTTTCGCGCGTGACGGCGCAGGTGGACGAAGTCGTGGCTGGAATGCCGGCGGAACAGGCCGGGCTCCGCGCCGGGGACGTCATCACCCGCATCGACGGGTGGCGGATCGAGACGTTCGACGACGTGTCGCGGCTCGTGCTGACATCGAGCGGACGGACGCTGCAGATCGCGGTCGAGCGCAACGGCGAAACCCTGACCTTCCCCGTGACCCCCGCCATGCGCGACGAGAGGGACGACCTTGGCGTGACCGTGCGGCTCGGCGATATCGGCGTGCGCCGCCACGTGCCGGCGCGGGTCGGCGCGGTGGTGCCGGATTCGGCGGCCGAAAAGGCCGGTATCGAAGTGGGCGACGTCATCACGGCCATCGACGGCACCGCCATCTCCTCGTTCCGGGACGTGGTGGAGCTGGTGCAACCGGCCGCCGAGCGGCCGCTTGCCGTGACGGTCAAACGCGGAAACGAGACCCGGGCGCTCGAAATCGTCCCGACGGCGGCCGAAATCGCCATGCCGGACGGGAGCACCAAGCAAGTCGGCCGCATCGGTGTCGCGCAGGACCGGCCTGAGCCGGTGGCCGTTTCATTTGTGGAAGCCGCCCGCCTGGGTGTCCGGGAGACCTACTCCAATATCGTGCAGACGATCACGGGAATCGGCGACATCATCTGGGGGCGCCAGTCGGCCGATCAGGTTGGCGGGCCAATTCTCCTGGCCGAGGTGACGGCACGCGTGGTCGAGCACGGCTGGGAGCCCTTGCTGCGGCTGACGGCGTTGATTTCGGCCAACATCGGCCTCTTGAATTTGCTGCCAATTCCCGTGCTCGACGGCGGTCATCTGGTTTTCTACACGATCGAGGCCATCCGCCGCCGGCCGCTGAGCCAGCGCGTGCAGGAAATCGGGTTCAAAATCGGAATCGCGCTGGTGATGACTTTGATCATCTTCGTCAACCTCAACGACCTGATGCGATTGGGTAAAAGGTGGCTTTTTGGCGGCGGCTAGAATCTGCCTGGGGTGACGTAAACTTGCCACTTCCCAGTGCCTTACCCAGTTGTTAAGAATGCCTGAAGTGAGGGGTTTTGGGAGCACGATTCGAGACTTTGGGGGTCTCGGAGGGAAGTGCAGCGTTTCTCAGGCCGCTCATGTTGGGGTCCTTGCGATCATCCAACATTTCAAGAAACGGGGCTCGGGACTGTCGCCGACAGGTCCCGCGAGTCGAGGGGGATCGGCATGAAGGCGAGGCAGATCCGCACATGAAGCACTCACGGATCTGGGTTCATCTGAGGAGCATGCCTCGTCATGGCGTGCGCTTGATGCTGTGGCTCGCACTTGCGGTCCCGGCGGCGCTGACCATCGACGTCGTGGCGTTTTCCGCTCCGGCCCATGCGCAAACCATTCGCGATATCCGCGTCGAGGGTAATCGCCGCGTCGAACCGGAGACGGTTCGCTCCTATCTTCAATTCACCGTCGGCGAGGCGTATGACGCCGGTAAGGCCGACCGCTCGATCCAGGCCCTTTTCGCTACGGGCCTGTTCGCCGACATTTCCATCGATCGCCAGGGCGACGCCGTCGTTGTCTACGTGGTCGAGAACCCCGTCATCAACCAGGTCGCCTTCGAGGGCAACAGCGAGGTCGATACCGACACGCTGCGGTCCGAAGTGCATCTGAAGCCGCGCTCCGTCTATACGCGTGCCCGCGTGCAAGCCGACGTGCAGCGCATTCTCGACGTCTACCGCCGCCAGGGCCGCTACGCCGCCTGGGTCGAGCCCAAGATCATCGAGCTCGAACAGAGCCGCGTGAACCTCGTGTTCGAAATCAACGAGGGTGGCGCGACGAAGGTTCAAGGCATCAACTTCGTCGGCAACTACGCGTTCTCCGACGCGCAGCTTCGCGACATCATTTCCACGACACAGTCCGGTTTGTTCGACTTCCTCAAGGGAACGAGCATCTACGATCCGGACCGCATGAACCTCGACCGCGAGCTTCTGCGTCAGTTCTACCTCAAGAACGGTTACGCAGACGTGCGCGTGGTGGCGGCTAACGCCGAACTCGACCGCGGCGGCTCCGGCTTCTATCTCAACTTCGCGATCGACGAAGGCGAGCGCTATGCATTCGGCGACGTCACGATCGAAAGCTCGCTGCCCGAGGTCAATCCTCATTATCTGTCCGGTGAAGTGCTCACCCGTCAGGGCGACATCTATAACGGCCAGGATATCGAAAAGAGCACCGAGCGCCTGACGCTGCTCATCGCCGAGCAAGGTTATGCCTTTGCCCGGGTGCGCCCCCGCGCCACGCCCGATCCTGCCTCGCGCACGATTGCGCTCAGCTATTTGATCGACGAAGGCCCGCGCGTTTACATCGAGCGCATCAACGTGAACGGTAACCTTCGCACGAAGGACCACGTGATCCGCCGCGAGTTCCGCCTGGCCGAAGGCGACGCCTTCAATCCGCTGCTCGTCGACCGCGCCAAGAAGCGTCTCGAAGCGCTCGGTTTCTTCAAGAAAGTGGACATCAAGCGCCGTCCCGGCTCGTCGCCGGATCGTGTGATCCTCGACGTGGATCTCGAAGAACAGTCGACGGGCGAGCTGTCGTTCGGCGCCGGCTACTCGACTTCCGAAGGCGTGATCGGCGACGTCAGCATCAGCGAGCGCAACCTGCTCGGTAACGGTCAGTTCCTGCGCCTCAGGCTCGCAGGCTCCATGGAGCGTATGCAGGTCGACCTGTCGTTCACGGAGCCGCGCTTCCTGGATCGCAACCTTTCGGCGGGCTTCGACCTCTTCCACAAGGAACTCGATTACGCTCGTGAGACGGGCTACGAGTCGAAGCGCACGGGCGGTACGGTCCGTCTCGGCTTCCCGCTCTCCGAGAACCTGTGGATGCAGACCGGCTACACCATCGATTACAGCTCGATGGACGTGGACGACCGCTGGGGCGATCAGGTGTCGCTCGTGGTTCGCGACGAAGTTGCGGATCTTGGCGAGGGTGCTCTCACCTCCTCGATCGGCACCTCGATCACCTACGACAAGCGTAATCACCCGCGCACGCCCACCAGCGGCTACTATCTGCAGGTCGCGACCGACATGGCAGGTCTGGGCGGCGACGTGCAGTACGTGCGCGTCAACGCGGAAGGCCGCGCGTACTATCCGATCACCGAGAAGATCACCTTCGTCGGCCGCTTGATCGGCGGTCATATCGAAGGCTGGGGCGACGACGATATCCGCCTCACGGACCTCTACTATCGGGGTGGCGAGACCATTCGCGGCTTCGACCGCGCCGGCTTCGGTCCTCGCGACATGAGCGCCAACGGGCGTGAGGACGCGCTTGGCGGCCGGAGCTACTGGGCCGGTACGGCTGAGGTTCGCTTCCCGCTGCCGTTCGTGCCCGACGATCTGGGCCTCTCGGCTGCCGTGTTCGCCGACGCGGGTTCGCTGTTCAACGCCAACGAGCGCGCAAAGCGGCTCGATCAAGCCGGTCTGATCGATCTCGCCGACGACTCCACGATCCGCTCGTCCATCGGTGCGAGCATCATGTGGAACTCGCCGGTCGGTCCGATCCGTATGGACTTCGCCAAGGCCCTCTCGAAAGAGAGCTACGACGAAGTGCAGTTCTTCCGCTTCGGTGCCTCGACCAACTTCTAACGAGACATCCAAAACGAACAAAACGCCCGGAGGCTCGCTGCCTGCCGGGCGTTTTTCTTTTGGAAGGTGCCACGCCTTCTCGGGGTGCGCGCGGCACGGCTCCAGATCGGGCTCTCTTAGAGCATGTTCATTCGAGATGGACTCGCGTTTTCCCCTCCCCCGTCATGGCGGAGCCATGCTCCGCATGGACGGTCGGGGTCCAGACGCGTCTCCGCATTGCGCAACACGTCCCACCGGGGAGAGGTGAAGTAGGCCGCTTGCCTTTAGCGCGCCCTCTCTCCCCATCCATGCGAAGCATGGCTCCTCCGGCATCACACGGCTATCACGTGCGCATGAAGCTCAAGCGTTCACGGCCCCCGGCGGCGGCGCGATGGATCAGCTTAGGTGCCGCTGCAGCGCGCGCATGCACGTAAAAAAAACGCGAGCGAACATCCGTTCGCACGCGCCTTGTCGATTTGGGGTTTTCGCCGGTGAACGAACTAGGGCGTTTTCCGATCCGATGGAATCGGATCGGACGCTCTATATCTTTGATGAGGCCGATGATGCATCGCTTCGGACTTTCTCCGCGCTGCCGATTCACGCCGCGCCGGGTAGGCGGCGCGGCGATCGGAGCGGCTAGGGTCCAAAGCGATCATGGTCTCTTGAGTTAGACCTATGATTCACGCTTCGGACTGATAGGGTCCGAAGCGATCATGGTCTAGCGGCGCTCGCGATCGCGCTGCCAGTACATGAAGGCAATCGTCACCAGCGCGGTGAGGATGATGGTTCCGATGATGTCGCTGCGGCCAATGAACGAAAGCCAGACATCGAGCCCGCCCATCGAACCGCCGCGGCCGACGAGGAAGCCGTTGACCATCATCACGAACAACACCACGCCCGCCGTCAGCAGGGCGGCGATCACGACCTGAAGGGATTTTTTCATGACCTTCGGCATCGGGACCTTGTGATTGTGGCCGACGGCGAATTGGGTGCGGTCTGACATGGCAGGCTCCCTGCGCTCATAAATCAAGCGAATCAATTGCAAACAAGAGTAGACGCAGGCCATCGGCGCGCAACGCTCTCGGCGAGCATAAGAGGCCGCCCGTTGTCGCGTTATCTGCGTACGCGAACGCCGACGCGCACCTCGTCCGTCTCGTAGTCACCGTTCACGTCATTTGAGGCAAAGCTGAGGTGCTGGTAGCGCGCAAACAGCACCAGCTCGGGGCTTGCGTAGTATTCCGCACCGACGAAAGCCGTCACCACGCTTTCCTCGATCGGGGTCCGGTGGAAGTCGTAATGCGTATACGAGAGCCCGGCCGAGCCGATCAGATGCCGGCGGAAGGCATGGCGGGCTTCAATGCCGACTTTATGAGACACGACGCCACCCGACTCCTCTGTGGTCGTGTCGTAGATGTCGCTCGATGCCGTGAGCATCAACGATGTGATCTCGCTCGGCCGCCAGGCGAGATTTGCGTCGAACAGGAACGCCTCGACGGATGCGAGGCGACCGTCGCGGGGCGTTTGCCGGCCGTAGCCTACACTGGCCTGCCCGCGCAGGATCGCGCCTGTCGATCCGAAGTCAAGCCCTACACGCGTGCGAACGCCGTCCGAGTCACGACGGATACCGTCTGCGGGGGCCGCTTTCTTGTCGCGCTGGTTGAGTTCGCCTTCCGCGAACACGGCAAGCGTGGGCTTCAGCTCCCAGCTCGCGCGCACGGCTTGGTGTGTTTCCAAGGTGTCGCGATCCGCGAGGCTTTCGCCATCGTGGGGCAACGCATAGGTCGTGTCGGAAACGGATCCTCTCAGCTCGACGGCGAGCCGATTGAAACGGTGATTGAACGCGAGCCGGGCTTCGTCGCTCCGGACCTGTGCCCGCTCGCCCGTCACGTTGGCGTCGACGGCGGTGCGATCTTCCTGGCTGACGCTGCGGCCGACGAGGCCCTGAAAGTTGGTGCGGCGGCTGATATCGAGGCGGCCGCGCGCTTCAACGCTCCAGGCGCGGTCGTCCTCCGAGGGATAGTCGTCGTGGTAGGTCGAGAACGTGGTGCCGCGCAGTTCGACCGCGTGAACATTCCAGTTCGACACGAGGCGCGCCTCGGTCCTGAGCTCGCCCGCGATGTCGGAGCGGGCACGAGGCGTGCTCAGCACGTTGCTGGTGTAGAGCCCGCCCAACTCCGCTTCGGGGAAGAGCACGAAGCTGCCGATGCGGATGCCGACGGGATCGTAAGGCTCGATGCGCGCGAAGCGCGCGGGACGACGGTCGGTTTCAGCGGGATCGATGTCCTCGATCTGGAACAGCAACGGATCGTGACCGGCGGGAGGCGTGTTGAAAACGTCGAGGTCTTCAGGCGGGCGCGTATCGCGGCCGAGATCGGCGCCTTCGTTCCAGGCCTCGGACTCGCCAAGCTCGATGCGTCCGTCGGACGGTGTCAGGCCATCGACGGGCTGCAAGGCTTCGCTCTCGCCCGTGCTTTCCGATGTGGACGCCGCGCCGTCGGTCTCGGCGGACAGCGGGTCGCTGTCGAGTGGGTCTCCACCTTGTTCGCCATCGTCATCGTCGGCGCCGCCGATCGAGCCGCGCATTCTGGCCGGGGAGACAAATTCGTAGGCGTTGGCGAGATCGGAGACGGGATCGCGGTCTCGGCCGGATGGCGCGGTGATGCTTCGCGCCGATGCGGCACCGGCGTTCGTGCGCGGCGGCTCATTCAGCTCCTGAGCGCTGGCCGGTGGCGCATAGCTCAACGCGGCCACGAGCGTTGCCGCCGCAAAGCCAAAGACGATCAAGCCTAGCCGCCAGACCACCGCCACGGGGGCGCCCTCATGAGGAACAAATACCTGCACGCGAACGCAAACCCGACCGTCAACCCGGCCACACACCCGGATCGGCCGACAGTAGAGAGTGGCGGGTTAACGCGCGCTTAAGCATTCGCGGATGGGCGTGTGGAGCGGCCTCCCCCATCGCGGCTCGCGATCACGGCGATTGGCAGAGCGCGGAATTGGCCGGCACGCGTGTCAGACGGGCTCGACGACCAGGACGGTGCCCTCTGCCCCCGGCGATCCGCACGCGCGTGCCTTGCGGGGTGTCGGCGCCGGCGGCAGCCCAGAGGGTGTCGCCCACACGCACACGCCCGCGCCCGCCGCGGATTTCCTCCTCGACCACGACGACGCGGCCGATGTACTGGGCGGCGCGCTGGTTGAGGGTGAGGTCCGCACGGTCCACGGTCTGATGGTCGGAAAAGAAACGCACCGCAAAGACCGTCGCGACGGACACAGTGGCGAACAACACGAGTTGCCAGGGCAAGGTCATCGCTTCGCCGACGCCCGCCCAGGTGAGAAGCGTCAGAATAAGGCCAACGACAATCGCAGACAGGCCGAACCAGAGAAACTGGACGCCTGGGATTACGGCTTCGAGCGCCATCAAGACGAGGCCGGCGATGAACCAGTTCCAAAGGCCAAAGCCGAGGAAGAGGTCGATAAAGGCTGGCATGCTGTGCGTTCCCCGTGTTTCCCAGAGCCGCATGAAGCTAGAATTTTTCCGGGGCGAATTGAAGCCATTCCGTGGGCGGGGCGCAAACCTGCGCGAACGCCAAACATGCGGACTGGCTAGGGGGCAGTCTGGACCGGACGCACTCCAAGCTTTAAGAGAGGGACGCGGCGGTTTCGCGGGCTCTGGCCCGAGGGGTTCGCTTCCCTTTTGCGCCAACAGATCCAGCACCCGTTCGAGAGGCTTCCTCATGAACCATCCCGGTTTCTTCCGCAAAGCCGGGCCGTTCACGCTGGCCGAGGTTGCCGCGGCGACGGGTGCCGAGGTGCAGGGCGAAACGGGCCAGGCCGACCGGCTGGTGGACGATGTCGTGCCGCTCTCGGAAGCCGGATCAGGGCAGCTCTCGTTCTTCGAGAACCGCAAGTATCTGCCGCAGCTTCTCGCAACGCAGGCCGGCGCCTGCCTTGTCGACCCTCGCTTCCTGCCGCGCGTGCCGGCCGGCACCGTCGCGCTGACGACGCCCACTCCCTACCAGGCCTTCGCCAAGTCCCTGCTCCTGTTCTATCCGGAAGCCATGCACAGCAAGGCTGCGGAAGGCGGAACCGAGGAGCGGATCGCGCGCTCGGCGGTGATCGAGGACGGCGCCATCATCGAGCCGGGGGCGATCGTCGGCCCGGAAGCCCGCATCGGGCGCGGCACGCGGGTGGCTGCGGGCGCCGTCGTGGGATACCGCGTGACCATCGGGCGCGACTGCTACATCGGCCCCCTCGTCTCCGTCATTCATGCCCTGATCGGGAACCGGGTCATCCTGCACGCAGGCGTCCGAATCGGGCAGGACGGCTTCGGTTTCGCGATGGGCCGGACCGGGCATCTCAAAGTGCCGCAGGTGGGGCGTGTGATCATCCAGGACGACGTGGAAATCGGCGCCAACTCGGCCGTCGACCGTGGGGCGCTTAAGGATACCATCATCGGCGAAGGCACAAAAATTGATAATCTCGTGCAGATCGGGCACAACGCGGTGATCGGACGGCATTGCGTCATCGTCGGGCAAGTCGGCATCGCGGGATCGGCCGAACTCGGCGATTTCGTGGTCATGGGCGGCCAGTCTGGCGCAATCGGCCACATCAAGATCGGAACCGGCGCACAGATTGCCGGCGGCTCTCACCCGAAGGGCGATGTGCCGCCGGGAGCGGTGCTGGCGGGTACGCCCGCGCGGCCCTTCAGGCAGTGGGCTCGCGAAGTTGCCGCCGTCCAGCGGCTTGCGCGTCGCTCCATCGACGACGACGACGCGGACGGCAAATGAGATTGAATTGATCCTGTTCCTTTCGGCCCCGAAAGGTCAGGAGAAAGACGGAGTGTGATGGGGATGGACGACGCGACCAAGCAGGCCCTGCCGAAGACGGCGGATATCGGCAAGATCTTGAAGCTCTTGCCGCACCGTTACCCGTTCCTGCTCCTCGACCGGATCTACGACATCAACGGCGACGAGACGTGCGTCGGCGTCAAGAACGTCACCATCAACGAGCCATTCTTCCAGGGCCACTTTCCGCAGTACCCCGTCATGCCGGGCGTCCTCATCATCGAGGGCCTCGCGCAGACGGCGGGCGCGCTCTGCGTGCACAGCCTCGGCGAAGACTACAAGACCGAGCTCGTCTACTTCATGGGCATCGACAAGTGCAAGTTCCGCAAGCCGGTGGTGCCGGGCGACCAGCTTCACTACCACGTGCGTAAGATCCGCAACCGCGGGCGCGTGTGGCGCTTCTACGGTGAAGCGAAAGTCGATGGGCAGACCGTCGCCGAAGCCGAGATCAGCGCGATGCTCGCCGACACCGCAGACGCTCGTGCATTCGCGGCGAGCAAGAATGGCTGATACGAACATTCATCCGACTGCGATCGTCGAGGACGGCGCAACACTCGCCGACGGCGTCACTGTCGGGCCGTTCTCCATCGTCGGGCGCGATGTCTCGCTCGGCGAGGGCGTCGTGCTCCACAGCCACGCCGTCGTGACGGGGCGGACGACGATCGGGGCACGCACGCGGATCTTCCCGTTCGCCTCCATCGGGCATCAGCCGCAAGATCTCAAATACCACGGCGAGCCCTCGACGCTGTCGATCGGTACGGATTGCATGATCCGCGAAGGGGTCACGATCAATCCCGGCACCGAGGGCGGCGGCATGTCGACGACGGTCGGCAACGGCTGCGCGTTCCTCGCCAATTCGCACGTGGGCCATGATTGCCACGTGGGCAACAATGTCATCTTCTCGAACAACGTCATGCTGGCCGGGCACGTCGAGGTCGGCGATTTCGCGATCCTGGGCGGCGGCGCGGCCGTGATCCAGTTCGCGCGCGTCGGGGACCACGCGTTCCTCGGCGGCATGAGCGGGCTCGAACAGGATCTCATCCCGTACGGCATGGCGCTCGGCAATCGCGCGTATCTCTCGGGCCTCAACATCGTCGGCCTCAAGCGGCGCGGTTTTTCCGCCAGCCAGATCCACGACCTGCGCCGCGCCTATCGGCTGATGTTTGCGGCCGAAGGCACGCTGCTGGAGCGCGTGGACGACGTTGCGCAGGAATTCCGCGATCATCCGACGGTGATGGAAATCATCGCGTTCATCCGGGCCGGCGGAAAGCGCTCCATGTGCACGCCCAAAAACGCGGCGGACGCCTGATCGGCGTCCGCGTTTACGTTTTCACGTCGCTGAGATGATCCGCGAGGGGAGCGACGCGTTTCACGCGCGCCCGGCGCACCGCTCCTGCCTACTGGCCTTCCGCCCCACCGCTCCCACTCGTGCCTTCCGAGATGCGGGTTTTAGTCTGGGCGTGAGACGAGATCGTGCTGAAGTAATCCTTTTCGTCGCCAATGGTGAGCATCGGCGAACAATTCGGCGTGCAGGTATAGGACTGACGCTCTCCGGCCTTGTTGAGGTTCACGGTGCGGACCTCGTCTCGCGTCACGATCACGCGCTGGTCCTGGATGATGTTACGCTCGCCGTCGAGCGCGATGATGTTCGTGATACCGAATGTCTTTCCGGTCACGACGAGCAGGTTGCCGCCCTGGACGGTCACGTCCGCGATCGACGGATTGCCGATGATGACGCTCGACACGGTGCGCGGAAGGCGCAGGAGCTGCGACTGGTCGTAGGCGACCACGAGATCGGCCGCGTGCGCCGGAGCGAGGGTCAGCGCGCCCCCGGCCAAAAACGCGCCGAGCGCCATCGTCACGGCGCGGCGAGCTTGCCACGTCTGGCGCGCGAAGAGGGCGTGGGTCGGCAGCATGGGGCGGGCACTCCTGTCCCTTTGGAACTCTTTGCCATTTGGCGCCGATATCATGAATGAAGATTTAACGGACGACCGGCTTTGAGGCTCGCGCCCGCCCGGCGGGAACCTTCTTTGCGTTCGCCGGTTATGCAGGCGCGCGTCTTCAACGAGGAGCCGTGAAGAGGAGCCGTGAATGTCTCGCCCGACCGTTTTGATTGCCGTCGCCGCCCTTGCCGTCGTTCTCGTCGGCATGATCGTCATTGCGCAGGATAGGGGCCCCTCTCCCGTCACGGGCGGCGCAGAGACGCGTGTCGATGCACCGGGGACGCGCGTCGAAAGCGACAACACAGGCACGACCGTCAATGCTCCGGGGACGTCGGTCGACACGAACGAGAGCGGCACCCGCATCCAAGCTCCTGGCGTCGATATCACGGTGCCCCGCAGGGATAACGACTGACCGACGACGACCCGGCACGCTCCGGAACGGCAGCCTGTGAAGATCTTACGCGTTTGTCTTTCCGTTATAAGATAATTCGTCTTATTCTTATGGCTCGCTGACTCGTTTGTTGGGGGACTCAGACTGTGACCTCGCTCGAGCTGCTGCATTCGACTGGCCTTCTGGCTCACCTGGAGGTGGGCTTTCGCTTATTGCTTGCCGCGGCGCTTGCCGGCCTGCTCGGCTGGGATCGCGAAGAGCAGGCTCGACCCGCCGGTCTCAGAACCTACATGCTCGTTGCGCTCGCAGCCGCCGTGTTCACGGTCATTACGTTCGAGATTTACGAGACGGTGCGTCAAAGCCAGATGCAAGCCAACGCCGATCCGATCCGTATCATCGAGGCGGTGACGGCGGGCGTGGCGTTTCTTGCCGCCGGCGTGATTATTCAGGGCAGGAACACGGTACGCGGACTCACGACCGGGGCCGGGATGTGGATGGCGGGAGCGCTCGGCGTCGCAGCCGGCACGGGCAATTACCTGCTCGCCATCATCGCCGCGCTGCTCGCGTTCGGCATCCTCAAGCTCGCGCACTTCGCTCAGCCGCAGCCGGACGTGCCGCGCAGGCCGACACTCATCATCGAGACCGTAGAAGACGAAGACACCGAGCGGCGGCCGTAGCTTCGGCAAGGCGTTCCGCCATTCTCGCCTCCGCCTCCGCGTCGCGCCCCCATAGGTCGCTTTGCCAGCGCTCGTCGACCGTCGCAGCGGCCCAAACCTCTTCAAGAGTGAGCCGTCCTTCGACGTGGGCCAACGCCAGAATGGCCGACCCCGTCAACGTCGTGAGCACGTGCGTGGCGGCGAGGCTCAACGCGTCGAGGGGGGCGAGCGCGCCGCGCACGGACGCGATGGCTTCGGCTGGCTGATCCACCGGCATCAAGCCGGCCTGAACGGTCAAGCCGGCGCCCAATGCGTCCCGCGCCCACGCGAGCGGCGGGTCCCACGCCTCCGCCTGACGGCGGACCAACCCCTCGGGCGCCTCCGCGCGGTAGCAGAGGAGATCGCTCGCCGCGAAGGCCGCGATGTCATCGGCGACCTCGTGCATCTTGTCGGACACCGCATCGATTGCTGTGTTGGCGAGCCGCGTGAGAGGCATGGTCGCCGGATCGATCCGTTCGCCCTGCGCCTCCCATTCGGCGGCCACCGCTTCGGCGAGGGCTATAACGCTCACCGCAAGCAGGCGCTTCCCCGGCGTGCGGACAGGCCGCCCGTCGAGCAGGATTGCGAAAGCGCCGTCACGGGACTCGACCGACGCCGACTTGTAGAAGCGCTTCGGCAAAGGCGGCCGCAAGGCGTCTTTGACGGGAACCGTCATCGGCTCCTTGCCTTGTCCGTTGGCGCTCCCGTTCGCGCTCTTACGTTCGTCTTCCGTCATCCTACCTGCCGTTCGAACATCAATCGGTCGAGCGTCCGCCCAAGCTCGGCACAATCGGCGGTGACGTGGTGGGCGCCTGCCGCCCGCAACGCATCCACCGGGTGATACCCCCACGCCACGCCGATGGACGACGTGCCCGCGCCCAGCGCCATCTCGATGTCGAATGTCGTGTCGCCGATCATCACCGTATCGACAGGCTCGGCCACCGCCTCGCTCATGGCGGCGAAGATCATCGACGGATGAGGCTTCGAGGGGTGCGTGTCCGCCGTCTGGATGGTGCGGAAATGATGGACGATGCCCTCGCGCTCAAGCACGGCGTCGAGCCCGCGGCGCGATTTGCCGGTGGCGATGCCGAGCGATACGTCCTCGCGGGCGGCCAGACGATCCAGCACGTCGCGTACGCCATCGTAGAGCGGCTCGGTGTGATCCGGACCGAGACGCCGCTCGCGGAAGGCCTCTTTGTAGGCCTCCGACAGGCGCTCGATCACGACGGGATCGGTCTCCTCCGGCACGAGGCGCGCGATGGCCCAGTCGAGGGAGAGGCCGACGACGCCGACGACGCTTTCGCGCGGGGGCGCAACGCGGCCTTGCGACGCGAACGCATCCGTCATCGCCGCCACGATCATGTGCTGGCTGTCGACGAGCGTGCCGTCGCAATCGAAGATGACGAGCTTCACAGGGGGGCGCGCGCTCGACATGGCGTCACCCGTCGTCCTTGTCGAAGCGGCGGACATCGAAGCCGAGGAGATCCCACGTTTCCTGCATATGCGGCGGCAAGGGCGCGGTGACGTCGATCTTGCCCTCGCGGGCAGGATGCGGAATCACGAGGCGGCGCGCGTGGAGGTGCAGCTTCGGCGTAATGTTTTCTGCGGGCAAATCCATGCCGCCGTCATACTTGTTGTCGCCGACGATGGTGTTGCCGATCAACTCCATGTGCGCGCGAAGCTGGTGCTGGCGGCCCGTGACCGGCTTCAGGGACACCCAGGACGCCTTGTGCGCCGCGCGGTCAACGACGGAATAATGCGTCGTCGCGTGCATGGCTTCTTTCTGCTCGCCGGGGCGCGCTCGACGCACGCGGTCGCCGTCTGGGCCGGCCGCCTTGACGAGGGGCACCTCGATCTTTCCCTGATGCGGCTTCGGCACGCCCTTGACGAGAGCCCAATAGGTCTTGGCGGCCGAGCGCGTCTGGAAGGTGCGGCCGAGCTTGGCAGCCGCTGCGCGGTGCTTGGCGACGAGCAGCACGCCCGTCGTGTCGCGGTCGAGGCGATGGACGAGGCGCGGACGGTCTCCGAAGCGGTCGGCCATTCCGGCAAGCATGCCGTCGATATGCCGACGCGTGCCGGTGCCGCCCTGCACGGCGATGCCGAACGGCTTGTCGAGGACGAGCACGTCATCGTCCTCGTAGAGGATCATGCTCTCGATCAGATCGCGGTCGGCCTTGGAGGTGGAGGGCGTGGTTGATTTGCTGCTTCCCTGTCCGCCTTCGCGAGGCGTGCGTGCGGCTTTCGGAACGCGAACCTGCGCGCCCGCTTCGAGGCGCTCGTTGGCCTCGACACGGCGCGCATCCACGCGCACCTGGCCGGAGCGCAGGAGCTTTTGCAAATAGCCGTGACCGATCTCGGGAAAGTGCGTGCGGAACCAGCGGTCGAGGCGCATGCCAGCCTCGCGCTCCGCGACCTCGATCGTCTCGACGCGCTCGTTTGAGCGATCCGTCATGTTCTGCCGGCGCCTTTCTAAAGAATGCGAGCCCTGCGGCTCAGCCGGCTTCGTCACCGGCAAATGGCGTCGCGACGATCCAGCCGACGATCCAGCCCACGACAAGGGCGGCGAAGTTGGTCGCGATGAAGGCCAGCATGTGCATGCTGCCCGCCGAATCCGGGCTGTCGAACGACTGCTGAGCCACCACCCAGTTGGCAACTTCCGAACTCAGATACAGCACGGCGACCATAAGACCGGCGAGAGCGAAAATCATGGAGACGAGATAGCGCATGGGCCCTCCTCAGCGCGCGGCCGGTGCCGCCTATTTCACTTCCCAGAACCAGATCTCTCCGGCCTCGGCGTAGTTGGAGTAATAACCGAGCCAGGAGAACCACTCCATCAGCCACTTGGCAGACGAGCGATAGCCGTTCCAGACATCGATGTGATCCCCGGTGGGGCGGCCCGAATCTGTGGAGCGGCGCCAGTAGTCCTGGATGTAGATGATGCCGGTGCGGCCGAAGATCTTGGGATAGAACTCGGCGGCCTCGGCGGCTGCGTAGCGCTCCCTCGGTCCCAGGCCCGCGATGCCGCCGCGCGCGATACCGTTTGCGAGCTGTGTGGCATTGATGAAGTGCATGTCGGAGCGGGGATGGACGCCGCAATGGGTGATGCCGGAAAGCTGAGCCGGCTGCACGCCAGCCTGGCGCAGCGCGATGCCCATGCGGATCGCACACTGGTTGGAGAACACCGGGAACCCGCGCAAGATCGCCCTCCCCTCCATGTTGGTGAGGTTGTGCGGCGCAATGCAGGGCGACTGCATGCTCTGATTGATCGGATGCCCGCGCCAGAGATCGTTGAACTCAATCATGGAACGCTTCCCCTACCCCTTACTCGCAGCACGTTCCCCGCCGTTTCGGCCGCGGGGCGGACTATAGGACGGCGGGGTGGGGCTTGACCAGATCGTCCTCGGCCTGGCTTCGCTTGACGGCTCAAGCTCCGGCAGGGCAGGCGCCGGGCCGATGCCGCCCCCTGCTCGGCGAACCTATTCGCAGGGGACGGAGACCGTCGAGCCGATGGCCGGGACGAACTTCTTGCAGAGGTGCTCCGCCTCGGCGGCCGCGACGGGCTCGGGCTCTTCTTCGCGGGGAATCGAATGTTGCATCAGCGCAGAGCTGCCGGTGAGGCGCGGACCGGTCTCGACCTTCTCGGCCTGGGTCTCGGGCGCGGCCTCGACGACGGCGGGTTCGGGCTCGGCCTTGGCGATCTCGGGTGCGGGGGCTGGCGCAGGCGCGGCTTTGACCTGCTGGGCCTTCGCCTTCGCGGGCTGCGCCTTCCTGGCGGCCTGGCTCTTTGCGGGGGAGCGCTGCTTCTGCTTCGCCTGATGACGCCGGGGCTGCTTGCCCCTGGCGTTCGGGTTCGGCGTGTTGACGACCTCGGGCGTGTACTCGCAAGAGATGCACGCCTCGGCCGGTGTGCCGAAAAGTGTTGCCGAAGCCAAAAGTGCAGTGGCGATCGCGAGAAAGATCCGGGTCATGTTCGCCTCCCACACGAGCACAGAATCTATCTTGGCCCGCGAATGATGTCCATCAGGAAGCGGATCATGCGCTGAAGTCGCGTCTCAAGCTGTCTCGCAGGAGACTGGTGGCAAAACCTGCCGGCCGACTTGGCATCCGTGATGATTTCCCGCTGACAATCGCACCTATCTCATTGACTACAATTAATATTTTCTATTTTTCGTCGAATCGGGCCACCCTGTCCCAGAGTGGATAAACAAACGAAGGGCCTGGTGATATGCGGCCGGCAAGCCGAACACGACGGGCATGCGCGTTCGCACCATTCGCTATCGCGCTCGCTACTGCCCCCCAGGTCTGCGCTCAGGACCTGATAGCTCCCAAGTGGATGCCCTGGCTCGAACTCGGCGGCTTCTACGGCTCGAACGATTCAAGCCGCGGCGAAGCGGCCCTCTGGGTCCCGCTCGCACAGAGCCACAACTCCGTTCTTTTCGGCGAAGCCCGCGGCAAGCTCTTCGAGGACGATATGCGCGAGGGCAACTTCGCGCTCGGGTACCGGCAGATGCAGGCCAACGGCTGGAACCTCGGCCTCTGGGGTGGCTACGACATCCGCGAAAGCCAGTTCGGCAACACCTTCCACCAGTTCGCGGGTGGGATCGAAGCCCTCTCCGACCGCTGGGACGTTCGCGCCAATGCCTACCTGCCGCTGAACGACAGCGAGACGCTTTTCAGATCGTCGACGTTTACGCCGACGGCCGCGCCAATCATTAATTTGACCGGCACGAGCATTGGCCTCACGACGACCGGCATCACCACGACGACGATGCTCGACGAGCTCGCGCTTCACGGTTTCGACGCCGAGATCGGCGCCAAGATCTTGTCGACCCCGCTCGATCTCACCGGGCCTAGCCACGAACTCCGCCTCTATGCGGGCGCCTTCCACTTCGATCATTCGGATTTGCCGAACTCTGTCTCAGGCCCGCGTGTGCGCGCCGAATGGCGTATGGACGACGTGATCGCTCGCTGGGCAGGTTCGCGCCTCACGATCGAAGCGGAGTACTCTCACGACCAGCTACGCGATGACCGCGTCGAAATCGGCGCACGCCTGCGGCTGCCCTTCGGCGACAGCGGCACGCGCGTCGCCTCCCGCTCGCTCACCGCGCAGGAGCGGCGCATGTCGGAAGGCTTGGAACGCGACACCGACGTCGTCACCGGCACGACCACCACGTCATCGAGCAGTGCTTCCAGCATCACAGAGGCCGTCGAGGACGCGAAAACCGGCGTCCGCTTCGACCGCGTCGCCAGGGCCGACGGCGCGGCAGACATCACCACCGCCTCCACATCTGCAGGCGCGAACTCCCTCATCATCGCCACAGGCAACATCAACGGCGCTCAAGAACTGCAAGGCGATCAAACGCTGCAGGGAGGCGGCTCAACCATTCAGGTGCGCGGCGTCACGTCCGGAATCGTCGTCGATTTCACGGCACCGGGTTCGCGACCAGCGGTGACGCATGACGCCTACTTCGGTCCCGTTCTGGCCGCCTTGTCTTCAAACACGCACATTGCGGGCTTGGACTTGACGGGCGGCGGCTCGAATTCCAACAACTTCGGTATTCAGGTTTTCTCAGGCAGCACCAACGTCCATATCGATTCCGTCAACGTGTCCAACACAAACCACGTTGGAATCTTTCTGGGATTCGAGACGTCGGTCGCCATCTCCAACAGTCTAGTGCAACAAACTGCGTCTCACGGCATCCATATTGAAAGCAACAGTTCGTTGACTGTGTCGAACACAACAATCGTCGATCCTGTCCGCAGCGGTATCTTTGTTGGCACAAATAGCTATTTGAGCGCGACCGACATCGAAATGCGCAATGTCGGCACGGACGGTCTTTATTTTGTGCTCGGAGGCACCGCGCGTATTTCCGGCATGACTATCGAGAACGCCGGGAACAGAGGCATCCACGTATTACACAACACCGATCTAACCCTGAACGAATCGGTTCTGAAGGGGACATTTGGCGGCGAAGGCATCCTGGCCAGCGGCAGCAACATCACGTTCAGCGGAGCGGGCAACACGGTCGAGCCCGGGACGACTTTTGGTAATGGGTTCTGCAACGCTGCCGGGGTGACGGGCAGTTTGGAGTTCAATATCGGCAATTGCCCATAGCGCCGAGTTCGCGCGTCAGCTTTCGCCGCCGCGCTTTTTGCGCAGGCTATCCCAGTAAGATAGGCGTTTGGCCAGCTCGCGCTCGAAGCCGCGCTCGGGCGGATCGTAGAATTTGGGGCGCCGCTTGAACTCGTCCGGGAAGTAGTTCTGGCCTGAGAACGCATCCGGCTGGTCGTGATCATAGAGATAGCCGTCGCCGTAACCTTCCTCTTCCATCAGCTTGGTCGGCGCATTCAGGATGACCTTCGGCGGGCTCAGAGACCCATGCTCTTTCGCGGCGCGCATGGCGGCTTTGTAGGCCACATAGTTCGCGTTCGATTTCGGCGCGGTGGCGACGTAGATCACGGCTTCCGCCAATGCCAATTCGCCTTCCGGACTGCCGAGAAAATCGTAGGCGTCCTTCGCGGCATTCGCGACGACGAGCGCCTGCGGGTCGGCGAGGCCGATGTCCTCGACCGCCATGCGCACGATGCGGCGCGCGAGGAACAGACGATCCTCGCCGCCGTCCAGCATCCGGCAGAAGTAGTAGAGCGCGGCGTCGGGATCGGAGCCGCGCACGGCCTTATGCAGCGCCGAGATCAGGTTGTAATGGCCTTCGCGACTCTTGTCGTAGAGCGGGGCGCGACGCTGGACGAGCTTCACGAGCGCTTCGCGCTCGAGCGGCTTCGTGCCGGGCTTCACCGTCGCGAGCACTTCTTCGGAGAGGTTCAGGATCGAACGGCCGTCGCCGTCCGCCATGGACTTGATGGCTTCGCGGGCGTCGGCGTCGAGCGGCAGCTCGCGCCCCTCCTCCGCTTCGGCGCGCTTGATCAGGTCTTCCAGCGCGTCGTCGTCGAGACGGTTCAGCGTGAGCACGGACGCGCGAGAGAGCACGGCTGCGTTGATCTCGAACGACGGGTTTTCCGTCGTCGCGCCGACGAGCGTGATCGTGCCGTCTTCCATGTACGGCAGGAAGCTGTCCTGCTGGGAGCGGTTGAAGCGGTGGATCTCGTCGATGAAGAGCAGCGTGCCGCGGCCTTGCTCGCGGCGCGCCTTGGCCCGATCGAAGGCTTTGCGCAACTCGGCCACGCCCGAGAAGATCGCGGAGAGTTGCTCGAATTCGAGCTTCGTCTCGTGCGCGAGCAGGCGCGCGATGGTGGTCTTTCCGCACCCCGGCGGGCCCCACAGCACGAGGCTCGGCAGGCGGCCTGCGCTGAGAAAGCGCGTCAGCGTACCGTCAGGCCCGACGAGATGCGGCTGGCCTGCGACTTCGGAAAGCTTGGTGGGGCGCAAACGGTCTGCGAGCGGGCGCGGCGCGCCCTTCTCCAGCCCGGCCGCTTCGAAGAGATTGCTCATGGGGAGATGTTAGAGACTTTCCAGTCGAGATTGAAGTAATGCGCCGTTGTGTCCTGGCTGCCGCCCCCTCCCCTTGTTATCCCGGAAAGGCGAAGCCTTATCCGGGACCCAGTGCAAGACACGTCGAAGACGCGATATTTCGCGGTAGGAGCTTTTCCTGGGTCCCGGCTCTGCGTTCCGCTGCGCGCCACTTGGCCGGGATGACAGGAGCGCTATCCCGGCACCTGAAGGTTGAAGACCTTATCGGCGCGACGCACCGCCACCGACCATAACCGCTGACGGCCTGCGAGGAGAGCTTCGAGATCGCCAACGTTCGCGACCGGAGCCTCGCCGATTTCGACGATGACGTCGCCCGGCTGAAACCCGAGGCGCGCGGCCGTGGAGCCTCGCCGGACGGACACGACGACCACGCCTGCCGCCTCGTCAATTCCCAGTTCGTCCGCAACACCGGGGAGAATGTTCGAAACGCGCGCGCCGTCGAGTGGGTGGCGGCCCACGAGGTTGCGCACATCGTCCCGCCCCGGTTCCGGCGCTGCGATAAGCGGAAGCTCCACCGTCTGCGGCTGACCCTTGCGGATGACGTCGAGGCGTACGGTGCTGCCCACGCCGCGCGTCGTCAGGCGATACTGAACCGCGCGGGCATCGGCGACTTCGAAGCCATCGACGTGCACAATGACGTCGCCGGCTTCGAGCCCGGCCTCGGCCGCGGGACCCCGATCCGATACACGCGCAACGACGGCGCCGGCAACGCGCGACAGGCCCAGTGCGTCGGCCATATCGCGCGTGACGGTTTCGAGGCGCGCTCCAAGCCAGGGACGCTCGATCGGACGGCCCTCGACCGCGCCTTCCACGTAGAGCTTCACGAGGTTCGAGGGGATTGCGAAGCCGATGCCTTGCGAGCCGCCGGACTGAGAGAAGATCATGGTGTTGATACCGACGAGCTTGCCCGACATGTCGACAAGCGCGCCGCCCGAGTTGCCGGGATTGATGGCGGCGTCCGTCTGGATGAAGATTTGCCCTTCGTGGCGCCCCACCTCCGTGCGCGCGAGCGCGGACACGATGCCGCTCGTCACCGTCTGTCCGACGCCGAACGGATTGCCGATGGCGAGCACCATGTCGCCCACTTCCAGGCTGTCCGAATCCTCGAAGTCGAGCGTGGGGAACGTCTGGGCGCCCGCGTCGATCTTCAGAACGGTGATGTCGGTCTTGTCGTCCTGGCTGATCACGCGCGCGTCGAACTCGCGCTTGTCGGCCAGCGCCACGCGGATCTCCGCTTCGCCGCGTCCGCGGATGACGTGCGTGTTGGTGACGACGATGCCGTCGGGGCTCACGATGACGCCGGAGCCGAGCGAGCTCTGGATGCGCTCGGACGGCTGGCCGAACGCATCGCCGAAGAACTGGCGGAAAAAGGGATCGTTCGCGAACGGCGAGGAAAACGTCTGCACGCGCCGCTGGACGTAAACGTTCACCACGGCCGGCGCCGCGCGCCGCACGATGGGCGAGAACGAATACTGCACAACCTCGCGGGAGGTCGGGACTTGGCGTTCCACCTTCGGCTCTGCGCTGCCGCCGCCGAGAAGCTGATCGAGGAACTGGGCACTCGCGTGTCTCTCGCCCGTGGCGACAGCGAGCATTCCGGCGAGGGTCGCCCCCCCGAGGACGGCAATCTTCTTCAGATTGAATCGCATGAAATCGGTTTCCTGCGCGTTCGGCTCAAAAGCGGTCGCGCAGGATATAGGGTAAGGAGGCAGCCGGCGGAAGCCGGTCAGCGTGACGCGATCCGCTCCCGATGGGCATAAGGCGACCAGGCGCCGTCCATCGACGCGTTCTGGGCCGGGCGACGGTTGTGGACCATGTGCCGGGCCGAGCGCGTTCCTTCCACGGGACGGCGCGGTGCGCGCGCCTCGTAGTTCGCCCATTCATGGGCCGAAACCGCCTGTTCCACCGCGGCCACCTCCCGGCCGTTTCCGGTGTTCCACGCGCGGCTCGCCAGGAACTGGCGCTCTCGGCTGTCGTCTCCATCGAGGGGGGCCGGACCCGCATATTGAACCCGCACCCGCCCCGTCCCGCCCGACTTGAGAGCGAGAACGCGCGCCGTCTCACGCGAGAGATCGATCATCCGCTCCCCTACGTAGGGGCCGCGGTCGTTGATGCGAACCATCACCGTGCGTCCGTTGGCCGGGTTCGTCACATAAGCGTAACTCGGCATCGGCAGCGTGGGGTGGGCCGCCGTCAGCGCGTACATGTCGAAGATCTCGCCGTTCGCGGTTTTACGACCATGGAACTTCGGCCCATACCACGAGGCGATGCCGACGCGATCGTAATCGGGCTGCTCGCGCGGATGGTACCAGCGGCCGCCGACCTGATAGGCCTGCCCCACCTTGTAGTGGCCGCCGCCCTTGGGGATGCGCTCGCCCGGCCCGACGACGCGGCGGCTGGCGGAGACGCCCCATTCCGATTCCGGAAACAACGCCTTGCTCGCGGACCGGCTCGGCTGGCTGGCTGCGCCGGAACCCGACGTCAGGCTGCTGGAGACAGAGCTTTGGCTGCTTGCGCAACCGCCCATGGCGGTCGCCGCGACAGCCGCCGACACGGCAAGCGCTGCGATGCTACGCGCGCTGTCAGAAAGCGCCCTGGGGGCAATGGATCCTATTGAGCCCGGCGCGGCTGCGCCTGGACCATGTATACGCGACATAACGCCTACCCCGGCTCCTTTTGCGGAGCCTTTCCTGCCTAGATGCTTGCCGGGCGCCACTGTTCCGTGGTCTTCGCCGAAAAGCCCTCGCAGGATGGCAGAGAGCGATTGCGATCCCGTTAAGCGGGGGCCGGCGACCGAGGCGGGCCGCCTTTCCCCGCGCAGGGCGCAAGCTGGCCTTGAGAGGGCGCCAGGGACTGTGTAGGGTCCGGCGCTCCCGAGGCAGGCGCCTCTCCGGGACGCGGGGATGGGTGGTCGAGTGGTTTAAGGCACCGGTCTTGAAAACCGGCGTGGGTGCAAGCCCACCGTGGGTTCGAATCCCACCCCATCCGCCATCTTATCGCTCACGCGCCAGAGGCGCTCCGCGGGGGCGGCGCTTGCGCCGGGTCGCCTTGCTCCCGAGCTCTGCGGGCTTTGTGGAGAGTTGGAAATTTCTCCCTTCAGGCCCGCCAGATTTACAAACAACGCGTCATCAGATCTGCACCGCGAACTTTCGAAATTTTTCACGAGGCCAATCAAGCTTCCGGGGCCGCAACGGGTTGCATCACGCGGCCTGAGCCAACGGCTCCAACGGAGCATCGTTGTCGGCGCAGAGTTCCAACTCAGGGCGGACGGAAGCCCCGGCATCGACTTGGCCTCGGCTCAACGGCCCCCGGTAAAGCGACAAGAGAAAATTGCGCACCTCGGACGCCAACAACTGTGCTTGCTCGGACAACGTGCCTGACGCGTTCTTGGTCGTTGCCGCGAGACTATCGGTCTTCTCGGCGTTCTCTGTGACGCCGTGTATGTTTTCGGCAACCTCCCTAAACCCCGCGAATGCCTGCTCGACGTTGCAGGCAATTTCATTTGTCGCCTGTGTTTGGGCCTCAACCGTCACTGCCACCTGAGCTGTCGTCTGATCGACCACGCCGATAATGCGGCCCACGTCGGCAATTGCCTCGACGGCATCCCGCGTCGCGCTCTGGACTTCCGCAATGTGCGCACCGATTTCCGCCGTTGCCTTCGTCGTCTGGTTCGCCAGAGTTTTCACCTCGGCCGCAACGACCGCGAAACCCTTGCCGGCTTCTCCGGCGCGGGCCGCTTCGATTGTCGCGTTCAATGCGAGCAGATTTGTTTGGCCCGCGATGCCGCTGATAAGCTCGGCCACCTGCCCGATCCGCTCGCCCGCGGCGTTCAACATCACGATGGTGCGCTCAGCCGCCGCGGCACGCCCGACCGCCTCGTTCGTCATCCTTGCCGAACGCTCAGCCTGAACGCTGATTTCCTTCGCCGAACTCGTAAGCTCGGTGCACGCGGCCGCGATCGTCTGCATGTTGGCTGTCGCCTGCTCCGTTGCGGCCGCGACAGACGTCGCGCGCTCCGCAGTGGCATTGGCCCCGGTGCTCAGGCCGGCGGCCGTCGCGCCCAGGCTCTCCGATGCGCTGGACACCCCCTCCACGATGGCACCGATGTTGTTTTCGAACTTCCCGGTCTCGCTGGCCAATGTCTCGATGCGCGTCTCGATCGCCGCCATCGCTTCATTAATAGTTTTTGCTCCGGCGAGAAGTGCACCGTGAAGTCCTTCCTCGCGGATCTTCCGGAAGTATTTGTTTGCGCACACCGCCTGCATCGCAGCGGCCGATTCCCGGACGTAAGCGTCACACCTGTCGATCATATCGTTAGTCGCGTGTGTTAATTGATCAAGGTCGCCCCCCTCCCGGACGCCAACCAAGCGGGCTTCGAAATTCCCCCTTGAAACGGACCGTGAAACCTCCAGCATTTCGTCCACAAACCGGCTGACGCGAAAGAGAAGAAACGCACCGAACAGGCTCGCCATCAACGCGATCACTCCGGCGGCCGTCCCAACCACCGGCCGGCCCAACGCGTACGCGACAACGGAAACAGAAATCGCAGCAGCGGCGGCGACGACCGAGGCGAGAGCCTTGGAGAGCGAGGATACGTTAAAGAGCCAGGACAAATTCCTCATAGGAGCTCCCCCTTGATTTCACAACATCCTGAAGGTGCCGAAAGCTGGCCGAAAGCCCGTCTTTCCCGTTTTTATACGTCGCCTCAATCCGCAGGAGATCCGCGTAAAGGGGGTCCACGGCCTCTATCGCGGATCGTTTTGGCACCCGCCTGTTGGAATGAAACCCAGCCACCCCGCCGTTTGGATCAAAGGAAGGTGTGACGTGCGCGAACACCCAGTAATGGTCGCCGCACTTGGTCATGTTCTTGACGTAGGCAAACACCTCCCGGCCTTCGAACACGACGTCCCATAAGAACTTGAAGATTGCGCGCGGCATGTCCGGATGCCGAATGATCCGATGCGGCTGACCGACAACCTCCGCCTCGCTATAACCGGCTATTTTCAGAAACACCTGGTTGGCATACGTAATCCGACCTTTGAGATCTGTTTTTGAAACGATAATGTCGCTCGCATCGAAATATCTCTCGATACCCGTAGGGGTTATGACGCCAACCATCGAGGCCTCCTTTAAAGACCCCACATTGCCCTCAATTCGCTAAATAAAATGCAAACGGATTAACTACGGCGACGAATGTCTATTCAACGTATTAATATAATTGCCGATATGGAAATGTTTTAACTTTTAAAACCGCCATTCAAAACTTTTCGACTGGATGGGAGGTCATGCGCGTGCTTGGAAGACTAGGTCTACGCCCCCTGGGCCGACTGAGCAAAATCCCTCGATTTGGCAAGGCTCATCCGGTCCAGCGCAAACAGGGAGAGATCAAATTTGCTCGCTCCTTCGGTCGCCAAGTCTGCAAGGATCTCACCGATTGCACTTGCGAACTTAAAGCCATGCCCCGAACACGGAGACGCAACGATCACCTCAGGACACTCCGCCAGCCGGTCGAGAATGAAATGCTCGTCGGGCGTGTTCGTGAACATGCACGTTCTGAGGGCGAGAATGTCGCCATCGGCTGCCGGGAAAAACGCAGCCAGACCCCTTCTGAGGGCATCTTCGTCGGCGGATGTAGGTTCGCGTGAGAGGCCGTCTGCCGGACCGTGCTCCTTGAAGTGATGGTACAGACCGATCTTGAACCCAGGCACGTTCCATTCCGGAAACTGATAGAAGTGACCAACGTCGCTTTTCAGATTGGAAACGGGAAAGGCTCCCGGTTCGAACAACTTCGGGATCTTCGGCCGGAACCAGCCGAGCACTTGCCGCTCCGGCACCGCGAGCGATTTCAGCATCGGTACCAATTCGCCGACCCACGCTCCAGCGGCGATGACGAGTTGGCCGGTTTCGTACGTCGCACGGTCGGTCCGGACGCGAACTCCGCCTCCCGCTATCGGCTCGAAGTCCACGAAGGATTCTCGTGCACGCAGGGATGCGCCAGCGTTCAACGCCAGCTTGGCGGCCGCGACGATCGCGCGCTCCGATGCAACGAAGCCGCCGTCCTCCTGGTAGAGGGCCATATAGTTGGCCGGAAGTGCGTATCCAGGATAGCGCGATGCGACCTCTGAGGCCGTCAACAGCTCATGCGACAGGCTATGCAGACGGCAACTCTCAAGCGACTTTTGAACGATGTCGCTGCCTTCCTGGCCGATATCCATGGATCCGGTGACGTGGAGGAGCTGCTCGCCTGCCAACGTCTCTGTCTCGCGCCATAGTTCGTAAGCCCGCCGAAGGATGGGCACGTAGCTCGGATGCTCGAAGTATGCGAGCCGGATAATGCGGTTGACGCCATGCGAGGAACCCATAGCGTTTGGGATGTCGTATCGTTCTATGCCGAGGACGCGCTTCCTCCGTCGCGCCAATTGCCAGCAGGCCGCAGATCCCATGCCGCCCACGCCGACAACAATCACGTCATACGAGGTCATGTTCGCTTCACCGAAAGGATCAAAGAAGCACTGGCCGCGCCATGCGGACATGCGGTCGGTCCACGTTTGTATACAGGCCGCCTCGCGTGGAGAGAAGGCCTCCAATTGCTCGATGTTCGCCAGCGAATGCCGCCGCAGAACGCATCCGCTCCGCGCAGCGAAAAGGCCCTAAGCGGCGGGTAAATCCTCACGCGCGACGGGCGCAATCTTCTCGATGCGAACCGGAAGCGATTTGACCGCCGGCGTCCGGCTTTCCTCGGCAAACTGCCAGAGCGGAACGAGCGGATTGCATTCCGGGAAGTACGCGGCGCAATTGCCGGGGGGAATGTCGTATTCCAAAGCCGCGAAACCCGCGACACGATGCTCGACGCCGTCCTCGACAGCGGTTCTGAGCGCAATCTCCGCTTCTTGAGAGATGCCAAAGCGAAGCATATCGTCCTTGTTCATCATCACGACCATCCGCGATCCGTAGATCCCCCGGAATCGGTCGTCGTCACCGTAGATGGTGGTGTTGAACTGATCGTTCGAGCGGAGCGTGATCAAGCGCAGGACGTCGCCATCCCGCCCGTCGTCGAAACTTGCGCACAGCGCTTTCGGTACTTTGAAATTCGCCCGTTTCGTATCTGTTTCCCAAATCCGGTCCCTGGCTGGGACGGGTCGCGGAAATCCGCCGGGAAGATCGAGACGCTCGTTGAAGTTTCGAAACTGATCCGGATAGGTCTCTTCGATCGCATCGCGCACGAGGCCGTAGTCATCCACCCACGCGTCCCAAGGCACCTTCGGATTGGGAGGCAACGTCGCCTTGGCGATCTCGGCGATAATCTTCGGTTCCGACAACAGGTGCTCGCTTGCGGGCTCCGCGATTCCGCGCGACGCATGAATGCAGGTGGTCGAATCTTCGATGGTCACGATCTGGGGGCCAGACTTCTGCTCGTCGATTTCGAGCCTAGATAGACACGGCAAAAGATACGTGGTTTTCGCTGCAAGAAGGTGCGTGCGATTGAGTTTCGTTGCGATCTGGACGGAGAGGTCGAGGTTCGTCCAAGCCGGTTCCATCAGACCGTGCTCCGGGGCGGCCCGCACGAAGTTTCCGCCCAGACCGACGAAGGCGCGGACCGTACCGTCGAGCACGCCTTCGCAGGTTTCGATGGTGGCTCGACCGTCTTTCCTGGGAGGCGAGAAGCCGTACTGCTCGGCCAAGCGATCGAGGGGAACGAGTTCGGTCTTGTCGGCAATCCCGACGGTGCGCTGGCCCTGCACGTTGGAATGGCCTCTGACCGGACATATGCCCGCGCCCGGCCGGCCGATGTTGCCGCGCAGCAGCAGGAGATTGACAAGCATCTGCACGTTGTGGACGCCGAGGCGATGCTGCGTCAGGCCCATGCCGTAAACTGCTATGACGGATTTGGCCTCGCTGTAGGTCTTGGCCGCGGCTTCCAGAGACGCGCGATTGAGGCCGCTTTCCTGTTCGATGTCGGCCCAGGATGTTTCTTCGGCGAATGCGCGAAACGTCTCGAAGCCATGGGTGTGCGTGCCGATGAAGTCGACGTCGAGGATGGAGCGTTCTCCACGCTTTCGTGCGGCACCGTCCCAGTCGAACAGCGCCTTGGCCACACCGATCAGCGCTGCGATATCGCCCCCTGCCCTCACCTGATAGTATTGCGTCGCGATCCGGGTCGCGTCTTGTGCGATCATCTGGCCGGGACGCTGAGGGTTGACGAATTCCTCCCAACCCTTTTCGCGCAGAGGATTGAAGACGACAATTCTTGCGCCGCGCTCCCGGGCCTCCTGAAGGCTATGCAGCAGGCGCGGCGAATTCGTACCGACATTCTGACCGAACGCGAAGATGCAATCGGTCGCCTCGAAGTCTTCGAGCAGCACCGTGCCAACGGGTGTGCCGATGCTTTCGGGAAGAGCCACGGACGTCGTCTCGTGGCACATGTTCGAACTGTCGGGAAGATTGTTGTTTCCATAGAGGCGCGCGAACAGCTGATACATGTAAGATGTTTCGAGGGACGCGCGGCCCGACGCATAGAACACGACGGATTCGGGATCAAACGCCTTGAGCTTCGTTCCGATATCGCGAAATGCCTCGTCCCAGCTCACCGGACGATAGCGGTCGGTCTCGCGGTCGTAGCGCATAGGGTGCGTGAGGCGGCCTTCGTTCTCCAGCTCGAAGTCGGACCAGCCCAGCAATTCGCTCACGGAATGTCCTGCAAAGAATTCAGGCGTCGCCCGGTTCGAGGTCAGCTCCCAGAACGTCGCCTTGGCGCCGTTCTCGCAGAATTCGGCGTTGTGGGGGACGGCCGGCTTTGCCCATGCGCAACTGGTACACATGTATCCTTTGGGCTTGTTGTGATAGCGAAGGAGATCCGGCGCGGTGCCGATGGCGCCCTGCCGCGTCGAATGACGCACCAGCGATTTGACAGACCCCCAGCCTCCTGCCGGGTGATCGTATCGCTCGAACTCCACATCGTCCGACATCCACCTCTCCCAATTGGGCCGCCGCATATGCCGAGGCTGCCTCATTGGCTAACCTGAGGGTGATGCGATGGTTCCATCCGGCTCGGCGGCGATGGGTTCAACGCATCGCCTCAGCACGTGGACAGCCACAAGACGCCCGCAAACGATATGGCCACGGCCGCGAACGCGGCGAGTGCGCCGTAGGTGGATACCCTGGCCAGAAATCCTGCGGTCGCATCGGATGGCGTCCGGCGTCTCTCGCTGCTGAGGTGGCGGTAGAGAACGAAGCTCACGACGAGGCCAACGGCATAGAGCGAGATCTGCTGGAGACGCTGCAGGCTTATAGATCCGAAAAGCTCGACCTCGTGCCATGCGAGGCGACATCCGACGGCCTGCATGCCGTAGATCACGACAAAGACCGCGGCCCAGGCCACGAAGCCTGCGGCAACAGCCGACAACCGGCCGGCGCTGTCGGAGCGGACATTCATCACGCAGGCTCCGATCCGACGAGCCCAATCAGCGCGGCCACAAACGCCAGTCCGACGACCGTCGCGACGGCACAGTAATCGTGCCACTGGCGGCCTATCCGCAGATCGAGCGTGCGGAGGGCCGAGACCTTGCCGCTGTGAACGCGTGCCGCGCCGAACAGAGCAAACACCGCGCCAAGCGCGTGATGGCTCGCGAGATAGATCAGGATCACGAAGATCGCGGCCGACAGCGCGTGCGCTGTTAGAGACGGCACGCCTGCGATAGCGATTCCGAGAAGGACGACGGATGCCAGGGTGTGGCTTGCGGCGCACGCACCGAGAGGGACGAACGGGCGCCGCCCCGCCATATGCACGGCGCGCGCACCGAAGGCAGCAGCGCACAGGGCCGCGACCGCAGCGGAAGCCGGCCAAAGGACGCCGAGATCGGGCAAAACGGACGGTGGCCAGTTCGGCGCCGAGACCCACAGAAACAAGCTGCCAAAAAGCAAGGACACGTAAAGGGTGGCGTTTGCGGCAAGCGTGAACGCCATGGCCCACCAGGACGGGGCATCCCTACTTTCGTAATGATATTGGGCCGTCTCTCCGCGTCCGATCGGCACCGGGCCCGTATCCGCTTCAAGGCCCGTATCCCGCGTCCAGAGGAGAAAGCACACGACGATTGCAGGAAGTGTCGCGAGGGCCATCCAGTAGAGCTTCAAAAGCATCAGCACGAAGAACGCGCCGGTCGCGATCGCGGTGATGAGCGGCCGATAGGTTTGCCGCGGCAGGACGATAACGTGTTCGACATCTCCCCCGATCATTTCAACGCCCAGCGTCTCCATATGGCCGTGACGTGTAAACGCGAGATAGCCGCGCCCTCCCGCCAACTCTGCCGCGAGCGGGCCGGGATCGAGCCTATCGGCCCGACGGTCGATCGTCGGCAGAGACGCGAAGTTGTACGACGGAGGCGGAATGGGCATCGCCCATTCGAGCGTCGCTGCGCTCCATGGATTGCGCCGGCTGCGCGGCGTGAAGCGCATCAGCAGCAGGAGATCGATGACGACGATGGCAAAGCCGATCGTCATCACGAAGCTTCCGATGGATGAAATGAGGTTCAATGTCTCCCAGCCGAGTTCTGGAATATACGTGTGAATGCGGCGCGGCATTCCGCGAAGACCCGTCAGGTGCATGACCAGGAACGTGACGTTAAAGCCTGCGAAGATCGTCCAGAACCCGATTGCGGACATGTAGCGTGACGGGAGCCGGCCCGTCACATGCGGGAGCCAATGATAGGCGGCGCCGATCATCGGCAGAACGAAGCCGCCGATCAGCACATAGTGCAAATGCGCCACAACGAAGTGCGTGTCGTGCGCCTGAAGATTGAACGGCACGATTGCGAGCATGACGCCCGTGAGGCCGCCGATCACGAAGACGAAGAACATTCCGAACACGTAGAGCATAGGTAGCGAGTATCGCGGCGTTCCATGCGAAAGCGTGGCCAGCCACGCAAAGATTTGAACCGCGGTCGGGATTGTGACCAGCACGCTTGCGGCCGCAAAGAAACTCAGCCCGAGATGGGGGATGCCCGTCGCATACATATGGTGCACCCACAGCCCGAACGACAGAAACGCCATGGCGATCACGGCAACGACGATGGCGGTGTATCCCACGAGGGGGCGGCCTGCGAACACGGGCAGAAACGTCGAGACGAGCCCGGCGGCCGGAAGGAAGATGATATAGACCTCGGGGTGCCCGAACAGCCAGAACAGGTGTTGCCATAGCAGCGGATCGCCGCCGCGCGCCGGATCGAAGAACGGCAGATCGAAGGCGCGCTCGACTTCGAGCAGGATCGAGCCGAGGATCAGCGGCGGGAAGCCGATCAGCATCATCAAAGCGACAACCAGCATGTACCAGGCAAATATCGGCATCCTGTCGAGCGACATGCCGGGCGCGCGCACCTTCAACACGCTGGCGGCGATCTCGACGGCGGTGCAGATCGCGGAGATCTCGACGAACGCAATGCCCAGCAGCCAGAGATCCGCGTTGATGCCTGGCGTATAGGTCCGCGAAGAAAGCGGGGTGTACATGAACCAGCCGGAATCGGGCGCCACACCCGCAAGCAGTCCGACGATCAGCATCGTTCCGCCGAACAGATAGCACCAGTAGCTGTAGGCGGTGAGGCGCGGGAACGCGAAGTCGCGCGCGCCGACAAGTTTGGGGAGAAGGTAAATCGCAAATCCTTCGAACAGCGGAATTGCGAAGAGGAACATCATGATCGTTCCGTGCATGGTGAAGATCTGCGCGTACAGACCCTCGTCCATGAACGCGCTCGCAGACGTTGCGAGCTGCGTGCGGATCAGCATCCCGAGGCCACCGCCGATGGCGAAGAAAACGAACGCCGTTATGACGAAACGCTTGCCCAGAACACTGTGATTGACCGCGGCGAGACGCTCGATGCCGGTGCCTGGTCCCCAGATCGCCGTGAGCTCCTTGTGCAGCTTGATCGGCGAGGCGGTGCGGTGAGCTTCCGTCATGGTTGCCTCGCCCGGCTTTCGGCGTGCACCGACGCTGCGCGCGCAGCGTCCATGGCGCGCTTGTAGTCCTCCGGCTCGTGGGCGCGCACGGTGAAACTCATCCGCATATGGCCGAGCCCGCAATACTCGGCACATAGCCCGCTGTAGGTGCCCGGCGCGTCCGCGAGAAGCCGTAGCCTTGCGCGGTGGCCGGGGATCGCGTCGATCTTTCCGCCCAGGCGGGGAATCCAAAAGCTGTGAATGACATCTTCGCTCGTGGCCATCACGTCGACGACGGCCCCCGCGGGAATGTCGAGACTTGCAATCGTCGACGGTTGGCCGGGTTCGTCGAGATAGAAGAACTGCCACTGCCACATGGTTGCGCGCGCTTCGATGCGGACGGCATCGCCCTCCGGGCCGCCGAGCATAAGCAGCCGCTCGCCTTGCTCGAAAGAATAGACGAGAAGCGGAACGAGTACGGGGAGCGGAAGCACCAGCGCGCCGCCGACGATCCATGCGCGCGGGCTTAGAGATCGCCCGAACCCCGGCCGGAGCACCGTCAAAAGAAACAATCCCATGACGAGAGCGAAGAGAAGCGCCGCTCCTGACGCCATCACCCACCAGAGCGTTGCGACGGAGCCGGCAACCGGACCCGCCGGCGACAGCGTCGAAAGCTCCCCGGAGCAGCTCGCCAAACCGCCTGCGGCGGCAATCAGTGGGAACATTGCGCCCCTTCGCGATCTTAATGCGAAAAGGACGTGCGCAGAGCCATGACGAAAAAATCCGACGAACCGGCTTCGAACACCAGGGAAGAGCCGGTGACGGACGACGCGCAGCTCGACATCAGCTCTGCCGTCGCCGTCGCCGGTCATCCCATTCACGCCATGAGCGTTCATTTCCCCATCGCGCTGGTGATCGCCACGTTCGGTGTGGACCTCTTCTATTGGTGGACGGCCGATCCGTTCTGGGTGAGGGTCGGCGTTTGGTCGGCGGGGTTCGCATTCGCGACCGGCGTGTTCGCGGGCATCGTCGGAACGCTGGAGCTTTTGTTTGTGCCCGGCATTCGCAAACGTGCCGCGAGTTGGGCGCACGGCGTTGCCGCGATGGTTCTGCTCGCCGTCGCGGGCGCAAACTGGGTTCTGCGCCTCGTCCATCCCGACGCGGTCCTGCCGCACGGTCTCATGCTTTCCGCGCTCGCGACCGTCGCGACCGCTCTCGCGGGGTGGCATGGCGGAAAGCTCATTTTCCATCACGGAATCGGCCTCATGGTCAGCGCCAAGGAATGACCCTTTCGACGATCGTCTTGAGAGCGCCGGGCTCGCGAAGAGCAGGCGGGATGGAAACGCCATCGAGCGAGGGTTTCGACAGGCTCACCGCGACCGTCGCGAGCGTGATGGCACCGGCCAGTCCCGTCGCGCCCACATATCGCCAAGCGGGATACGCCGAGCCCTTCCCGGACAGCCTTGCCGTGGTTTGACCGGCAAGCGAATGCGCGACGACGAGCACGACGATGAACGCGAGCTTCACCGCGAACCACGGATCGACCACGCCCCCCTGGAAGATCAGCACGATACCTGTCGTGACAGCGACGAAGGCGGCTGGCGAAACAATCGCAACGTAAGCAAATCTCGCCGCATCGCGGAGGCGCTGCTCCGACGCGTCCATTTCATGGCCGCCCTGGACCCGCGGCCTCGCCTGCAACTGGCCCAGGCGACGATGACAGGCAGGAAGCGCGATCAGGCCTCCAACCCATATCGCGACGGCTGCGATATGGATCAACTTGACGAAAGCGATCATCGATAACGCGCTGGCTCATGACGTGCGACAACACTTAGCAACCCGGATACTCCGGAGAAGTTCCTCGATCGCTATGCGGATCGTTTCCACCGACGCCTACAGAGAACCGAGACGGTCTCGGCGCGGGACGCAGCGGCCACCACTCCGCAGTCACGGGATTTCCGCCGACCTTGGCAGAGGCGCGGAAAAGTCGTAGGCTCGGATCATTGTCGGCGTAAGAGCCTTCGGAAGCCGACAGCAGAGAGACAGCGTGTGCTCCCCCGTTTGCATCAGGAGCAGACATGCATACCTATCGTGTCTTCGATCTCTGCCCCAGCGGATCCGTCACGGCACCGGGCCGAGACTTCCAAGCCGAAAGCGATGCGGCCTCCGTCGCGCGCGTTGCGCTTTCGATGGGCGATCTCGACCAATCGATTTGGCAAGGCAGCCGCTTCGTCGCAGAGCTCGACCATAAAACGAAAGCGCCTAAGTAGGCAGCCGGCCCGCCGGAGAGACATCGGCCGCTTTCTACGTGCGGCCGAAAAACGCTTAGGGCAGCGTAGCGGGTTCTTGCCGACGCGTGAGTTGCGCCACGTTCGTGCAGCCGAGCGTTTGCTCGAAAGCCCGGTTAAGTTCATCGACGGTATCCGCCGTCACGTTCAGCCCGCCGGTCTCGGATGCAAGGCACTCCGCTCCCGATTCCGCCCGGCCATCTCGCATTTGAAGCTTGTAGCCGATCACATGGACCGTCACAGAAGGCCGGACGCTGCGAAGCTGACGAGCCAGTGCGCACGGGTCGCCGTGGCAGGTCTCCTGGCCGTCGGTCAAAAGGACAACGGTTGCCGCCGTCTCCGGTAGCGCGTCGAGCGCCATGCGAACGCCCAGCGTCAGCGGCGTGCGTCCTGCCGGCCTCAACGCCTCCACCTCCGAAAGGATGGGTTCGGCAAAATTCGGCTGAGGCCGCACACGCAAACTTGCATTCGCGCACGCATTGCGGCTGGCGCCGGGCCCGTAAGTCACCAATCCCAGCCGGCGTTGCGGGGAAACCGTCGGAAGAAAGGTGCCGAGCGACGCCTTCGCCCTGTCGAAGCGTGACGGACCACCATCCGGGAAGTCCAGTGCGGCCATCGAGCCCGATGCGTCGAAAACGATCATTGCATCCGACATGCATGCGGGCCCTGCGGCCAGGACCGCCCTTCCCCCGCCTACCAAAAGAAGCAGCGCGCTTGCCAAAAGTACCTGCATGGACACGGTGAGATGGCCCGCCCTCTGCGTTGCGCTGCGTTCGAGGCTCATTGCAACCTTCCACACTCTTGATGACGCCGGGCCGGACCCGGATTATCCGTCAGCATTCCGACGGTTGCACGATGGAACGCGCGGACCGACAATCGCCTATCGTTATGGCCATCGCACCAATGTCCTGCGTGACGGCTATGCTTCCTATATTCACGACCGGGGAAACGTAGAGATCGATTTATGCCGCTGCAAGCGATCGCCATCATTCTCTCGCTGGTGCTGCATGGACTGGTCGGCAATGCGCTGTGGCAGCGGCTCCAGCACGATCGGCCGCAGGTTTTCGATCTCGGCGAGAGGCAAGACATCATCCTCGAACCCCAGGGCCTGGATCTCAGCGAGGTGACCAACATCGGCGACGACCTCCAAAGCGTCGACACGCAAGCGGCTATCCCGATCGAACAACATGCTCCGCCGCCGCCCGCCGTTGCGGCGCTTCGTCAGCCGGAAGACATGGTGGACGACGTCAGCCACGGGGCGATCCGAGACGTCTTCGCTATCGACCCGCAAGATCCTCCGCCGCAGGATTCCGCACGTACAGCGCCCGAGCAGGTTCGCGACGTCATCGCGTCGGAGCACAGTACCGTCGAACAGGACCTCGTCGATGCGCGCGAAGCGTTGCCGGATCTCGTCGACGAACACGATTTCATCGCCGCAAACCAGTCCGCACTCGACGACGTCAAAGAACCCAACGTGGCGGTGAGGTCCGACGCCGCGCCACCGCATTCTCTCACGCCGGCGCAGGCTCTTCCTGCCGAGCAGCCGACGCCGCCCGAAGAGATCGCGCAAGCCGCCCTGCGTGCGCCGCCCGCGCGTCTCCCACCGCCGGATCGGATCGAAGAGTCGGCCCCCGAGCACTCCGAGGAGCCCCCGTCGCCGCTGTTGCCGATGGACGAACGTCAGCCCGATTTCGTCGAGGTTGTGGCGCAGCCCGATCAGGTGGTGATTGTGACCGAACACAGCTCCGGGGAAGAGAAGAAAGGCGGAGACGCTACGATCGTGGGCCTGTACCTCGGCAAGATCAACGAGCAGGTTCAGCGTTCCAAGGTGAACCCGCGATCGCGACGGACCGGCACCGTGGTTGTCAAATTCACGGTCGGGACCGACGGCGCGCTGCTGTCGAAAGATGTGATGACGTCGTCTGGAGCGGAGGTGCTGGACCGCGCTGCCATCGCCGCACTGGAGCGCGCATCCCCTTTTCCGCCGATTCCGCCCGACGTGAGTAGAGATCCCATGACCTTTACGCAGTCGTTCCGATTTGTCGTGCGTTAGATCTATTTCCTCGCCTTGAGCGCCTCGATCATCTTATCGAGCTGCGCAGCCTCACTTCTTCCGAAGGCCCGGCATCGTGTGGTGCAATCGGACACCGTCTTGCCGGTAATGAAGGGCTTTATCGCCTCGATGCCGAACGGACATTCCCGACGCACGATCGGAACGCCGTTGAGACGCTTCTGGAAGTAAAACACGTTCTCATAATACGTGGCGCGCAGCCCGATCTCCTCGCGGCCCTGATACACGATGAACCATTCGTTCTGCCGTTCGCCGATGACCTGCCCCCCGCACGTCTCGTTCTTACCCGTATCGTCGACGGTGCAGGTTCCCTCCTGTGCCAGCACGTATTCGATCTTGCCCTCGTCCAGCCATTTGGCATGGTCGACCAGATAGAAGCGAAACGTCCCGTCGGGGAGCTGCTCGGAGAATTTGTTGTAGCAGGCGTTCTCTCCGAAGAACGCGGGATCGGCCTCGATCTCTTCCAAGCCTGCCTCGCTCCACACACCTGAAAAGGGATGATCGCCCGCGCTCGCCCCGCCGGCCACAGCGATCAGGATGCCCATCGCAGCGATCCAAGTTTTCATGTTTGATCTCCAATGATCTCAAGCCTTCGAACCGTTCGGCCATCCTCAGCGCCGCGGGCTAGAAGACCGTCAGCGTCGGCACGGCGGTGACGAAGCGCGTGCCTGCCGCGGCAAGCGGTTCCAACTGGGCTCTCGCCTCAGCCGCGATGTTCCACGGCAGGATGAGGACGAAGTCCGGGCGGCGGTCGAAAAGCGCCGATGGAGGCAGAATAGGAATGTGGCTGCCAGGCATGAACAACCCCTGCTTCGAGGGCGCCGCATCGCAGATAAACGGCAGCAGGTCCCGCGTCACGCGAGCATAGTTCAGAAGCGTGTTGCCTTTCGCCGCGGCACCATAGCCTGCCACGGTCTTTCCCGTGCGCTTTGCGTCGTGGAGAAACGATAGAAGGCCGTCCCGGACGGCATCGGCGCGGCTTTGGAAGGCGGCATACGGCGCGTCGGTGTCGAGCCCGTGACGCCGTTCCGCCGCCAGCACCTCGGCCACGGCGGGCGATGTAGAATGGCCTGCCGCCGCGAGACATCCGTAGACGCGCAGGCTGCCGCCATGGGTTGGCAACTCCTCGACATCGAACAACCGGAGGCCCGCGGCCGCGAAAATCCGTTCCACCACGGCAAGCGACAGATACGAGAAATGCTCGTGGTAGACGGTGTCGAATTGGCACTGTTCGATCAGGCGCAGAAGATGCGGGAATTCGAGCGTCACCACGCCTTCGGGTTTGAGCACCGCCGCAAGCCCGCGCGTAAAGTCGTTGATGTCGGGCACATGGGCATAGACGTTGTTGCCGCACACGAGATCCGCGCGCCGTCCGCGCTCGGCCAACTCCCGTCCCAGCGCTTCGCCGAAGAATTTCCGGAGTACGGGGATGCCCAGCGCTTCGGCGGCGGCGGCCGTGCTGTCCGTCGGCTCGATGCCGAGACAGGGGATTGCGGCGTCCACGAAATTTCGTAGGAGATAGCCGTCGTTCGACGCGACCTCGATCACGAAGCTCTCGTCCGACAGGGCGAACCTCTCGGAGATCATGGCAGCATAGCACGCGGCGTGGTCGAGCCAGCTTTTCGTGGTCGATGAGAAATAGGCGTAGTGCGGACTGAACAGCTCATCCGCATCCGCATAATCCTCCGTCTGCACCAAGCGGCAATGGTTGCAGACGAAGACGCGCAAAGGGTAGGCCGTCTCCGGCTCGGAAAGGGCGGCCTCACTGAGATAGGCGTTCGAAGGCGGTGTGCGGCCGAGGTCGAGAAACACATCGGTCAGCCGCGATCGGCAATGGCGACAGATCACGGCGCGAGCGGCTCCTCTTCGATCTGGCCCTTGGCTCTTTCGTGTTTCGGCGCACGCTTTCGATTTGCCGGTCCAGCGAAGGATCGGCGTAAGTTGAGTTTTATGCCGCGCCGTCAATTCCGGTCAATCGGCGTTTTCTGCAGGCCGCTTCCGCGCACGACGAAGCGAAGCGCGCCATCGGCGCCGCTCTCTCCCCGCGCACCTCTCGCGAAACTAATTCCCTTGAGTTTCTTCCTGCGCATACCGGCGCAGAGCGTCGGTTTCGGGGTCGTAGTGGGCGGACGATGGAATGCCCAATTCGTCACGCACTTCGGCGGGCGGCAGCCAGCCCGGATCGATCCCCCTCATGTCGGGCAGCTCATGCGCGATGCCCTTGTGGCAATCGATGCAGGTGTAGCCGTCCTTTTCGATCAGATAGCGCGTATGGATCTGGGCCGCGCGCTGAGTCTGGCGCGTGAAATCCATGGCCACCTCGGAATGGCAGTTGCGGCATTCCAGCGAGTCGTTGGCCTTGAGGCGAGCCCACTCGTGCTTGGCGAGCCGCAACCGCTCGTCCAGGAATTTCCGCCGCGTGTCGATGGTCCCGAAGATATGACCCCAAACCTCTTTCGACGCCTGGATCTTGCGGGCGAGCTTGTTGGTCCACTCGTGCGGTACGTGGCAGTCCGGGCAGCTTGCGCGTACGCCGGAACGGTTCGTGTAGTGCACGGTGCGCGTCATCTCCTCGAAGACGTTTGCCTTCATCTCGTGGCACGTGATGCAGAACGTCTCCGTGTTGGTGGCCTCAAGCGCCGTGTTGAAGGCGCCCCAGAACATGACGCCGCCGAGAAACCCGCCGAGCGTCAGGAAGCCTACGCTGAGGTAGGCGCTCGGTCTGCTGGCGATCCCCCAGAACCGGAGCAGAAGCGCCTTGATCCTCTGCATCGCCTATTTCTCCCCGACCGGCAGAAGGTTGAGCATGTCGCGGAAGTCGTTTTCGACAAGCGGTTTCGCGTCCGTCTGCTGAACGTGGCATGCGGTGCAGTTATGCCGGCGCGGCGCGACGTCCGCGAGCATCTGGCCATCCCTGTCCTGGAAGTGGGTGATGCTGATCATGGGCGCGCGGACGTGATCGGTGTACTGGCGGCGATGGCACTCCAGGCACCTGTTGGCGTTGAGCGAGATCTGATAGCCGTCGATCGAATGCGGAATGATCGGCGGCTGCTCGGGATAGTTACGCATGCGCCTCTGGTCGTCGACGACCGGCGATGGCAGCGGGGATGCGGCAACGTCCTTCATCGGATGCGCCGCGCCAGTCAGCCTCGGCACGATCTCTTGGGCATACGCTGCCGCGAACGCTACGGCACCCGCAGCAAGGGCTGCGATGCCGAGCGAGGACCAGCGGAACAGGGTTACACGCGTTCGATTTTGACTGCGCATTTTTTGAAGTCCGTCTGCCGGGAAATTGGATCATTGGCATCCAGCGTGACCTTGTTGATCAGCTGGCTCGCATCGAACCACGGGACGAAGATGACGCCTCGCGGCGGCCTATTTCGCCCGCGGGTCTCAAGTCTCGTGCGCATATCCCCGCGGCGCGAGACCACCCTGATCTCCATGCCGCGGTTGAAACCTCGTTCACGCGCGTCCTGCGGGTGCATGTAGCAGAGCGCTCCTGGGAACGCCTTGTAGAGTTCCGGAACACGCATGGTCATCGAGCCCGAGTGCCAGTGTTCGAGCACGCGGCCCGTCACCAGCCACATGTCGAACTCTTCATCGGGCGACTCTGCGGGCGGCTCGTACGGCACGCCCAAAATCACCGCGCGCCCGTCGGGCCGGCCGTAGAACTCCACGCCACGGCCCGGCTTGACGTAAGGGTCGTAGCCTTCGCGGTAACGCCAGAGCGTCTCCTTGCCTTCCACCACCGGCCAGCGGAGCCCGCGGACGCGGTGATAGACGTCGAAGTCGTCGAGATCGTGCGCCTTGCCACGGCCGAACTCGGCATATTCCTCGAACAGGCCCTTCTGGACATAGAAGCCGAAACGTTCCGCTTCGTGGTTTTCGTAGCCGGCCTCGATGTCGCTCGCCGGGAAGCGGTTGGCGTGGCCGTTTGCGAACAGCACATCGAACAGGGTCTTGCCGGCATACTCGGGATTGCGATCGAGAACCTCGGCGGGCCAGACCTCGTCGGTCGTGAAGCGCTTCGAAAACTCCATGAGCTGCCACAGGTCGGACTGCGCGTCGCCTGGAGCGTCGACGAGTTGGTGCCAGAAATGCGTGCGCCGTTCCGCGTTGCCGTATGCGCCTTCCTTTTCCACCCACATTGCCGCCGGCAGGATGAGATCTGCCGCCATCGCCGTGACGGTCGGATATGCATCGGACACGACGATGAAGTTCTCGGGATTGCGATAGCCCGGATACGTCTCGTTGGTGACGTTGGGCGCGGCCTGCATATTGTTGTTGACCTGGACCCAGTAAAAATTGATCCGCCCGTCCTTCAGCCGGCGGTCCTGCTCGACCGCATGCGCGCCAACCCAATCCGGAAGCAAGCCTTCCGGAAGCTTCCAGATGTGCTCGGCCTTCTCCCTGTGCTTGGGATTGGTGACCACCATGTCGGCGGGAAGCCGATGAGCGAAGGTGCCGACCTCGCGCGCGGTGCCGCAGGCGGACGGCTGGCCCGTCAGCGAGAATGGGCTGTTGCCGGGTTCGGCGATTTTTCCTGTCAGCAGGTGGACGTTGTAGATCATCTGATTGACCCACACGCCGCGCACATGCTGGTTCACACCCATCGTCCAGAGCGACATGACCTTGCGTTTGGGATCGGCATAAAGCTCCGCCAGTTCCTTAAGCAGGTCGGGCTCTACGCCGGAAAGTTTGGACACCTTGTCCAAGGTGTACTCTGATACGAGCTCCGCGAACGCTTCGAACGAGGACGGCTCCATGTCGGTCGCGTTCGCCGCGCCGGTGGCCGCGACCTCAAGCGGATGCTCCGGTCTCAGCCCGTAGCCGATATCGGTCCGCCCCTTGAAGAACGCCGTGTGATCGTTGACGAAGGCTTCGTTGACGCGCCCCGTCGTGATGATGTGGTTGGCGATGTAATTGAGGATCGCCAGATCCGTTCCGGGCCGGAAGACAATCGGGATATCGGCGAGATCCGAGCTGCGGTTCGTGAAGGTTTGCAGCGAAGCGATGCGCACGTGGTCGTGGGCAAGCCTCCGGTCGGACACCCGCGTCCACAGGATGGGATGCATTTCCGCCATGTTCGAGCCCCAGAGCACGAAGGCGTCCGCATGCTCGAAGTCGTCGTAGCAGCCCATCGGCTCGTCCATGCCGAAGGTCCGCATGAAGCCGTATGCGGCAGAGGCCATGCAATGGCGGGCATTAGGGTCGAGATTGTTCGAGCGGAACCCGGCGCGCATCAGTTTCGACGCCGCGTACCCCTCCCAAATGGTCCACTGGCCGGAGCCGAACATGCCGACAGCCTCGGGCCCTTTCTCGCGCAGGACACGCTTGGCATGCTCGGCCATCACGTCGAACGCTTCGTCCCAGGAGACGGGCTCGAACTCGCCGTCCTTGGCGTACTGCCCGTTGCGCTTCCGCAGAAGCGGCTGCGTCAGCCGATCCTTGCCGTACATGATCTTCGATAGGAAGTAGCCCTTGATGCAGTTGAGGCCGCGGTTGACCTCGGCCTGCGTGTCGCCGTGCGTGGCGACGACGTGACCGTCACGAACACCGACCATGACGCCGCAGCCCGTTCCGCAAAAGCGGCACGGCGCCTTGGACCACTTGATCTTGAGCGCCTCGGCGCCACCCGTCACCTGCTGGGCCGCGGCCGGCAAGGTGATGCCCGCTGCGGCTGCCGCCACGCCGGCCGCGTGGGCCTTGATCATATCGCGACGTGTCAGGGTCATGCTTCTTCTCCCGCACTTTCGGCCGGCTCGACCTGCTCGTAGACCATGGCCGCCGAGACCACGCCTTCATACGCAGATATCTGCGTCAGGCAGTCTCCGACCGTTCCACTGCTCGGTCCTTCGATGATGACGATGAGCTTGTTACCTTCGACATGGACGACCTCGGCCATGCCGAGCGCCTCGATGCAGCCGCGCACAGTTTCGACCGCGGCAGGAAGGCAGCGGATAACCGCGCTCGAAATATGAACGACTGCACCGCGATCGGAGTCACGCATGGACGGCCTCCTGCTCGGTGACGATGCGGATCGCGCTGACAGGACATGGCGCAAGACACGCTCCACAGCCGTTGCACAGATCCGCCCGAAGAGCAGGTTCTGCGGAACGGCCGAGACGCGGCTGGAACCGGATGGCGGCTTCGGGGCATGCATCCTGGCAGCTCCGGCATTCGATCCCCGTCTTCGACAGACAGTCATCTCCGATCGCAATCGTGTGCCGGAAAGGTTTGCGCGCCAGATCGAACACGTCTGCGCGGCAGACCTCGGCACAACGTCCGCAGAACGTGCATTCCGCCTTGTCCAGTCGGATTTCCGGATAGTTGCCCGCACCCATCTCGATGATGCCGCTTGGGCAGGACGTGGCGCAGTCGCCGCAACTCGTGCAAGCGGAAAGAATGGCCGCGTCCGTGCTCCACGGCGGCCGTACGGATGCCGTTGCCCGCCGCCCAAGAAAAAAATTCCGCCTGCCGGGATCCATCATTCTGCTCCTATCCCGGCGGGCCCGGCGGGCCGAATACGATCTGCCACATCCAGACGAGGAAGCCGTAGCCGCCGATCAGCGCGACGGAGATGATGGGCCAGATGATGACAGCGAGAAGCAGAAAAACCGAAAGCTCCGAGCGGCGTTCGACGAGAGGGCTTTGCTCCCCTCCGTCTGTTGTCTGGCCGCGCTCGCTTTCCATGACTGAACGCCTTTTAATTCACGTTATCCGGTTCAATCGATTTGCACGTGGGAGGCAAAGCCTGCGCACGAACGACGCAAATGCTAAATCGCACCTTCCATTGATGCAACATGATGCGTGCGTTGCGCTTGCCCTAGATCAAGCATGTCACCAACCGTTCGATCCGCCGAAAATGTTGACTTAGGACGTACGATTTTCACACCGCGAACGACGAACTTTTTGCCTAGCGGACGAGACGGGCCGACTTGTTTCCATCGCCGCTCGATATGTTCGACTTCGAAGGCTTTAAGGTCCAGTTGGTCTGGTTGAGGATCAGAGTGTTGATCACCAGCGTGAACGATTTTGCCGAGAGCTTCGAGCCGGAGTTGAACGTCACATCCCTGCTCGGCAAATAGATCAGCCCGTCCATCTTCATATCCTTGGCGTCGTTGAACACGAACTGCGAGGGGGAGAGGTTCGGCGCCTCGAACATCATGATGTTCGCATAAGGGCCCGACGCCGGCGGCGTCAACGTCACGTCGACTGCGCTATTGAACTGAATCTTGGACGTGTCGGCGTAATAGAACGTCACACCATCGCCGCGCCACGTGCCGCCGTTGACGTTCCATCCGCCGTTCTTGATGACGTAGACACCCGGCTGGAACGTGACGTTGGGAGAATTGTTGAAATTGAACCAGCCGCAGTAGACGCCCGGAGCGAGGGTTACGTTTCCACCGTTATAATTGCCGTGGTTTTGCGTGCAGGCGTTCGACGCCGGCACCGGCAGTCGTCCTGCAAACGGATCGTCCTCCGCTGCGCACGACTTCTCCAAGTTCGTATAACGTCCGCCATTGTCGATGATGCTTTTCCCGGTCAAACAAATCCGGGCAGCCTTCAAATCGGTGCCGGAATTGAAGATCGCGGCCGGCGAGCCGGTCGATTTTCCGTGCACTTCGCAGTTGGGAGCATCGACCTTCGCACCGCTGTTGAGAAGGAACTGCTGCGACGCCGTCCTAGACAGAGCGAGGATGCATACCGCCGCGCCTTCGCCGCTCGTCTCGGCGGTCGACGCCGTGGCCACGTCCAAGGTCTTGACGCCGAGGAGGGCTGTCAACGTCGTCTTGATTTGTCCGTCTGCGCGCCCCGCCAGCCTGTGCTCACCGTCGCGCGAAAAGCTGACCGAGGTGTTCTGGATGTACGTGTCTCCGAGCTCCGCCTCGAACATTTTTGCCGCCACGGCATTCTGCCGGTCGGGCGAGAGCTTAACCCCTGCCAGCACAGCCGCATCCAACGCCTGCTGCATCGCCGTGCGCGCCGCCAGTTGCCGGCCGTAGTCGACCCCGATGCCGGCCGATACCAGCAGCACGACGAGCAAGAGTGCAAAGACAATAGCAACACTTCCCTTCTCGTGTTCGAGAAAGGAACGGAACAAACGCATGACGAGGCTCCACGAGCGGCACTAAATCCGGCCTTACCGTGGGCGGCGCTCCTTTAACATTCATACAACAATCCAAAGTCCGCTACAGGTTGCGTTAACAGCCCGTTAGCAATTTGGATGCGGTCTGATTATTCTCGCGACCGGCACGGGGCGATGCTCAGGCGCTACGGCGGCAGTACCCACGGAACCAGCACAACGCTGACCGCCATCGCGACGACGGCGAACGGCACACCCACACGCATGAAGTCCCAGAACGTGTAGTTGCCCGGCCCCACGACCAGAGTGTTCACCGGCGAGGACACCGGCGTCATGAACGCGGCAGACGCGGCGAGCGCCACGATCATCGCGAAGGGATAGGGCGAGCTTCCAAGTTCCTCCGCGACCGCCAAGGCGACAGGCGCCATCAGGACGGCCGTCGCCGTGTTGGATATAAAAAGGCCGAGCACGGCCGTCAGCGCGAACAACCCTGCGAGCATCGCGTGAATGCCGACCGTCCCCAGCGTGTCGATCAAGGCGGTTGCCGCAATATCGATGCCACCCGTTTTCTGAAGCGCGACGGCAAACGGCATCATGCCGACAATCAGAACCAGCGTCTGCCAGTGGATCGAGCGATAGGCGGCGTCTGTATCGATACAGCGCAGAAGGCCGAGGAGGAGACATCCGATGAGGGCCGCGATGACGTTGGGGACGACGCCGCTCACCATCAGCACGACCACAAGCCCCAAAACGGCAAGCGCATGCGGCGCGCGGGCGGGCGCGGGCACGACGTCGTCGAGATCCGCCGGCATGCTCAAAGCGATCAGAGTGTTCCAATGCGATCCAAGGCGGCGGATGGCGCGCCACGGACCGATGAGAAGCAGCGTGTCGCCGACTTCCAGCGTCTCGTTGCGGATACTGCCCGCGCGAGGGACGCCGCCTCGTCTCAGGCCGATCGCCGTCAAGTCGAACTCGGAGCGGAAACGTGCCGACACCACCGATTGGCCGACCAGCTTCGAAGCAGCCGGAATCATAACCTCGATCATGCCGAGTTCTTGCGACCGATCGAGAAAGTAGGAGCCGGACATCGGCAGCCGCTCCAGATCGAAGCGGCGCCTCACCTCCTCGATGTCGACCAGAGATGTGAAGAGATCGAGGAAGAGCACGTCGCCGGCTCGCAGCTCCGTCGTCGCCACGGGCTGCATCACACGGCGGGAAAAACGTCCGTTTCGTTCGAGCGCGATGATGTTCGCTCCCGCAGAGCTTCTCAGATCGAGCTCCTCCAACGTCTTTCCGACAAGCGGCGAACCGTCCGCTACACGCAGGCGATGCTCTCGCTCCGCGAGCCCGTACTCCTCGATCCATTGCGAGAGACGCGGCCGCATTGCGGATGCGCCGACGGCGGCCGGCATGGTTGGAGACAGCCATCGGCGCGCGAGCAGCATGTAGCCCACGGCGCACGCCAAGATCGGGATGCCGAACGGCGCGAAACTAAAGAACTGGAAGCCCTCGTAACCGCGGCGGACAAGCTCGCTGTTGACGATGAGATTGGGGGCCGTGGCGACGAGCGTCATCATGCCGCTGATCAGGGCGGCGACCGAAAGCGGCATCATGAGCCGGCGCACGCTGATGCCGGAGCGCTGAGCGATGCGCAGCACAACCGGAACGAAGAGCGCGACGACGGCCGTCGAACTCATGATGGAGCCGATGACGGCGACGACAATCATCAGCGGAGGAATGAGCCGGGTCTCGCTCGCGCCCGCGTGGGCTGCGAGCCAATCGCCCAGCCGTTGGGCAACGCCTGTGCGGACAAGACTGTCGCCGATCACGAACAGCGCGGCGATGAGAACGATGTTGGGATCGGCAAACCCTGCCAGCGCGTCCTGAACTCCGATCACGCCGGTCAACGGCAGCGCCGTCATCATGACGAGCGCGACGACGTCCATCCGCGGCTTGTTGCGAATGAACAGAACGACGGCGGTCAAGAGCAGCGCGAGGACGACGAAGAGGTCGTGGTTCATCGATGGCGGCATCCGGATCGATTGGAACGAACGGGTTGCCTTCGTGTAGATTGTCGGAGCCAAAAATGCGATGGACAATTCCACAGTCTTGACAACTCCAGGCCCGACAACAACGAGGACCATCGAGGCATGACCGCGAAGATTGGCGTGGTGACGGTTTCAGACCGGGCAAGCGCCGGGACCTATGAAGACAAGGGCGGCCCGGCCATTGCCGACGTGCTTGGCGAAATCCTGACCTCGCCGTGGGAAGCCGTTCGGCGGCTGGTGCCGGACAATGCCGCGCTCGTCTCGCAGACGCTCCAGGATCTTGCAGACCGGGACGGATGCAGCCTCATTTTCACCACGGGCGGCACCGGCCCCTCACCGCGGGACGTTACGCCAGAGGCCACAGAAGCGGTGTGCGAGAAGATGCTTCCCGGCTTCGGCGAACTGATGCGGGAAAAGAGCCTGGCGCAGGTTCCGACCGCGATCCTGTCGCGGCAAACTGCCGGCATCCGCGGCAAGGCGCTGATCGTAAATCTGCCCGGCAAGCCGCAATCGATCCGGCTTTGCATGCTCGCCGTGTTTCCGGCGATCCCTTACTGCGTCGACCTGATCGGAGGCGCGCGCCTCGAAACCGATCCAAGCCTTTGTCCGGCGTTCCGGCCTCCGGGCTGAGCCTTTTGCGTCGCGCGCGGGCCGAGATCCCTCATCCGGCCATCTTTCCATTCGCAGCTAACGCGGGAGTGTCGAACGAAAGACTGTCGATTTCCTCCGGACGGCCGAGAAGATAACCCTGCAGATGATCGCAACCCGCGAGCGCTGCGATAATCCTCTGCTGCTCGGTCTCGATTCCTTCGGCGGTCGTCTTCATTCCGAGCGAGCGCGCCATGGTCGCCATGGCGACGAAGATCGAGCGCGCCTTCGGATCGGTTGCCAGATCGTCGATGAAGGATCGGTCGATCTTGATACGGCTGATGGGCAGTTCCCGCAAACAACTAAACGCGGACTGCCCGACGCCGAAATCATCGAGCGCAACCGAGACGCCGAGCTGCGTCAGCTCCTCAAGAACGCGGAGCGCATTGCGCTCGTTGTCGATGATCGCGGTTTCGGTGATCTCAAGTTCGAGCCGCTCGGGCGCAAGGCCCGTCCGGGCGAGCGTTTCCGCAACGCGGCGCACGAAGTTGCGATCCGAGATCTGCACGCGCGACAGGTTGACAGATACCTTGACGCTGGTCGGCATCCGCAACGCATCCCGGCAGGCCTGCTCCAGCACCCAATCGCCGATCCCGACAATCAGGCCATTACGCTCCGCGAGAGGAATGAATTCGGCCGGCGAAATAACGCCGAGCTCGGGGTGCTGCCAACGAACAAGAGCCTCGCAGGCTGCAACCTCTCCCGATGCGCCGGAGACGATCGGCTGATAGACGACGCGGAATTCTTTCTCGTCGAGCGCGCGACGCAGCTCGCTTTCCAGACGCCGGGCGGAACATACGCCCGCGTCTTCTGCGGCGTCGAAAAAGGCAAACTTGCCGCGGCCGTTGCGCTTCGCCTTGTAGAGCGCGATGTCTGCCGCTTTCAAGATCTCATCCGTCGAGGCGCCGTCCACGGGCGGTTTCGCAATCCCGATGCTGACACCGACACGCATCGGCCGCCCTTCGATCACAATCGGCCGCGCCACGGTCTCGATGATCCGGCGCGCGACGGCAACCGCATCGCAGTCGTGCTCGTCGTCCACCAAAAGAAGTGCGAACTCGTCACCGCCGAGGCGCGCGACGGTATCGGTTGCACGCACGGCGGCACGCAAGCGGTCGGCTACGACCTTCAGCAACTCGTCACCGGCCGCGTGGCCGTGGTTGTCGTTGACGGACTTGAAGTAGTCGATATCGAGCAGCATGACCGCTGCGGCCTTACCCTCGCCGCTCGCCTCGATCGCCCGATCGATCCGGCCCACGAGTAGCGATCTGTTCGGAAGGCCGGTCAGGAGGTCGTGCAGCGTGCGATGGAGGAGTTCATCCTCGGCCCGCTTTTCGGTCGTGAAGTCGGTATATGTGCAGATGACGCCGCCGTCCGACAGCACTCGCTGGCCGATGCGAATGTAACGTCCGTTCAAAAGCTCTTGCTCCACATCGTTGTTTGCGATGAGGTCCGCCGCCGCGAAGTCGCGCTCGGGGACGGCGCCCGAGCGTATGCAAGCGTCCTTCAATGCCGAAAGCGGCGTTCCCGGCGGCACGGCATCTTCGGAGAGACCATAGATTTCGAGGAAGCGGCTGTTGCGGACGCTGATCCGCCCCGCGCTGTCGAACAAGCACACGCCTTGCGACATGGCGTCGAGCGCGGTGTCGAGTTGCCGTCGCCGCGCGGAGGCCAACGCCGACATCCGCTCCAGCTCGCGACGGAGCTGCTCGCGCTCGGCAAGCTCGGCGGCAACCGCAAGAGAGGTCAGCAAATTGACGAGGCAGAAGAGCTGGACAACCCAGATGCGCGTGTCGAGGTCCTCCATCAGCGCGACGGGACCCCAGCCTTGATACGTCGCGATCATGGAGACAGCCGTGAGCCCCAGCGTGGCGATGGCGGCGCATCTCGATCCCAGACGGAAGGCGATCAGAACGGAAACCGGAATGAGAAGGAAAAGAAGCGGAACGGACGATTGAGAGAAGACGATGAGGGTCGTCGCGACGAGAAGCACCATGTGGCGCACAACGGCTTCCGTGGAGGGTCCGCGTTCGGACTGGCCGTTCGTGTGGCGTGTGAGAAGAATAGCCGGAGTGAGGACGAGAAGTCCGAGGCTATCGGAGAGGTACCAGGTCGTCAGCGCGGCCGTCCAATCGACACCGAACGTATTGGCCGAAAGCATCGCGCCGGCTGCCGCGGGAAGGATAGGCGCGACGACGCAAATGGCGACGAAGGAGGCAACGGTCCATATCCGGGTGAAAACGATCCGCCGTCCGCAGGCATAGCGCAGGAGACCGAAAGCGAGCAGGCTTTCCGTGACGTTGATCGCCGGAAAGGCCAATGCGAGAGACCAGGGATCCCCGTTCGCCAGAAACGCCGTCATGCCGGCCGGCAGCGCTGCCGCGATCAACGCTTTCCGGCCCATGCACGTTTTAAGGCACAAGAGCCCAGCAAGCAGAATGCCGTTGGCCGGCCAAATCACCGCCACGCTCGCCGCGTTCCGCGTCAAGCTGACCGCCAAATAGACCGCGATCGCATACGCAAGCGCCGCCGCAACGACGAGCCGCGTATCGCGATGCACAAATGTCCGCCGCATAGCGGCAGCAGGCCGTGCCATGAGCCGAACGTGAAGCATCAATATCGTCCCCCAGTCGATAGCCGAGGGAGATTAGCTTTCTAATTTCTAATAAATTCCTATGTTTACCATATAATCGTTCGAACACGTCGCAAATTTGCGCATCTCACACATAAATTGGGGCGCTCGCCCCCCTATTCGGCGACCGCACCGAGGCCGGTCGCGATATCTTCCGCCGGTCGCCCGATACTGACATAGCGAAAACCGTGCACTTCAATGAGGTCGCGCCGGTAAACGTTGCGCAAATCGACCAGAAGCGGGCTCTTCATGGTGCCTCTCAGCCGCCGGAAATCCAGTGCACGGAAGGCATCCCATTCGGTGACGATGACAAGGGCATCGGCGCCTTCGGCGGCGGCATAGGGATCGGCCGCGAACGTGACATCCGACATGTAGTCCCGCGCGGCCGTCATTCCCTCCGGATCGAAAGCCCGGATGCTTGCTCCGGCGTCCTGGAGCCCCTGCACGATGGCAATGGAGGGCGCGTCTCGCATGTCGTCCGTATTCGGCTTGAAGGTCAGACCAAGAAGGGCCACCGTCTTCCCGCGGACGTCGGCGCCGATGGCGCGGGCGACCTTGCGGGCCATGGCGCGCTTTCTCTGATCGTTGACCGCCACCGTCGTCTCGACCAGGCGGAGCGGGCTTGCGTAATCCTGCGCCGTCTTGACGAGCGCGAGGGTGTCCTTGGGGAAGCACGAGCCGCCATAGCCGGGGCCGGCATGGAGAAACTTGCCGCCGATCCGCCCGTCGAGGCCGATCCCATGGGCCACATCCTGGACGTTGCCGCCCACCGCCTCGCAGAGATCCGCCATCTCGTTGATGAAGGTGATCTTCATGGCGAGGAAGGCGTTGGCCGCGTACTTGATGAGTTCGGATGTGCGGCGCGTCGTGAACACGAGCGGAGCTTTGTTCAGGTAAAGCGGCCGATAAACCTCGGTCATGACCGGGCGCGCGCGCTCATCCTCGACACCGATCACGATGCGGTCGGGGCGCTTGAAGTCCTCGATGGCCGCTCCCTCACGCAGGAACTCCGGATTCGAGACCACCGCGACGTCGGCGTTCGGGTTCGCCTCGCGGATGATACGCTCGACCTCGTCGCCTGTGCCGACGGGCACCGTCGACTTGGTAATGACCACGGTGAAACCGCGCACCACGCGCGCGAGCTGGCGCGACACGTCGTAGACATAGCTGAGGTCGGCGTGGCCGTCGCCGCGGCGCGAGGGCGTGCCAACGGCGATGAATACAGCTTCCGCCTCGCTCACCGGCTCTTCCAGGCTGGTGCTGAACTGCAGCCGCCCCGCCTTGACGTTCTTGAGCACGATCTCTTCGAGGCCGGGCTCGTAGATCGGGATCACGCCCTCTTTCAGGGCCTCGATCTTGCGCACATCGCTGTCGATACAGACAACCTCGTGACCGAAATCGGCAAGGCAAGCGCCGGAGACGAGACCAACGTATCCTGAGCCAACAACGGCAATGCGCATACCTGAGCCTTTCGAGCGGAGGGGGTGTTCGTCTTGAGCGGTGCAAGCCTAAAGCACGACCCCGCTCCGAACCCGGAGCGAAACCGACGGCTCAGGCGTCCGACTGATAGGACCTGACGCGATCACGGTCTAGACCGCCTGGCGTGATGGCGCTGTGACGGTCGCGCGCGACACATCGGCCCAGCGCCGGCCAGAAGCAAAATAAAAAGCAGCAAAATAAAAAGCGCGCTCAAAGCGCCGCTCGGCAGGTTCTAGAAGTTGTGCTTAACGGTGCCGCGGATCGTCAGGTCCTCGCCGGGGATTTCCTGCTCGCGCTTCTTGACCTCGTTGGCGCCGTACAGCAGCTCAAGACCGAAATCCATCTTGGGAAGGACACCAAGCCTGCCGAGGCCCGGAATGCGAACTTCGGTCCCGGTGCTGCTGGATCCATCGACCGAGGAAGAAGGCGCGGAAAAATCCAGGCCTGGCTCGCTCTGCACAGCTTTGGCGTCCGGCGCGGGCGCGACGGAGGCCGCTCCGCCTTCCTCCTGGAAGGCGAATGCAGAGGTGCTGACGATCGCCAGCGCCAATCCCATTCCGATATACCCAATCCGGTTCATTTTCCTACCCGAAGTGCTCCCGCTGACTCGCGAAGATGAAGCTTCCCGGTGCTCGTTACAACAATGTTCGCGCATCGTTAAGCAGCGGTGAACGTTTCCCGTCCGATGTGTGGTTGCTCTGCAATGTGGCCAGCCAGTCACAGCCGTTCAATACCGTCACAGGGCCGCAGCCTCTCCTCTTTAGAGACTTGAAATGGCCACTTTTTCCCAGGTCGCGGCAGGAGATACCCGTGCTTTGCGGCGCACAATCCGGGCGGGCCGTTGTCCACAGGAGAGGCCCTCGCACGGCCGCGGAACGAAAAGGGGCCGCCCAAAGGCGACCCCTTCCGTTTTGAGACGATAGTCGAAACCGGGTTTAGAATTTGATCACAGCGCCAGTCATGAACATATCGACGTCTTCGAAGTTGAGCTGCGTGCCCGTCGTGCTCGTGGCATCGGCTTCGACGTGGCGGTAGATGGCGTAAAGCTTCATAGCCGCAGCGTCGATGTCCTGCATGATGCCAAGCGAGTAGATATCGAGGTTCGAGCTGAGAAGACGGCCGCCGTCGCCGAAGGCCTGATCGGACGCACCGCCGGTGTGGTCGTAGTACTGGCCGAACAGCGTCGTCTTGCCGAGCGGGAACCACTTCTGCTGAATACCGGCTTCGAGCGCCCAGAACTCCTGACGATCGTCAACGTTCTGGCCGGCGAAACGCGGATTGAACTGGATCTGCTCGTCTTCCATGTAGCCGGCTGCGAAGTTCGCGTAGAGGCCCGTGGCGACGTGCATCACGCTGGCCGAACCGCCGAGCTGGTTACATTTGGCGTCTTTGCCGGTCGCAGCGATCGTCACGTTCGAGGTACACTCGAAGCCGACGACGCCGCCGTTTTCAGACGACTCGCCGTAAGCGATGCCGGCCGCCAGCTTGAAGCCCCCGAGTTCTCCCTTGTAGCGCAGGCCCATCTCCCAGGTGTCATCCGCGCCCCAGTTGACGGTGCCGGTGAAGCCGAAGATTTCGGGCGTGTCGTAGCGAACCATGTCGTAACGACGGCCTTCACCCGGCTGGTTGCCGCTGCCGCCACGGATGAGGCGGCGGATGGAGAGAGCGCCAGCAGCGGTGAGCGCGCCGTTCGAATAGAAGCCGTCGGCACGGCGAAGCGCAAGATCACCCCCCATGTCTTCGGCGTCCGAGAACTTGGCGACGTCGCCCGTGCCGGCAAGGTTGATTTCGGTGATGCCTTCCGAAGCACCGCCCGTCAGACCCATCCACACGCGACCGTAGGACTTGCTGTCGATGTACCAGGTCGAGTGACGCAGATCCATGCCCAGGCCGGTGCCCGAGTGGTCGTCCTGGTTGAAGCGCTTCGAGTTGGCGCTGCGAACGCCGATCTCAAGCAGGTAGCCTGCCTTCAAGTCGCTGTTGATCTTCGCATCACCGCGGAAGCGGAAACGCGAGCGCGACGCGTCGTTCGTGTAGACGCCAGCGTTCGATTCGAAGCCGTCATCCCAGAACAGCACAGCCTGGTTGACCTGGCCTCCGATCTGAAGCGAGACCTTACGATTGCCCTTACGAGCCGTCGTGGCCTCAAGCTCGGCAATCCGCTCTTCCAGATCGGCGCAGCAGTTGCCACCCAGGTCGGCGGCGCCGGCAGATGTGCCCCCCAGCATCAGAAGGCTCGCCGCTGCAAAGAGCGACAGCCTTCCGGCCGACGTCATGAAACCCCCGGTCATGAAAAATTCCTCTCGTCGTTTTCGCCCTGCCGCGCCTTGGCGCGTCCACAGTGCATTGACCCCTTCACCACTCAGCAGAGCCGAACAGACGCAAGACTCACCGACTGCTCCGACCACCGTGGTCGAGGGGACATAAGCCCATCAATACTCAAGGCGTAAACGGCAAAAGCTATTATGACAGATTTGATACTGTTCTTCGTGATGTGTCGGCCACGAGCATTGCTTCTCAACGCCGCATCTCTGGAGTTGAATGACAGTTTCATGACATTATGACTTGCTGTTTCTATTCTAATTTTGCTGGTTTATTTTACTGTCGTCGCCAGCCGCGCCCGTTGCACGGCCGCGGGCAGTGTGCGAGCCTCCCGCGAAAAACGAGGCGACCTTGAATACCCACTTCACAGCCGCTGTTGTCGGCGGAGGCCCTGCCGGATTGGCCGCCGCGCTCGCTCTCAGCGCGGCCGGATGCGATGTTCTGCTGGCGGCCCCGCCGCATCGCGCGCATGGCGGCGCCCCGGACAACCGGACTGCCGCGCTTTTCGCCGGATCTATCGCGCTGCTCAAGAACCTCGACGCTTGGGAGAGAATCGCCTCTCACAGCGCGCCGATCACGGGCATTCGGATCATCGACGATACGGGCGGGCTGCTGCGCGCTCCGGAACTCGTGTTCACCGCGGCCGAAATCGATCTCGACGCGTTCGGTTGGAACGTGCCCAACAGCGCGCTCACGGCCGGCCTTATCGAGGTCGCGCAACGGACGGGCAGCCGCGTTCGGCTACATTCCACCGCCGGGATCGTGAAAGCGGAGATCGGCGCGAGCGCCGTAACGCTCACCACACACGAAGGCGCGACCTTCACGGCCGGGCTTGTCGTCGGTGCCGACGGCCGGGGCTCCCTTTGCCGCCAGGCAGCAGGAATCGGGACGCGGAGCTGGACCTACGCCCAATCTGCCATTGCCACGTCCTTCCAGCACGGCCGCCCTCATCGCAACCTCTCGACCGAATTTCACAGGCCCGCAGGTCCCTTCACGACCGTCCCCCTCAAGGGGCTCGCTTCGAGCCTCGTCTGGGTCGAACGGCCGGACGAGGCCCAGCGCCTCGCCGCGCTCGACGAGCCAGCCTTTCGCGCCGTTCTGGAAGAGCGTCTGACGGGCCTTCTCGGCCCGGTCGGCGAGATTACATCACGGGCCGTCTTTCCGCTCTCCGGGTTGACGGCGGAGGCCTTCGGCAGGAATCGCGTCGCGCTCGTCGGCGAAGCCGGGCACGTCATCCCGCCCATCGGGGCGCAAGGGCTCAATCTGGGCTTGCGGGATGCCGCAACCCTCGCGGATTGCGTGGCGGATGCCCGTGCGGCGGAGCAAGACGTCGGCAGCGCCGCCGTGCTCGACGCCTACAGTGCGCGCCGGCGCATCGACGTGACCTCCCGCATCGCGACGGTCGATGTCCTGAACCGCTCGCTGATCTCCGCTCTCGGGCCCGTTCATCTGGCGCGAGGCTTGGGGCTCGTCGCCCTCAAGACGCTCGGGCCGCTTCGGCGGATCGCGGTGCGCGAGGGGCTCGCTCCAGCGAGCGCGGACGCGGACCTTCTCCACCCTGACGGCGCCCGGCGTCTCTCAGAGCGTGCCAGCGGTGCCGCCCGCCATTCCGCCGCTTGACGCGGATCGCCGCGCCTTGGCATGTGCCGGAGTCCGTTCGCGCGCCGCCCGCTGGCGCGAGGTCCTTCCTCTAACTTGGCTCGCCTCCGAGCCGCTGCCCCGGATCCTGATGAGCACACCCCACGTCAGCCCCCTGCGCGATCTTCAGTTCCGTCTCGAATACGGCGTGCTTCGCGCCATCGTTGGGCTTGTCCGGCTCTTCCCGTTGGAGATGGCTGCCGGCGCATCCGCCAAAGCATGGCGCGTGCTTGCGCCGCTGATCAATCCGAAACGCCACAAACGCGCGCTCGCGAACCTCGCAATCGCGTTTCCCGAAAAGACCGAGGCGGAGCGCCACGCGCTTTGCATGGCGCACTGGGAGAACCTCGGACGCGTGATGGCCGAGACCATGCAGATCGACCGGCTGATCAAAGATCCCACCCGCATCACCATCGTCTCGGACCGCCTGTTCGGCCGCTACAAGAACAAGCTCGGCCCCGCGATCGGGGTCTCGCTGCACATGGGAAACTGGGAACTGTCCGTCTGGCCGTTCGTGGAGGCGAAGACCAACCCGGCCGCGGTCTATCGCTCGGTGAATAACCCCTACGTCGACCGCTATCTGCGCGATCAGCGGCGCGATCTCTATCCGGGCGGCCTGTTCGGGCGCGGACGCGTCGAGGGCGACCACGGCGACGACCAGAAGACGGCGCGTGTCCTTACCGACTTCGTCCGCCGCGGAGGGCGGCTCGGCCTCGTCTGCGATCTCTACGACAACAACGGCATTCCGGTGCCGTTCTTCGGCAAGGACGCCAAGACGCAAGCCATCGGCGCGATGATCGCGCGGCGCGTCGGCAGCCGCATCTGGCTGTCGCGCTGCAAGCGGGTCGGCACGTCCAGCCGGTTCGAGATCGAGATCATGGAATTGCGGGTGCCGCGCACGAAAAACATCAGCGAAGACGTGCGTTGGATCATGACCGAGATGCAAAAGCAGTTCGAGCTATGGGTGCGTGACGCACCCGAACAATGGATGTGGTCGAACCGGCGGTGGAGTTAGTTTTTATCGCTCACGGGCCGGTTCGGCCGGCGCACAGCGCCGGCCTGGCCCTCCGCAGGGGCGGCTAACGCCGGGTCGCCTTGCTCCCAGGCTGCTGAAGCAGCCGATTCCTTGCTCACGGGCCGGTTCGGCCGGCGCACGGCGCTGGCCTGGCCCTCGTCCAAGCGAAGCTTGGCTCCGCCAAGACAGGGGCGGCTAACGCCGGGTCGCCTTGCTCCCGCGCTGCTGAAGCAGCCGTTTTTATCGCGCGGCCTCCAGGCTCGCGCATCCCCGGGCCGTTAACGTTTCGGTAACCCTTTGCGGTAAGATTTCGTTAATGCGTCGTTTTTCTCGATCCGATCCGATGGCCGACCCAACCTTCATTGCCGACCGCACAACCTCGTCGCTCAACGACGCCCAGAACGACACCGGGCGCGTCGCGTTCTGCGGGCCTTACGTGCTGTCCGCCATCACAGGCTATCCGATCAGCAAGGTCGAGGCGGCCGTCAACGCATACCGGAAGCTTCCGCCCGATCTCAAATATCGCGTGAAGGGCACCTACGCGGACGAAGTGGAAGCAGCCCTCGCCGTCTACGGCTACGGGATGACGCTCAAAGAAACCTTCATGCACCTTGAGCGCAAGAAGCGGCCCTCCGTGTGGACCTGGATGCAGAAGCCGCGCAGCGCGTGGGCGCATTACATCCTCGCCATTCACAAGGGCAAGGAAGGCCACTGGATCCTGATCAAGGGCGTGAAGATGTGCGACACGTTCACGGAGGGGCGCTGGACGTTCGTCTGCGACGGCCCGCACCGCGGCGCGCGCATCATGGAAGTGTTCGAAGTGCGCCGGGCGCTTGAGCTTTAACCGGCGAGGCGCGCTCTCCCGGCCAACAATCCCGTTGCGGCAAATCCTGTCAGATGCGCTAATCTTCGCCTGACGCACGGCCTATCCGTCCAACAGGGAGGCTCGCACGTGACGATTCCTCGTTTTGGCTCTCGTGCCCAGTCGGCCGCCGTCGCGGTTCTGTTGATGCTCTTCCCATTTCCCGCCGCGGCAGGCGGAAGCGGCCCCGAGGTTGTGCTCGACGAAATCTTCGGACAGGTGGAGGCGACGTGCGGCGGTGAGGCCCAAGGCCCACCCTACGACATTTACGCGATCGCGGAGACCTACTTCACGCCCACGCTCGCGCAAGCTTTCACGGCGGCGATGGAATCGGGCGACCTCGGCTTCGACATTCTCGTCGACGGGCAGGACTGCGAAATCCGCGATGTCGAGCTCACTGTCCTGGACAGGGATGCAGGCACCGCGACGGGGCGCGCCATCTTCAAGAATATGGGCGAGAGCCGGATCATCGATCTCAAGATGACGAAGACGGGTGATCGCTGGGCGGTATCGGACGTGATCTATCAGCATCGTCCGTTCGTTCTCAGCGACGAGTTGTAAAGCCGGTGGGGTTAGCGACCGTTGGCAGCGCGGAATGCCGTCGGCGCCATGCCCGTCCAGCGCCGGAACGCGCGCGTGAAATGGGCGGGATCGCGATAGCCAAGCTCCAGCGCGATGTCGGTGATTGCGCTGCCCTCGCGCAGCAACGCTTTTGCGCGGTTCTGCAACGTTGCCTCCGTCAGCTCGACGAAACTCGTTCCATGCGACGCCAGTCGGCGCTGCAGAGACCGGCGCGTCATTCCGAGCTTTCCAGCCACCCACTCGATGCGGGGATACGCCTCGTGCAGGGCGAGGTCGATGACGGCCGCGATCGTGGCGACGTCGTCGTTCTGCTTCGGAAGCTTCGGCTCCGCGCCGCCACTCGCGTCTTCCCGTTTCCCGCCCGCACCCGCGTGTCCGCAGTGGAGCAGAGACGCGTCGAAGGTCAACGATGGGATCGGGTCGCCGTGCTCGACATTCGTGCCCAAGATGAGTTCCAGCTCCGCGCGAGGTTCTCCGCGCGGCAGCGCCGTCGCAACACCGTGCGGCCGCCACTTCGGCCCGGCGTAAACGCGCACGACGTCCATCATGTATCCGATGCCGAGCAGCTCGTTGTGATGGCGCCCTTCCGTCTCCGGCTCGACGAATTCGATGGACCACCGGACTCGCGTCCCCTCGCGCCTCATATAGAGATTGGTCGAGGTCTGAAGCATCACGGCGAGACCGGCGTGCGCACGCGTCATCGCGTCCTGGAGCGTCTCGGCGCGGCAGACCCAGGCTCCGTACGCGCTGAGATGCGGGCTCGTGACGGCCTGCCCGAGGCGGGCACCGAAATGGCGGTCGCCGGTCTCCCGCGCTGCGCGTTCGAGAAAACGAAACTGCTCGCGCAGCGGCACGACGATCTCGGGCTGGTCGAGCAGGGCGAACGGGAGATCGACGTCCGAGAGAACGCGCGTAATGTTTCCGCCCTGCCGATCCATGAAGTCGGCGATCGGCCCGAGCGAAGCTGCGCGTGTGAAACCCGAGAGACGGGGCGCCATGACATCCTCCGGCGTGTTCATCCGGACATGGCGCAAAATGGCAAGCGCGCTCCCAGGGAACAAGTCACGTTGGCGTTACGAAAAAATCCTGCGGCACGGCTGGATCCCGCGTCGCGCATAACCTCGGAGAAAACGCGCCCATGCCGACCCTTCCGTTTGACGTCCGCAATGTCCGCTGGAACACGATCGAGGGGATCGATCACCTCGCCTATCACATCTGCGCCGTGGACGAGACGAAGCGGATCGTCGACATCCTGTTCAAGTTCGATGCGAACGCGAAGATCGTGCTTCACCGGCACAAAGCCGACTACATCACGCTTGTGCTTCAGGGTGAGCTTCGAATCTACCGTGCGGACGGCTCGCTGAAAGAGATCCGGCCCGTCGGCAGCTACGTCACCGGCCGTGCGGACGGCGAGCCGCATAGCGAGGGCGGCGGCGATCAGGACGTCATCGCCTTTTTCTCCAACCGCAACGTCGAGAACCTCGTGTACGAAATTCTCGACGAGAACCTGAATACGGTGGCGACCTTCGGTCTTGCGGAGTTCAGGGCCTTGCTCGGCGCGCAGCAACCGCAGGCCTCGACGCTCGTCGCATCCTGACGTTCGCATCGAGCGAAAAAAAACGGCCCCGCATGTTTGTGGGGCCGTTTTCGGTGTTCCGTATCCGGGACGAACGCGAGACTTACGCGTTCTCTTCGGCTGCCTTTTCCGCTTCATGGCGCGCGCGATCCTCGGCGCCCTTGACCGTCTCGTCGCGGTCGACGAGTTCGATCACGGCGCGCGGTGCGCTGTCGCCATGGCGGAAGCCAGCCTTCAGCACGCGCGAGTAACCGCCTGCGCGGTCCTTATAGCGGGGGCCGAGCACGTCGAACAGCTTCTTCGCCTGCTCCTCGTCGCGCAGGCGCGCGGCGGCCAGACGGCGGGAGTTCAGGTCGCCACGCTTGGCGAGCGTGATGTACTTGTCGATGACGCGCTTCAGGTCTTTCGCCTTCGGCAGCGTGGTCACGATCTGCTCGTGCTTGATGAGGGCAGCCGCCATGTTGGAGAACATGGCCTGGCGGTGGGAGCTGTCGCGGTTGAACTTCCGCCCCAACTTCTTGTGTCGCATCTCTCTATCTCTTTCTCTTAGGTTGTTACGGGGAGGTTCTTCGGCCTCACCTCGTTCGTGGGCGAAGGGCAGCGGATTTATCGTCCACTGCCCCTTGCCAAAACCTGGTTTTAGTACTGGTCCTCGAAGCGCTTGGCCAGCTCTTCGATGTTGTCCGGCGGCCAGTTCGGCACTTCCATGCCGAGGTGGAGGCCCATGCCGGCGAGCACTTCCTTGATCTCGTTGAGCGACTTGCGGCCGAAGTTCGGCGTGCGCAGCATCTCGGCTTCCGTCTTCTGGATCAGGTCGCCGATGTAGACGATGTTGTCGTTCTTCAAGCAGTTGGCCGAACGGACCGAAAGTTCGAGTTCGTCCACCTTCTTCAAGAGCGCGGCGTTGAAGGCGAGCTCCGGATGGCTGCGCTCCTCGACGGCCTTCTTCGGCTCCTCGAAGTTGATGAAGACGGCAAGCTGGTCCTGCAGGATGCGCGCGGCGAGGGCCACGGCGTCCTCGGCCTTCACCGAGCCGTCGGTCTCGACCGTCATGGTCAGCTTGTCATAGTCGAGAATCTGGCCTTCGCGCGTGTTCTCGACCTTGTAGGAGACCTTCGTCACCGGCGTGTAAAGGCTGTCCACGGGAATCAGGCCGATGGGGGCGTCGTCCGGGCGGTTGCGCTCGGCGGGCACGTAGCCCTTGCCCATGTCGGCGGTGAACTCCATGCGGATCTGCGCGCCCTGATCCAGGTGGCAGATGATATGGTCGGGGTTCAGGATCTCGACTTCCGAGCCGGTCTCGATGTCGCCGGCGCGGACGGCGCCGGGGCCGTCCTTCTTGAGAACCATGCGCTTCACGCCGTCCGAGTGGACGCGCAGAGCGATTTCCTTGATGTTGAGCACGATGCTCGTCACGTCCTCGCGGACGCCAGGGATCGACGAGAACTCATGGAGCACGCCGTCGATCTGCACGGATTTGATCGCCGCGCCCTGGAGCGACGAGAGGAGCACGCGGCGCAGCGCGTTGCCCAGCGTCATGCCGAAGCCACGCTCAAGCGGCTCGGCGACGAGGGTTGCGGTGCGGGTGCGGTCGCGGCCCGAGGTGATTTCGAGCTTCGACGGCTTAATCAGATCTTGCCAGTTCTTCTGCAATACGTTCGACACGGGGGTCCTCGTAGCGGTTCTGGGTGCCGCCTCGCCCAAGCGCGGCACGCTTCTTCCAACAGAGGATGGGCCCGGGCCCGGGACGGGAGCGTGGCGGCCGCTGTTCTACCCGTCCGGAAAGGCCTGGTGCCCGCTTCGCCTTAAACGCGGCGGCGCTTGCGCGGACGGCAGCCGTTGTGGGGGATCGGCGTCACGTCGCGAATGGAGGTGATCTGGAAGCCGACGGCCTGCAGCGCGCGGAGCGCCGACTCGCGCCCGGAGCCCGGACCGCAAACCTCGACTTCGAGCACCTTCATGCCGTGCTCCTGCGCCTTCTTGCCCGCATCTTCGGCAGCCATCTGCGCCGCGAACGGCGTCGACTTGCGCGAGCCCTTGAAGCCCATCGTTCCGGCCGACGACCAGGACAGCGTGTTGCCCTGCGCGTCCGTGATGGTGATCATCGTGTTATTGAACGAAGCGTTCACGTGAGCCACGCCGGACGTGATGTTCTTCTTTTCCCGGCGCCGAATCTTGGTCCGTGCCTGCTCTTTCGCCATGGTAATCTCGACTCCCAGGCCCCGCGGGGCCAATTCCTATTCGCCGTCTCGGGACGGCCAATGCGGGGCGCACCGGCAAACACCGGCCGCAAACACCCCTATGCTGGTTACGCTTTCTTCTTGCCGGCAATCGGCTTCGCCGGGCCCTTGCGGGTCCGTGCGTTGGTGTGAGTGCGCTGGCCATGGACCGGCAGGCCCTTGCGATGGCGCAGGCCGCGGTAGCAGCCAAGATCCATCAACCGCTTGATATTCATGGACACTTCGCGACGAAGATCGCCCTCGACCACGTAATCGCGGTCGATCGCTTCACGGATCTGGAGCACTTCGGCGTCAGTCAGCTGGTTCACGCGGCGCTCGGCCGGGATCCCGACACGGCCGCAGATCTCGCCGGCGAACTTCGGGCCGATACCGTGAATATACTGGAGCGCGATCACCACACGCTTCCCCGTGGGGATGTTCACACCTGCTATGCGCGCCACATCTCTCTCCTGGAGGCTAGCTCATCGCCCGCGGAGTCGCGGCGACATATAGTTGTTATTAAACGAAAAAACGCGAAAAGACCTGATCCGGGCGAAGATCGCCGCACGGAACAGTCCTTCCGCTTCATCGTCCTGAAAGCGCGGTGTTGTAGCTTGGTCATAAACCTTCGTCAACCTGCGCCTTAGTTCTGAGACATCTTTTCTCCACCCTCAAGGAGGGCGTCGATTTGCTGGGCTACCTCGGAAATCGAGGCCATGCCGTCCACCTGGCGCAGCTTCCCTTGGGCGAAGTAGTACCCGATCAGGGGAGCCGTCTCCCGGTAGTAAGCCCAGAGGCGCGTTTTCAGCGCCTCAGCATTGTCGTCGGCACGAACGGTGCCGCCTGCCGCCACGGTCTCGCGCGCACGATTTTCGATGCGCGACAGGAGGGCCGTGTCGTCCACCTTGAGCTCGATCACCTGATCGAGACCCGTGTGGCGAGAGATGAGAAGTTGGTCCAGCGCTTCGGCCTGCTTCAGCGTGCGCGGGAAGCCGTCGAGGATGAAACCGTTCGCGCAGTCGGGCTGGCCGATGCGCTCGGCGATGATGCCGATGACGATCTCGTCGGAAACGAGCCCGCCGCTCTTCATCACCGCTTCGGCCTTCTGGCCGATTTCCGTCCCGGCCTTCACTGCTGCGCGCAGCATGTCGCCGGTGGAGAGTTGTATCAGGCCCTTGCGGCGTGCCAGCGCTTCGGCCTGGGTGCCTTTGCCGGCGCCCGGAGGCCCGAGAAGGATGAGCTTCATCGGCGTCCCCGTGGCGTCGTCGCGCCTCTGAGCTTCGCCTTCTTGATCAAGCCCTCGTACTGATGGGCCAGAAGATGGCTCTGGATCTGAGCGACCGTATCCATGGTGACGCTGACCGCGATGAGCAGCGATGTCCCGCCGAAGTAGAACGGCACGGCCGCGTAGGATGTCAGCAGTTCAGGCATGACGCAGACGGCTGCCAGGTAGATCGCGCCGACCACCGTGATGCGGGTCAGGACGTAGTCGATATATTCCGCTGTCTTCTCGCCGGGGCGGATGCCGGGAATGAAGCCGCCGTGCTTCCTCAGGTTGTCGGCCGTGTCCTTCGGATTGAAGACGACGGCGGTGTAGAAGAACGCGAAGAAGACGATGAACGACACGTAGACGAGAATGTGAAGCGCCGTGCCGCGGCCAAGAGCCGCCACGAGCCACTGCAGCCATTCGGGCCCGCCACCGCCGGCGGCCTGGAACGAGGCGCCCGTGATGGGAAGCAGAAGCAGGGACGACGCGAAGATCGGCGGAATGACGCCCGCGGAGTTCAGCTTCAGGGGAAGATGCGAGGCATCGCCCTGGAACATGCGGTTGCCGACCTGGCGCTTCGGATACTGAATGAGCAATCGACGTTGCGCTCGCTCCACGAAGACGATCACGGCCGTCACGATCAGCATCAGAATGATCAGCGCGAGCAGGAAGAACGTCGAGAGGGCGCCCGTGCGGGCCATCTCGAAGAGGCCCACGATCGCGGACGGCATGCCGGCCACGATACCCGCGAAGATGATGAGCGAGATGCCGTTGCCGACGCCGCGCTGCGTGATCTGCTCGCCGAGCCACATCAGGAACATGGTGCCGCCGACCAGCGTGATCACCGTGGTGACACGGAAGAACCAGCCCGGATCCATCACGACGGAGCCAGCCTCCGAGCGCGAGCCTTCAAGGCCGATCGCGATGCCGTAGGCCTGGAAGGCCGCCAGCACCAGCGTGAGATAGCGGGTGTATTGGTTGATCTGCTTGCGGCCCGACTCGCCTTCCTTCTTCAGCGCGGCGAGCTTCGGGTTCATCGAGCTCATCAGCTGCATGATGATGGAGGCAGAGATGTAGGGCATGATGTTCAAGGCGAAGATCGCCATACGCTCGACGGCGCCGCCGGCGAACACGTTGAACATGCCGAGAATGCCGCCCGCCTGCGATTGGAACGCAGCGGCGAACGCCTGGGCGTCGATGCCGGGGATCGGAATGAAGGTGCCGAAACGGTAGACGACGAGCGCAGCCAGTGTGAACCAGATGCGCTTCTTCAAATCCTCCGCCTTGGCGAAGGCGCCGAGGTTGAGGTTTGCGGCAAGCTGCTCGGCAGCGGATACCATGTCGTTCTCTCCCGGCTTCCCGTAAGCCCTGAGGGCAAGACGCCTGGCCGCCTCCCAAGGCAACCGTGCGCCCGATCATTTCTCGGACCTCGATGCGCTGCGGCCCGGGTCGCCGCATTCGATCAGGGTCCGGGCCGCCCTACCCCACAGCGGCCCCTTCATCCGGTTGCGGACCTTACTTGGTAACGGACAAGGGCTCGGTCGAGCCCCTGGCAGCGAAAACGCCGCGCAGGCCCCACCGGCCGAGCCGCTCGATGCGGCTCCGCCGGTCGCGCCTGACTGTCCGTTACTTGCCCGCCTTGGCGGCCGCCTTCTTGGCCGCAGACTTTTCGCGCTTGGCCACGTCGTCGGCAAGCACCTTCTTCTCGATGATGCTGACCGAGCCGCCGGCCTTCTCGATGGCCTCTTTCGCTTTCGCGGAAGCGTGGTTCACCGTGAGCGCCAGCTTGGCCGTGATCTCGCCGGTACCGAGGAGGCGCAGGCCGTCCTTGGCGCGGCGCAGGATGCCCGCGTCGACAAGCGCCGTCACGTCCACGTCCTGGCCAGCCTTGAGCTTGCCCTCATCGACCGCCCGCTGGAGCGCGCCGATGTTGATCTCGTTCCAGTCCTTGCGGTTCCACTTGGTGAAGCCGCGCTTGGGCAGGCGGCGGTGGAGCGGCATCTGACCGCCTTCGAAGCCACCGATCGCTACGCCGGAACGTGCGGTCTGGCCCTTGCCGCCGCGTCCGCCCGTCTTGCCGACGCCCGAGCCGATGCCCCGGCCGATCCGCACGCGCGTCTTACGCGCGCCCGGGTTGTCCTTAATCTCGTTGAGCCGCATGGACCCGAAGCTCCTCAGTTCGTCTCTCTCATACGGAGACATTCATCTCTGTGCCGGATCGCAATCCGACGCCAATCGATGCCTCAAGCCTTACCCGTCTCGTCGACGATGCGAACGAGATGGGGAACTTTTGCGATCATGCCGCGCACGGCCGGGGTGTCCTCAAGGACGCGGCGGCGGTTGAGCTTGTTGAGACCGAGACCGATCAGGGTCTTGGTCTGGATCTCAGGCCGGCGGTTCGCGCTTTTGTACTGCTCGACCGTGATCGTCTTCTTGGCCATGTCTCACATACCTTCTTGTCGTGCTCCCGACGGAGGCCTTGCGGCCATCCGATCAGGCCTCGGCGGCAGCCTCGGCGTCGACGCCGTCGCGGCGGCGGGAGACAATCTCGGAAACCTTCTTGTTGCGGCGCGCGGCGACGGAGCGGGGATTCTCTTGCTCCTTGAGCGCGTCGAACGTGGCACGCACGACGTTATAGGGGTTGGTCGAACCGAGCGACTTTGCCACCACGTCATGCACACCCAGCATCTCGAACACGGCGCGCATGGCGCCGCCTGCGATGATGCCCGTACCTGCGGGAGCCGCGCGCAGCACGACCTTGCCCGAGCCGTGACGGCCGGCGCTGTCGTGATGAAGCGTGCGCGAATCGCGCAGCGGCACGCGGATCAGGCTGCGACGCGCCTGCTCGGTGGCCTTGCGGATCGCCTCCGGCACCTCACGCGCCTTGCCGTGACCGAAGCCGACGCGGCCCTTCAAGTCGCCGACGACGACGAGCGCCGCGAAGCCGAAGCGCTTACCGCCCTTCACCACCTTCGCAACACGATTGATATGGACGAGCTTGTCGGAAAATTCGCTGTCGCGCTCTTCCCGCTCCCGCTCGCGTCCGCGCCCTCTTTCAGGTCCACGTGCCACTGTCAAAATCCTTTCATCAGAAGCTGAGCCCGCCCTCGCGGGCGGCATCAGCGAGCGCCTTGACGCGCCCGTGGAAGAGGTATCCGCCGCGGTCGAACACGACCTCGGTGACGCCCGCCTTGACAGCCCGCTCGGCGACCAGCTTGCCGATCGCGGCAGCTGCAGCCTTGTCGGCGCCCGTCTTGAGCGAGCCCTTGAGGTCCTTCTCAAGGCTCGATGCGGCTGCGAGCGTGCGGCCCGCGGCGTCGTCGATGACCTGAGCGTAGATGTGCTTCGAAGAGCGGTGAATGCTGAGACGCGGACGGTTCGCGGCCCGGGCCTTCAGCGACCGGCGGACGCGCGCGCGGCGCCTCTCGAACTGGGAGTCTTTATTGGCCATAGCCTCGGTCCTACTTCTTCTTGCCTTCCTTGCGGAAGACGTGCTCACCCTTGAAGCGCACGCCCTTGCCCTGATAGGGCTCCGGCTTGCGCGAGGCGCGAATGACGGCGGCAACCTGGCCGACAAGCTGCTTGTCGATGCCTGAGACGGTCACGACCTCCTGCTTGGCGCCGCCGACCTTTACGTCGACGCCATCGGGAATGGTGTGCACCACGTCGTGGCTGAAGCCGACAGAGAGCGTGAGCTGATCCTTGCCCTTCATCGCCGCCTTGAAACCAACGCCGTGAATCTCAAGCGTGTGGGTGTAGCCCTCGGTGACGCCCGTGATCAGGTTCTGCACCATCGAACGCGACATCCCCCACATGGAGCGCGCCTTCTTGGTGTCCTCGACCATGGAGAGCGTGATGCCGTCGTCGGTCTTCTCGACCTTGAGCTCTTCGGGCAGCGTGAAGGACAGCTCGCCCTTCGAACCCTTCATGGTCACGGTCTGGCCGTTCACCGTCGCGGTCACGGCGGCAGGAACGGGAACCGGTTTTTTTCCGATGCGTGACATGCTGACTTCCTCAAGCCCCGGCCAGGCCGGGGCCTCCCTCAGAACACGTTGCAGATGATCTCGCCGCCGACGTTCTCTTCCTTGGCGCGCGAATCCGACATCACGCCCTTGGGCGTGGAGAGGATTGCGACGCCGAGACCATTGGCAACGCTCTTCAGATCGCGAACCGGCGAATAAACGCGCCGGCCGGGCGTGGACACGCGACGGATCTCTTTGATCGCCGGCTGTCCGTTGAAATACTTCAGCTCGATTTCGAACTCGGGGAAGCTGCCCTTCTGCTCGATGCGCGTGTAGCCGCGGATATAGCCTTCCTCGGCGAGCACGTCGAGAACGCGCGCGCGAATGTTCGACGCGGGCGTCGACACCTTCGGGCGGCGACGGAGCTGCGCATTGCGGATGCGTGTGAGCATATCGCCCAGGGGATCGTTCACTGCCATGTGCTTCGGCTCCTTACCAGCTCGACTTGACCATGCCGGGAACCAGGCCTTGAGAGGCCTGCTCGCGGAGCTGGTTGCGGCACATTTTAAGCTTGCGATAGTAGCCACGGGCGCGGCCGGTCACTTCGCAACGATTGCGGATACGCACGGCGGAGCTGTTGCGCGGCAGCTCGGCGAGCTTGAGGCGGGCGGCAAAGCGCTCCTCGGCCGGCAGCTTCAGGTCGTCGGCGATTTCCTTGAGACGCTGACGCTTGGCCGCATATTGCGCAGCCAGCTTCCGGCGCCGGTTGTTCTTCTGTACTGAGCTCGTCTTAGCCATTCATGGTCCTCCAAAGGCCTTTCGGGTCTTGCCCGAGGTCCTCTAGCTACGGAAAGGGAAGTTGAAGCCGCGCAGCAGCTCGCGGGCCTCGTCATCGGTCTTGGCAGAGGTCACGACGATCACGTCGAGGCCCCACACCTGATCGACCTTGTCGTAATCGATCTCGGGAAACACGATGTGCTCCTTGAGACCGCAGGCAAAGTTGCCACGGCCGTCGAAGCTCTTCGTGTTCAGGCCGCGGAAGTCCTTCACGCGCGGAAGCGCGATCGTGACGAAGCGGTCCAGGAACTCGTACATCCGGTCGCCGCGCAGCGTGACCTTCGCGCCGAGCGTCATGCCTTCGCGGACCTTGAAGGTCGCGATGGACTTGGTCGACTTGGTGAGCAGCGGCTTCTGACCGGCAATGAGCGCGAGATCGCCGGCGGCGTTGTCGACCTTCTTGCGGTCGGCCGTCGCCTCGCCCACGCCCATGTTGAGCACGACCTTCTCGATCTTCGGAACCTGCATCGGGTTCGCGTAGCCGAATTTTTCCTTCAGCGCGTCGCGAACGACCTGCTCATAATGCGATTTCAGGCGCGGACGATAGCCCTCGGGCCGCGGCTTCCACTCGCGCAGCTCGACCTCGCCCTTGGCGCGCTTTTCGGCCTTGGGCTCCTTGCCGGGCTTGCCCTGCGGGGCGCCGCCGGCCGGCTTGCCCGCCTTTGCGGATTTCTTGTTGTCGGCCATGGCTTAGTTCTTCTCCGGAATAAGCTCGCCCGAGCGCTTGGCGACGCGGGCTTTGGTGCCATCTTCCAGGATGCGGAAACCGACGCGGGTCGGCTTGCCGTCCACGGGATCCTCGATGGCGAGGTTCGAAATCTGGATCGGCGCTTCCTTGGAGACGATGCCGCCTTCCTGGGATGCCGTCTGGCGCTGATGGCGGCGCACGATGTTGACACCGCGAACCAGCGCGCGATTCTCCTTCGGGCGGACCTGGATCACTTCACCGCGCTTGCCTTTGTCGCGGCCCGTGAGGACGATCACCTTGTCGCCCTTTTTAATCTTGAGCGAGGCCATTACAGCACCTCCGGAGCGAGCGAGACGATCTTCATGTGGTTCTTGCCGCGCAGCTCGCGCGTCACCGGCCCGAAGATACGCGTGCCGACGGGCTCACCGTTGGCGTTGATGAGGACGGCCGCGTTACGGTCGAAGCGGATCAGCGAGCCGTCGGGACGGCGCACGCCCTTGGCGACGCGCACGATGACGGCCTTCATCACCTGGCCCTTCTTGACGCGGCCCTTCGGAATAGCCTCCTTCACCGACACGACGATGGTGTCGCCGATGGTGGCGTACTTGCGCTTCGAACCGCCCAGCACCTTGATGCACTGAACGCGACGCGCGCCCGAATTGTCAGCGACGTCGAGATTCGTCTCCATCTGGATCATCGCACTTGCTCTCTTCCTGCCGCGTCGATCGCGGCGTCAAACCTTGAATTCCCGATCCGGATCCCGCTGCGTTTTGCGCGCGGAACCCGAATTCCTCAAACCTTTTCCAGTGCAACCCACCGCTTCAACTTGGAAAACGGCGCCGATTCCTGGATCTCGACGCGATCGCCTTCCTTGAAGACGTTGTTCTCGTCGTGAGCGTGATACTTCTTCGTGCGGCGCACCGTCTTCTTGAAGAGCGGATGGGTATAGCGGCGCTCGACTTCAACGACGATGGTTTTCTCGTTCTTGTTCGAGACGACCACACCCTGCAGGACGCGCTTCGGCATCTCTCTATCTCCTTACGCGTCGGTCTTCGACTGGGTTTTCGACTGGGGGGCAGAGCCCGCCCGCTTCTGGCCAGCCACGGTCAGGACGCGCGCGATGTCACGGCGAACTTGGCGCACGCGCGACGTGTTCTCAAGCTGACCCGAAGCCTTCTGAAAGCGCAGGTTGAACTGCTCCTTCTTAAGCTTCACGAGCTCTCCATCGAGCTGGTCGAGCGTCAGGAATTTCAACTCTTCGGTCTTCATTCTCTCACTCCTCAGCCGATGCGCGTCACGATGCGCGTCTTGATCGGGAGCTTGGCGGCGCCGAGCTTCAGCGCTTCACGAGCGATCTGATCCGGCACGCCGTCCAGCTCGAACATGATGCGGCCAGGCTTCACACGCGACACCCAGAGCTCAATACCGCCCTTACCCGAGCCCATGCGGACTTCGGCCGGCTTCTTGGTCACGGGCACGTCCGGGAAGATGCGGATCCAGACGCGGCCGGCGCGCTTCATGTGGCGCGTGATGGCGCGGCGAGCCGCTTCGATCTGACGTGCCGTGACACGCTCCGGCTCCACGGCCTTGAGGCCATGAGAGCCAAAGTTCAGTTCCGTGCCGCCCTTCGCAGCGCCGTGGATACGGCCCTTGAACTGCTTGCGGAACTTGGTTTTCTTCGGTTGCAACATCGGTTCAATCCCTCAGGGAGCGGCCTTTTCAGGCCTGCGCCTCGCCCTCCTTAGCGGCCTCGGCCCGTCCGCCACGGCGGGGACCACGGTCACGGCGCTCACCATCCTCACGGCGCGGACGGCCGGTACCGTCACCGGCGCCCTCGGTCGCACGGCGCTCGGAGGCCATCGGGTCGTGCTCCATGAGCTCGCCCTTGAAGATCCACACCTTGATGCCGATCACGCCATAAGCCGTCTGGGCGAGACCGTAGCCAAAGTCGATGTCGGCGCGCAGCGTGTGCAGCGGCACGCGGCCCTCGCGATACCACTCCGTGCGGGCGATCTCCGCGCCGCCGAGACGGCCGGCGACGTTGATGCGGATGCCGACGGCACCGGCGCGGATCGCCGTCTGCACGGCGCGCTTCATGGCCCGGCGGAACGCAACGCGGCGCTCAAGCTGCTGGGCGATGTTCTCGGCGACGAGCGTCGCGTCGGTGTCGGGCTTTCTGACCTCAAGCAAGTTGAGGTGGACTTCCGACGACGTGAAGCGCGCGAGCTCGCTCCTGAGCTTCTCGATGTCGGCGCCCTTCTTACCGATGAGCACGCCCGGGCGAGCCGTGTGAACGGTCACGCGGCACTTCTTGTGCGGACGCTCGATCACGACCTTCGAGATGCCAGCCGTACGCTGCTGCTTCATGATGTGCGCGCGGATGGCGCGGTCCTCATGGAGAAGCTTGCCGTATTCGCCGCGATGGGCGAACCAGCGGCTATCCCAGGTGCGGTTGATACCGACGCGCAGCCCGATGGGATTGACTTTATGACCCATTACTCGGCCTCCTTCTCGGCTGCTGTGGCCTCGGCGGCCTTCTTGGCGCCAGCCTTCGGCTTCGCGGCCTTGCCCTTGGCCTTCTTCGCCTTGGGAGCCTCTTCCTCTTCCGTCTCGCGAACCACGACCGTGATCTGCGAGAACGGCTTCAGGATCTGGAAGCCACGACCGCGGCCGCGGGCCGCGAAGCGCTTCAGGACCATGTTCTTGCCGACATAAGCCTCGGCCACGACGAGCGCATTCACGTCGAGATCGTGATTGTTCTCGGCGTTGGCGACCGCGCTCATGACGCACTTGCGCACGTCTTGGGCGATCCGCTTCCTCGAAAATTCGAGATCAGCGAGCGCTTTGTCGACCTTCTTGCCGCGGATCAGACCCGCGACGAGGTTCAGCTTCTGCGGCGAGACGCGAAGGTTCTTCGCAATCGCGCGTGCCTCCTTGTCCGAGAGGCTTCTTTCCCGGCTCGGCTTGCCCATTACTTCCTCACCGCTTTCTTGTCGCCGCTATGACCATGGAACGTGCGCGTCGGCGAGAATTCGCCGAACTTGTGCCCGATCATGTCTTCGGTGACGTTCACCGGAACGTGCTTCTGCCCGTTGTAGACGCCAAACGTCAGGCCAACGAACTGGGGCAGGATCGTCGAGCGACGGCTCCAGGTCTTGATGACCTCGTTGCGGCCAGACGACCGCACCTTCTCAGCCTTCTTGAGAATGTAGCCGTCGACGAATGGGCCTTTCCAAACTGCGCGTGTCACTCTCGTGTCTCCTCGGTCTCAGCCGCTCAGGCTCTTACTTGCCCTTGGCCTTGGCGCGGCTTCTGACGATGAACTTGTCGGTCTGCTTGTTCTTACGGGTCTTGAAGCCCTTGGTCGGCTTGCCCCACGGCGTCGCCCAATGCTTACCGCCCTTCGTGCGGCCGCCGTTGGGATGGTCGATCGGGTTCATGGCGATCGAACGGACGGTCGGGCGCGTGCCCTTCCAGCGCGTGCGGCCAGCCTTGCCGGTCACTTCGTTGGTGTGGTCGGGGTTCGACACGGCTCCGACGGAGGCCATGCAGTCCGAACGCACCTTGCGGGTTTCGCCCGAGTTCAGCTTCAGCACCGCCCAGCCGGCGTCACGGCCGACGAGCTGCACGAAGGCACCGGCGGAACGTGCGATCTGACCGCCGGCACCCGGCTTCAGCTCGACGTTGTGGACAATGGTGCCGATCGGCATACCCGACAGCGGCATGGCATTGCCCGGCTTTACGTCGACCTTGGCGCCCGAGACGACCTGGTCGCCCACGGCGAGCCGCTGCGGCGCAAGAATGTAGGACAGGTGGCCGTCCGCGTACTTGATGAGCGCGATGAACGCCGTCCGGTTAGGGTCGTACTCCAGCCGCTCGACCGTCGCGACGACGTCGTGCTTACGACGACGGAAGTCGATCAGCCGGTAGGACTGCTTATGCCCGCCGCCGATGTGGCGCGTGGTGATACGGCCGTCGCTGTTGCGTCCGCCGGACTTCTGCTTGCCCTCGGTCAGCATCTTGACCGGGCCACCCTTCCAGAGGTGACCGCGGTCGACCTGAACCAGGTGGCGAAGACCCGGAGACGTCGGACGAAAAGTCTTCAATGCCATCGGTATGGCTCCTCTACAGGCCCGTCGTAACGTCGATCGAGTGGCCTTCCTCGAGCGTCACGATGGCCCTCTTAAAATCGCTCTGCTGGCCGCGAATGCCGCGGAACACTTTCCGCTTGCCCTTGCGCACCAGGGTATTCACAGCCTTGACCTTCACATCGAAGAGGATTTCGACAGCGCTCTTGATGTCGGTCTTGTTGGCGGTGCCGGCGACCTTGAAGATCACCTGGTTCGCCTCGGAAACAGCCGTCGCCTTCTCCGTGATGACCGGAGAGAGGATGACGTCGTAGGCCTTGAGCTTGTTCATCACTTCGCCTCCGCGGCTTTGGCCGTCACGTCGGCGAAGCGCACGTCGAGCGCTTCAACAGCGGCCTTCGTGAGCACGAGCTTCTCGCGGCGGAGAATGTCGTAGACGTTGATGCCGGCGATCGGCAGCACGTCGATGTGCGGGATGTTGCGAGCCGCGCGCGCGAAGCCGTCGTCGAGGGCCGCGCCATCGATGATGAGCGCGCTCTTCCAGCCAAGCGTTGCGAACTGCTTCTTCAGTGCACCCGTCTTGCCTTCCGCCGAAGCCGTCGCGTCGAGCACGACGATGTCGCCGGCCTTGGCCTTAGCCGAGAGAGCGTGACGCAGCGCGAGCGCGCGGAACTTCTTCGTCAGGTCGATCGCGTGGCTGCGCGGCTTCGGGCCGAACGCCTTGCCGCCGCCCCGAAACTGCGGTGCCGACTTATCGCCGTGGCGTGCGTTGCCGCTGCCCTTCTGCTTCTGGAACTTCTTGCCCGTGACGGACACTTCCGAGCGATCCTGCGCGTGATGCGTGCCGGCCATGCGCTTGAGCTGCTGCCAGCGCACCATGCGGTGCAGGATGTCCGAGCGCGGATCGAGGCCGTAAATGGCGTCGGCGAGCTCGATTTCGCCAGCCGCCTTCGCTTCCAGCGTGGTGACGTTGGTTTTCATCACGCCTTCTCCTTCTCCGTCGTCCGAATGGCGCCGGGAAGCGGCGCATCGGCATGGGGCTTCTTCTTCACGGCGTCGCGGACGATCACCCAGCCACCCTTCGAACCGGGCACAGCGCCACGGATCATCAGAAGGCCGCGCTCCACGTCGATCTTTGCGACGACGAGGTTCTGCGTGGTGATGCGCTCGTCACCCATGTGACCGGCCATCTTCTTGCCCTTGAACACCTTGCCGGGGTCCTGGCGCTGACCGGTCGAGCCGTGCGAACGGTGCACGGCGGACACGCCGTGGCTCGCGCGCAGACCGCCGAAGTTCCAACGCTTCATGGCGCCGGCGAAGCCCTTGCCCTGGCTGGTCCCGGTGACGTCCACGAACTGGCCCGCAACGAAATGGTCGGCCGTGATCTCGGCGCCAACGTCGATCAAGTTCTCAGGACTGACACGAAACTCTGCCAGTTTGCGCTTGGGCTCGACGTTCGCGACCGCAAAGGTGCCGCGCTCGGACTTGATAAGCCGCGAGGGCTTACGTGTGCCGGCGCCTACCTGAATGGCCGTGTAGCCGTGCTTGTCGGCGGTGCGCTGCGAGAGGACCTGAAGATTTTCGAGCTTCAAGACCGTCACAGGCACGTGCTCGCCAGCATCCGTAAAGATGCGGGTCATGCCGACCTTCTGTGCAATCACTCCGGAACGCATTCTTCGCATTCCTTCCCTTATTCTCGCGGCCGTCCGGGCGAAACCCGAAGGCTGCGACATCCTCTAGAGCTTGATTTCCACGTCCACGCCAGCGGCGAGGTCGAGCTTCATGAGCGCGTCGACCGTCTGCGGCGTGGGGTCCACGATGTCGAGCATCCGCTTATGGGTGCGCATCTCGAACTGCTCGCGGCTCTTCTTATCGACGTGCGGCGAGCGGTTGACCGTGAAACGCTCGATGCGGGTCGGCAACGGGATCGGCCCCCGCACCTCTGCGCCGGTGCGCTTCGCCGTGTTCACGATCTCCCGCGTCGACGCATCGAGAATTCGATGATCGAACGCTTTCAACCGGATTCGGATATTCTGGCCGTTCATTTTCTTGAACCCGCTAAATGAGGAGAAGCGCTCGGACCCAGCGTTGCCGCCGCCCTCACGAGCGCCTCTCTTCGTCTGCTACTCGATGATCTTGGTGACGACGCCGGCGCCGACGGTCCTGCCACCTTCACGGATGGCGAAGCGGACCTTCTCTTCCATGGCGATCGGCGAAACGAGCTCGACATCCACCGCGATGTTGTCGCCCGGCATCACCATCTCGGTGCCTTCCGGCAGCGTCACGACGCCGGTGACGTCGGTCGTGCGGAAGTAGAACTGAGGACGGTAGTTGGAGAAGAACGGCGTGTGACGGCCACCCTCTTCCTTGGTGAGGACGTAGGCCTCAGCCTTGAACTTCTTGTGCGGCTTCACGGAGCCGGGCTTCGCGAGAACCTGGCCACGCTCGACAGCGTTCTTGTCGATGCCGCGCAGGAGGCAGCCAACGTTGTCGCCGGCCTCGCCCTGATCGAGAAGCTTACGGAACATTTCGACGCCGGTCACGATGGCCTTCTGCGTGTCGCGGAGACCGATGATCTCGATTTCCTCGCCGACCTTCACAAGGCCGCGCTCGATACGGCCGGTGACGACCGTGCCGCGACCCGAGATCGAGAACACGTCTTCGATCGGCATCAGGAACGGCTGGTCCTTCGGGCGCTCGGGGAGCGGGATGTAGGTATCGAGGGCGTTGAAGAGGTTCATGATCGCTTCGTCTGCGAGCGGACCCTTCTCGCCCGTGAGGGCCTGGATCGCGGCGCCGCGGATGACGGGAACGTCGTCGCCCGGGAACTGGTACTTCGAGAGAAGCTCGCGAACTTCCATCTCGACGAGGTCGAGAAGCTCTGCGTCGTCGACGATGTCGCACTTGTTGAGGAAGACGACGATGTAGGGGACGCCGACCTGACGGGCGAGCAGGATGTGCTCACGGGTCTGGGGCATCGGGCCGTCGACGGCCGACACGACGAGGATCGCGCCGTCCATCTGCGCCGCGCCCGTGATCATGTTCTTCACGAAGTCAGCGTGGCCCGGGCAGTCGACGTGGGCGTAGTGGCGGTTCTCGGTCGCGTACTCGACGTGCGAGGTGGCGATGGTGATGATCTTCGAAGCGTCGCGGCGGCCCTGAGCGGCCGATGCCTTCGCAACGTCGTCGTACGAGACGAACGAGTTGGACCAACCCTTGTCGGTCGAAACCTTCGTTAGTGCCGCGGTGAGCGTGGTCTTGCCGTGGTCGACGTGACCGATGGTGCCGACGTTGACGTGCGGCTTGTTGCGCTCGAATTTCGCCTTGGCCATAGTTGGCTCTCCTTAAGCTCGTTCTTTCAGTTCTTGCCCGGCATGACCGGATCTCTGCTACCTGCCGCTGGGCCCTTCAGGGCCACCGCATCAGGCGTATTTCGCCTTCACCTCTTCGGCCACGTTGCGCGGCACGTCGGCGTAGTGAGCAAACTGCATCGTGTAAGATGCGCGCCCCGTCGACATCGAGCGGAGCTGGCTCACGTAGCCGAACATGTTCGCAAGCGGCACGTATGCGCGGATCACAGTCGCGTTGCCGCGCATCTCCTGGTTGCGGATCTGGCCGCGCCGGGAGTTGATGTCGCCGATGATGGAGCCCACGAAATCGCCAGGCGTCACCACCTCGACGTCCATGACGGGTTCGAGGATCTTGATGCCCCCCTTTTCGCAGCCTTCTTTCATGGCCGAGCGGGCGGCGATCTCGAAGGCGATGGCGGACGAGTCTACCTCGTGGAAGCCGCCGTCGTGGAGCGTGACCTTCATGTCAACGATCGGGAAGCCGATGAGAACGCCCGAATCCCACACGCCCTGGACACCCTTTTCGACGCCGGGAATGTACTCCCGCGGCACGGCGCCGCCGACGATGGTGCTCTCGAATACGTTGCCCTTGCCCGTCTCGTTCGGCTCAAGCTTGATCTTCACGCGCGCGAACTGACCCGTACCGCCGGTCTGCTTCTTGTGCGTGTAGTCGATGTCGGCCGGGCGCGCGAGCGTCTCGCGGTAAGCCACCTGCGGCTGACCGACGTTGGCTTCGACGTTGTAGGTCCGCTTCAGGATGTCGACCTTGATGTCGAGATGAAGCTCGCCCATGCCCCGCAGGATCGTCTCGCCGCTCTCCTGGTCGATGGTGACGCGGAACGAGGGATCCTCGACCGCCATCGTGTTCAGCGCGATCGCCATCTTCTCCTGGTCGGCCTTGGTCTTCGGCTCGATCTTGAGGTTGATGACGGGCTCGGGGAATTCCATCTTCTCAAGGATGACAGGCTTGTTCGGATCACACAGGGTTTCGCCCGTGCGAATGTCCTTCATGCCCTGAAGAGCGACGATGTCGCCGGCAAAGGCTTCCTTGATCTCTTCACGGTCGGCGGCGTGCATGAGGTACATGCGGCCCGCACGTTCCTTCTTTCCGCGCGACGTGTTGGCGAGCGCCATGCCCTGCTCAAGCTTGCCCGAGTAGATGCGGCAGAAGGTGATCGAGCCGACATGCTCGAAGCTCATGATCTTGAATGCGATCATGGCGAGCGGCTCGGCGTCGGACGGCTTGCGCGGAAGATCCTCGCCCGTCTTCGGATCCGTGCCCTTGTAGGCTTCACGATCGACCGGGCTCGGCAGGAAGTCCACCACCGCGTCGAGCAGGGGCTGGACGCCCTTGTTCTTGAACGCGGAGCCGCACATCATCGGGTAGAATGCGCGCGTGACGGTCGCCTTACGGATCAGCTTGCGGAGCGTCGCCTCGTCGGGCTCGTTGCCTTCGAGGTACGCTTCCATCGCAGCGTCGTCCATTTCGACGGCGGCTTCGATCATAAGACCGCGGAACTCGTTCGCCTTGTCGAGAAGCTCAGCCGGGATCTCGCCTTCCGTCATGGGGGCGTCCTTGGCGTCGCCTTCCCACGTGTAGGCCTTCATCTTGATGAGATCGACGACACCGCGGAAATCGCTCTCGGCGCCGATCGGAATCTGCAGCGGGACGGCGCGCGCGCCGAGCTTGTCCTTGATATCCGCGACGCACATGAAAAAGTCGGCGCCGGTCTTGTCCATCTTGTTGGAGAAGATGATGCGCGGAACGTTGTACTTGTCGCCCTGGCGCCAGACCGTTTCCGTCTGCGGCTCGACGCCCTGGTTGCTATCGAGAACGCACACGGCGCCATCGAGCACGCGCAGCGAACGCTCGACCTCGATCGTGAAGTCGACGTGGCCTGGCGTGTCGATGATGTTCAGGCGATGACGCTTGTTGTCGCGATCCACCCAGAAACAGGTCGTCGCGGCCGACGTGATCGTGATGCCGCGCTCGGCTTCCTGATCCATAAAGTCCATCGTCGAGGCGCCATCGTGCGTCTCGCCGATCTTGTAGGACTTCCCGGTGAAGTAGAGAATCCGCTCGGTCGTCGTCGTCTTGCCAGCATCGATGTGCGCCATGATGCCGAAGTTACGATAGTCCTGAATGGGATATTGCCGGGCCATCAGTCTCTTCCTTCGCGCGTCAGCTGCCCATTACCAGTTGGGCGCAGCAGCGCTCTGTTCCCTTGTTGTCCGTCTACCAGCGGTAGTGCGAGAACGCCCGGTTGGCGTCCGCCATCTTGTGTGTGTCTTCGCGCTTCTTCACGGCCGTGCCGCGATTGGACGATGCGTCGAGGAGCTCACCCGACAGGCGTTCCACCATGGTGTTCTCGTTGCGCGCACGGGCAGCAGCGATAATCCAGCGGATGGCGAGAGCCTGGCGGCGCTCGGTACGAACTTCGACGGGGACCTGATAGGTCGCACCGCCAACGCGACGCGAGCGAACCTCGACCGACGGCATGACGTTGTCGAGCGCCTGGTGGAACATCGCCACCGGGTCCGACTTCGCCTTGCTCTCCATGCGCTCAAGGGCGCCATAGACGATGCGCTCGGCGACGGACTTCTTGCCGTCTTCCATCACCGCATTCATGAACTTGGTGAGAACCAAGTCAGAATACTTGGGATCCGGATTGACCTCACGCTTCTCTGCACTGTGACGACGGGACATGGGTCCTAGTCCTTCGCTTAATTCGATCGGCTCACTCCCGGGCGAGCCACCTGAAACATTTCAAGAGATCTCCCAGACCTCACCGCGTCTCAGGCGGCTCGTCCGGGATACCTCCGCGAGAACGGCCTACTTCGGCCGCTTCGCTCCGTACTTCGAACGACGCTGCTTGCGGTTGGCGACACCCTGGGTGTCGAGCACGCCGCGCAGGATATGGTAGCGGACACCGGGAAGGTCCTTCACGCGGCCGCCACGGATGAGCACGACAGAGTGCTCCTGAAGGTTGTGGCCTTCGCCGGGGATGTAGCCAATGACCTCATGCCCGTTGGTGAGCCGGATCTTCGCGACCTTACGCAGAGCCGAGTTCGGCTTCTTCGGCGTCGTCGTATAGACGCGCGTGCAGACGCCGCGCTTCTGAGGGCACGCCTCCATGTGGCGCGACTTCTCGCGGTAGACCTTCGGGCTCCGGGGTTTCCGGATCAGCTGTTGTATCGTCGGCATTCGACGTTCCGCCTTCTCGACCGGCTCCACGCCGGTTGGTTGCCGTTTCGGTTTGTCCGCGCACCGCTGTTCGATAAGAATGCGTGCACCAAACAAAACCCGCCGAGCCCCGGATCCCCCGGAGCCTGGCACGGAAAAAACCAGAGGATCATCCGGCTTGCCTTATCGGCTTGCCAGCGATCTTGGTCCGAAAATGTCCTCTGCTTTTGGACGGCAGCGTCTAGGCCAAAGCGCGAAAACGCGCGGAGATTGCCTACCACCTACCGTGAGAGTGGGCGCAGCTATATACACTTGTGGATTCCCGGTCAACACCTTGCGGGCATCGAAAAGCAAGAAGTCGCGAGAGATTGCGATCTGACCGCAAAAAGTTCGCGCAATGCCATCGCCGCCCCGTGCCGGGTCCCCTCATTAAACACACGAATGACGCTTTTCGGGGGCATTTTTCGGTCGTCCTAGCCAGTTATCCCGCCTTTCCCCGTACCGCCGACCCCCGAACGCTGCGGAGGGTGAAAATGCCACCGTTCCTGGACACGAGCGCATACGCCGACGCAATGCAGGGGCCGAATCTGCGCGACGCGGCGATGCTGCTGCTCGGATTCGCCGGGCTTGTCGCCGCTCCGGCCATGCTGGCCTGGGGCATTGCCGGCCTGCTCGCGGTGCCGGTCCTGCTGGCGACCGTCTGCGCGCTGGTCGTGCGGATGCCGCCGGATGCGATGATGCGCCTCTACCGGGCGACCCCCGTGCCGCAGGACGACAGTCAGCTTTCAAGCCTCGTGGACGTCCTCGCCTACCGGGCGGCCCTCCCCCGGCGGCCCGATCTCTACGTGGTCCCGAGCCTGACGTTGAATGCGTTCGCGGCCGGCTCACGCGATCATTCCGCCATTGCGGTTACGGAAGGGTTGCTGAGGCGCCTTTCGCTTGCCGAGACGGCGGGCGTGCTGGCCCACGAAGTGGCCCATATCCGCAACAACGATCTCCTGGTGATGGGGCTCGCGGACGTCATCACCCGCGTTCTCCAGCTCATGAGCTACGCCGCTCTCGGGATCGCGCTTTATAACGGCCTCGCGTTTTTGACCGGCGAGGACCCCATATCCTGGTGGGTGGTCCTCACCCTTTATCTTGCCCCCGCGCTTTTCAGCCTGCTCCAGCTCGGCCTTTCGCGCACTCGGGAATTCCAGGCCGACGCGGACGCTGCGGCCCTCACGGGGGACGCGCCTGCGCTTGCGTCCGCGCTGCGCCGGCTCGAAACGACCACCGGCCATTTCTGGGAGGATCTGATGTTCCCGGTGCCCGGCCGGCGGGTGCCGCAGCCCTCGCTCATTCGATCGCACCCCGAGACGGAGGATCGCATCGCGCGCCTGGCCGCCCTCAAAGCGGCCTCCGGCGGCCAAGACCGGCACGCCCCCCTCGTCATCGTGGAGCAGCCGATGGTGAGCCTCGTCGGCTATGGGCCGGGCGACATGCGGCCCCGCTACCGCTGGCCGGGCCTGTGGTTCTAAACTCTTTTCGCTCACGCGCCGTCATGGCGAAGCCATGCTCCGCATGGACGGCGCTCCGCGGGGGCGGCACTCGTGCCGGGTCGCCTTGCTCCCGAGCCCTTGCGGGCTGGGTTGAGAGAGCGAACCGCTCACGCGCCATCATGGCGACGCCATGCTCCGCAGAGGCGAAAGCGGGGGATGTGACGGCCCGGCCATTGCAGCCCGACATATTTGTGCGTATCAGCGCGGACATGGACAGCATGACCCAGACCGCCCCGCCGATGCCGCGCTCGACGCTCAAGCTCGAAGCGATTCCCGACCTCGTCGCGCGCCTGCGCGCAGGCGAACGTCGTGCGATTGCCGCCGCGGTGACGGAACTCGAAAAACTCTCGACGAGCGCGCCTCCGCTGCTCGAAGCGTTGCAGCCTCATCTGGGGAACGCGCTTGTCGTCGGATTCACGGGACCTCCGGGCGCGGGCAAATCGACGCTCGTCAACGCCGTCATCGCGCATGTGCGCTCTCAAGGCGGCACGGTTGGCGTCATCGCGGTCGATCCGTCGAGCCCCGTGTCGGGCGGTGCGATCCTCGGAGACCGCATCCGCATGACGGCAGCCCTCGACGACGACGGCGTGTTCGTGCGTTCGCTTGCGAGCCGCGGCTATCTCGGCGGCCTTTCGCCGGCGGCTGTGCGCGTGATCGACGCGCTCGACGCCGCAGGCTTCGATCTCGTCCTGCTCGAAACCGTCGGCACGGGTCAGAACGAGATGGACGTTGCGGAAGTGGCGGACGTGCGCGTCGTCATCTCCGCGCCGGGCCTCGGCGACGACATTCAGGCCATGAAATCGGGCCTGCTCGAAATCGCGGACATCATGGTCGTCAACAAGGGCGACCGGGAAGGCGCGGAGCTGACGCTGCAGCAGCTTCTCGGCGCGCTGTCGATCCGTTCGCTCCGCTCGGCCGTGCCGGTGCTCAAGACCACCGCGACGACGGGCGACGGCGTGCCGGCGCTGGTGGAGAAGGTTCGCGAAGTCGGCCTGCAGGGCGCGGACGCCGGCCCTATGGCGCGACGTCGCCGCAGGGCGCGCTATCTCATCGCGCGGGCGGCCGCCGACGTCGTCGCGCGGCGCGTCAAGGAAGACAGCGGGCGCGAGATGGACGGGCTTGCGGACGAAGTTCTGTCCGGCCGCACGAGCCCGGACGCCGCGGCGCGGAAACTGCTCGCGCGCTCCGGCTGAAGCGCGGCATGGCCCCCTGCCGTTGCCAACAGCAGGCAATCAGGATTGGACGTCCGGTTCGGCGCGAAAGCGGAGGCGGACTTCGCCCAGCTCTACCGTATCGCCGTCATTCAACTCGCGCGATTTGCACCGCGTCTTGTTGACGATCACGCCGTTCCCCGCGCCGAGATCGGTGATCGTGAAGCGCCGCGTTTTCGCGTCGTACCGCACGGCTGCATGCCGCCGAGAGATCGAATCGTTCGACAGGCAGATGTCGTTGTCCCGGTGCCGTCCGACGCGCACATCGACCGAGCGTAGAGGATGGCGCGCAGCGTCGCCGTCGAGCGCTTCAAGCCAGCCATAGACAACGGGCCGCCGGTCCCCGTCGCGCTGGCGCGACGGTGCATTCGCGCGTGCCGGACGCGGCGCAGGCGTGGGAGGAGCCAGCGCAGGCGTTTGCCGTGTCGGGACACTCGCCGCCGCATCGTCTCCGACGTTGGCTGCAGCGCGCGGCTCAGCCTCGATCCACCAGCGCACGAACTGGAACACGTCTTTTCCAAAGAATACGCAGCCTGCGATGCCGAGGCCCGCGAACGCGCCCAACGCAAGAAGAACAAGCCAGCTCCGGCCTTCGCTTTCGACGATCTCGGAATCGGGCGTGGGAGCGGGGACGACAACCGGCTCGGCGGTCTCGACGCGCGGCGAAGGGGCGTGTGCAGCGGCCGGCGGGATCGTCACCTGAGTTTCGGCGGACAAAGTCTTTTCGTCCGCAAGGATCGCGGTGAAGGCGATTTTGCGCGTGCCCGCCGGACCGTCGAGAGCAGCCGTCACCATGCCGCCGTTCTCGACGATGTCCGTGAGAAAGCGGCTGGTGACGATCTCTCTGGTGAAATCGTTCTTTGCGCCCGCGCCGCGTTTCACTTCCGCGGCGTAGCCGCCGGTGTCCTCGGCCAAACGTGCGAGCGCTTCGAACTTCGAGCGCTGGCGCGCGTCGTCGTAATATCCGAGCACATGGATGGTCACGCCCGCATCGCGCGCGGCCTCCACGACGCGGTCGTGGGTCGCCTCCGTATCGTCCGACGTGCCGTCGGCCAGGATCACCAGCGATTTGCGCGCGCCGGTTTCTTTGGCCAGGGCGGCCACCGCCTCGCGCACCGCCGCGTAGAGATGGGTGGGACCCGTAGCCGCACCGATCGCGATGAGCTGGCGCACGAACGCATCGCGCGAGACGCCCGAATCGGCAACTGCCGTCAGACCATCGGCGAACGTGTATGCGGTAAAGCGGCGCTGGCCGTCACGCCGGTCCGCGATATTCACGACCGCATCCGCCATCTGGCCGAGCGTGGCGCGCCGCGCCGACGGCAACGTCTGGATGAGATAGGCCGTGGTGGAGCCCTCGCGCTCCGCATCGAACGGCTCGAAACGCGCATCGAGATCGGCGCTCTCGCCCTCGATCCGTGCCGTTACGGCCTGGAATTCGGCAGGGCCGGTTGCGCGCAACTCGCACACAAGCGTGCGCGTTGCGTTGGCTTGCGTGGGGGGCCCGCATTCGGAAAGAAGCCGAACCTCGGACGCTTGCGCGCCAGCCGCACCAAAGAAGGCCACGATTGCGAGGCCGACCGCTACAACAGCTTTGCGCTGCCTCGCCGGGCGCCACATGCTCGCGTCTCCAGGTATCGTCATAGGGATTGGATCGCCATCTTACGCCGCCGGTCCGGTGCGTTCAACATCAGCCCCCGCCCGCTCGTGGCCGACATGCGATCTCCTCATCAGAGCCACCTTCATGTGCCGGATGCATGGGGCCAGGGCAACCCTTTCCGACATCATTGGAATGGGGCATTGTGACGGCGCGACAGCCAGGACGTCGCGCGAGGGGAGACGCCAATCCATGGAGGGCGAAAACGACGCGGTGCTGAAAGCCGGCACCCGCATCGACCAATACGTGATCAGGGGCGTTCTCGGCCGCGGCGGATTCGGCATCACCTATCGCATCGACGACGAGATGCTCCACAAGGAATTCGCTCTCAAGGAGTTCTTCCCCGAGGATCTCGTGCGGCGCGAGAACGGCGGGCTCAAGTTCACCAGCCGCGCCAACGCCGAGGAAGACTACCGCTGGGCGCTCAAGAAATTCTTCGACGAAGCGCGCCTGCTGGCGCAGTTCAATCACCCGAACATCATCGGCGTACGGCGCGTGTTTCAGCAGAACGACACCGCCTACATGGTGCTCGACCTGATCCAGGGGCGCACGCTGGAGACCTGGCTGCGGGGGCTCGACAGCCCGCCGACGCAAGACGAACTCGACCTCGTGGCCGCGCCGCTTCTCTCCGCTCTCGAACTCGTGCACCAGAACCGCACCTGGCATCTCGACATCTCGCCCGAAAACATCATGGTGCGCGGCGCCGACGGTATGCCGATCCTTCTCGACTTCGGGGCGTCACGCTTCGAGATCAAGCAGCACTCTCAGCTCGTCTCCGCGCTGGTGTTCAAGAGCGGCTACTCGGCGCCCGAGCAATACGTCTCCACCGCTGACCGTTACGGGCCTTGGACCGACATCTACGCGTTCGGCGCGACGCTCTACCGCGCGGTTGCGGGCACGAGACCGTCGGAAGCGACAGCGCGCCAACTCGCGGACGATCTTGTTCCCGCAATCGACGCCGGCGCGGGGCGCTATCGCGCGCGTTTCCTCGAAGCCATCGACGACGCGCTGCGCCTGTCTCCCGGCGACCGGCCGCAGTCGGTTGCCGAATGGCGATCCAAGCTGCTCGCGGGGAGCGCCCTGGCGGACGATGGCGAGATCGAGGATGCGGCGGAGACGACCGTGAGGGTCCATGCCGCCGAGAATGCCGAGGCACAGCCCTCCGGCGCGGAAGCGCGACTCGCTCTTTACGCGCGCCTCGTGCGCACGCGTCTTGCCGAGCTTCCACAGCATCCCTGGGTCGCCAAAGTCAGAAGCCTACCGTGGTCTGACTGGGTGTCGCGCATTCCGCATATCGAGAAAGTGCGCGCCTTGCCCCCCCGCATCCTGGCAGCGTCCGCCGCGGGTGTCGCCGCGCTGCTGCTGGCGCTCGGCGTGTTGGTCTTCAGCGGCCAGTCGGGCCCGTTCGCGCGGTGCGGCGGGCTCTTCTCGGGCGCGGATTGCTGGGGCGCCGTCGTCGACAGCGGCGGCAACATCTTCGCGCGCGTGCAGGAGCGCAGCCGGGAAACGGCGGAAGCGGCCGCGCTCAAATCCTGCAACGAAAAACTCGGGCGCGCGGAATGCCACGTCATCGCGCGGATCACGAAAGACCAGTGCTGGTCGCTCGCGGAAGTCTCCACCGATCCGGCGCGCTGGAAGGCGGCGACGGGGCCCTCCATCGAGCGAGCGGAAACGGATGCCCGCTGGGCCTGCGAGCGGGCGTTCGGTGTGTGCCACGTTGCGCTCACCTTCTGCGCCGACGGAACGCGCGGGCATTGACGGCGCGGCCAGCTTGGTCTTTCGCTACCGCTCTTCTCGAAAGCGGTTGGTGATCGGATACCGCCGGTCGCGGCCGAAATTGCGCGACGAGATCTTCACGCCGGGCGCGGCCTGGCGGCGCTTGTACTCCGCGAGATAGAGCAGACGCTCCACCTTGCGCACGACATCCGGATCGTGGCCGCGCGCGATGACGCCGGCAACCGGCAGCTCGTGCTCGACCAACGACACGAGAATGTCGTCCAGCACGTCATACGGCGGCAGGCTGTCCTGGTCGGTCTGGTTCTCGCGCAGCTCGGCCGTCGGCACGCGCGTGATGATGCTTTCGGGGATCGCCTCGCCCGCCGGGCCGAAGCCGCCCTTCGGAACATGCGCGTTGCGCCAGCGCGACAACCGATAAACCTCCAGCTTGTAGAGATCCTTTACGGGATTGAACCCGCCATTCATGTCGCCATAGAGCGTGGCGTAGCCGACGCTCATTTCGCTCTTGTTACCCGTCGTCACCACCATGGCGCCGAACTTGTTGGAGATCGCCATCACGATGACCCCGCGTGCGCGGCTCTGGATGTTCTCTTCCGTCAAGTCGGCCGCATGGTTCCTGAACATGCCTTCGAGGGCGGCCGTGAAGCCGTCCACGGCGGGCGCGATCGGCACCGTGTCGAGACGGATGCCCAGCGCCTCCGCGCAGGCTTTTGCATCGGCGATGCTCTGATCCGACGTGTAGCGATAGGGCATCATGATCGCGTGGACACGATCGGCTCCCAGCGCATCGACGGACATGGCGGCCACGAGCGCGCTGTCGATGCCGCCGGAGAGGCCCAGCACGACACCCGGGAAGCCATTCTTGTTGACGTAATCGCGCAGGCCCAGCACGCAGGCCTGATAAGCGGCGCCATCGCCTTCGGACTCCGTATGGACGGGGGCCTGCGCGCACGTCCAGCCATCGGGGCCGCGTGTCCACTCCGTGATGGCGACGTGCTCCTCCCAGGCGGGCAGCTGGCAGGCAAGGCTGCGGTCGCTGTTCAGGACGAACGAGGCCCCATCGAACACCAACTCGTCCTGTCCGCCGATCTGATTGACGTACGCGAGCGGCAACCCGCTTTCGGTCACGCGCGCAACCGCGATGTTCATACGCACATCCGGCTTCTTCCAATCGAAGGGCGAGCCGTTGGGCACGAGCAGGATTTCGGCGCCGCATTCGGTGAGGCACTCCGTGACCTCGTCGTTCCAGATATCCTCGCAGATCGGCACGCCGAGGCGCACGCCTCGGAAGCCGATGGGGCTCGGCAGGCTGCCGGGGCGAAACACCCGCTTCTCGTCGAACACGCCGTAGTTCGGCAGATCGACCTTATGGCGCACGGCAGCGACGGTACCGCCATCGAGCAGCAGCACCGCGTTGTAGATGGCGTCACCCTCGGGCCAGACCGTGCCGACCAGCACGGCGGGGCCAGGCCCGAGACGGGCCGCCAGCGCCTCGGCACGCGCACGCGCGGCGGCATGGAACGCGGGCTTCAGCACCAGGTCTTCCGGCGGATAGCCGGTCAGAAACAACTCCGGAAAGACGACGAGATCCACGCCCTCGGCGGCGGCGATGGCCCGCGCATCGAGAAGCTTCTTTTCGTTGCCGTCCAGGTCGCCCACGGTGGGGTTCAACTGGGCCAGCGCGATTTTCAGTGAGGTCGGCTCGGCTTGAGCCTCGGATGCGGTGCTGCTCATGCAGGAGATTTAGGGCGCGGACGGGCGGCGGTCCAGCGACAACGGCGGCGCAGGACGCGCGGCCCGTCTGCATGGCCGTCATCCGCTAGCGGCGTATCGGCCCGCGCGCGAACGCGCTAGGGTCTCTCGCGCCGTCTTTTTCCCCCTTTTGAATCCAGCCCCTCATGATCGCGATCCTCTCCCTCGTGCTCCCCGTATTCGCGCTGATCGCGAGCGGCTACCTCGTCCGGCGCATCGGCGTCATCGGGCGCCCCGCCGTGTCGGAACTCAACCGCGTCGTGGTTTACCTCGCGCTGCCCGCGCTTCTGTTCGACGTGATGGCGCACGCTGAACCTGGGGAACTCGCGCAGCCGGGGTTCATCGCGGCATTCGGACTTGCCTGCGGCATCGTCTTTTACGGCACGCTCGGGCTCAGTCTCCTCGCCGGGCGGCCGCTCGCCGAAGCCAGCCTGGACGGGCTCAACGGTTCGTACGCCAATACGGCCTACATGGGCTTTCCCGTGTTGCTGATGCTGTTCGGATCCGACAGTCTCGTGCCGGTGACGATCGCGTCCATCCTCACGGTGTGCGTGCTGTTCGCGTCGGCCATCGTGCTGATCGAGATCGGGATCAACAGCGAGCGCCATCCGTTGAGGCTCGCGGGGAAAGTCACGCGCTCGCTGATCCGCAATCCGCTGTTGATCGCACCCGTTGCCGGGTTGCTCTACGGACAAACGGGGCTGGGGCTTCCTGTCGCCGCCGAAAGCTTCCTCAAGCTCCTGGGTGGCGCTGCCAGCCCGCTGGCGCTCGTGGTGATCGGCCTCTTTCTCGCGGAGCCGCGTCCGGTCGGCGCTCGCGAGGTCCGCGCCTCCGCCGGGCTCGCGCTCACGAAACTTGCGGTGCAGCCGGTGCTGACGTGGGGGCTCGCGATCCTGATGGGCGTTCCGCCGCAGCTTGCCGCAATGGCTGTGCTTCTCGCGGCCATGCCGACGGGGACGGGGCCCTTCATGCTGGCCGAGTTCTACAAGCTTCCCGCCGTCGTCACGTCGGCGGTGATCCTTGTCTCCACGCTCGCCGCGCTCGTCACGCTGCCGCTGCTCATGCTTGCGCTCGGTGCCGGGCCGCAACCTTAACGGCCGAGACCCATACATTCCGCGCATTCGGGATTATTCTAAAGAACACACCTGCGCGGCACCGCGGCCCCTTGTGCCATCCGGCGCCATGGGGCACTGGTGAGCCAAACCTAGAGCGTTTCCGATCCGATGAAATCGGATCGGAAACGCTCTAGAACTTTGATGAGACCGATAATTCACGCTTCGGACTTTCTCTGCGCTGCCGATTCACGCCGCGCCGGGTAGGCGGCGCGGCGATCGGAGCGACTAGGTCCGAAGCGATCATGGTCTAGACTGGAAAGCACCCTCATGCGCCTCGATGCCATTGCAATCGGAGACAATCCGCCTCACGACGTCAACGTCGTCGTCGAGGTGCCCGTGGGCGGCGAGCCCATCAAATACGAGATGGACAAAGCGTCCGGCACGCTGTTCGTCGACCGCTTCCTCTATACGCCGATGCGCTATCCAGGGAATTACGGGTTCGTGCCGCACACGCTGTCCGAGGACGGCGACCCGATCGACGTGCTCGTGTGCAATACGCGTGCAATCGTGCCGGGTGCCGTGCTCAATTGCCGCCCCGTCGGCGTGCTCGTCATGGAGGACGAGGGGGGCGGAGACGAGAAGATCATCGCGGTCCCTTCCGCACGCCTGACGAAGCGCTACGAAAAGGTCCGGAACTATTCGGACCTCCCCGAGATCACAATCCAGCAGGTCGACCACTTCTTCTCGCACTACAAGGATCTCGAACCCGGAAAGTGGGCGAAGATCCACCATTGGGGCGACGCCGCGGAGGCCCAGCGCCTCATCACGGAAGCCATCGCACGCGCTAAAGGCTGAACGTCGCAACGCGCATTTCCGGGCGACGAAAGCAAAAAAGGGGCTGGGAGACACCGTCTCCCGCCCCTTTTTCGCGTCCCGCGTTGGTGAACTTGTTGCGCCGTACGACGTCAGTCGATCTTCTCAGCGACAGACGTGCTTGTCGGCGTGGTCGCCGTCTCGTCGTAGGCCGTTTTGACGTAGGCGTCGCCGGTCCGCGTGATTTTGGTTGTCCACCCGGTGTCCCAAGTGATGACGGCGGAGTGATCTTCCTCGGCCCACGTCCCGCTCATACCCTCGCCACCGAGTGTCGCCTCGGCCGTGCCTGACGGCAAAAGCGCGATGTTGAAGGGCTTCCCGTGCGAATCCGTGACCTCCCAAGTTCCGGTGAATTCGCTCTCGGCAGGGTTGTCTCCCGCGGGCACGACCATTGCGAGAAAATTGGAGAGCATGGTGCTCCCCTGTCTGCTCAGGTTTCCCATTGGGTCCTCCTCTCGTCGGAGGCCGCCGGCGAATAGTGAGACCGATGATCCGCGCATCAGGCCGATAAGGCCTGAAGCGATCATGGTCTCGGGCGCACGGCCGCTCACTCAGAGGAGAAACGCCTCAGGCATAGCCCGGTTCCCGCATGCTTGTCGGTTAGGCAAACGCGGCGAGCGGCGCTGGCGGCGCACCGCGCGTTTCGCGTTCGAGCTTCATCCGCTCGGCCACGAGGAACGCGAGTTCCAGCGCTTGATCGGCGTTGAGCCGCGGGTCGCAGTGCGTGTGGTAGCGATCCGAAAGATCCGTCTCGGAGATCGCCGCTGCGCCGCCCGTGCATTCCGTCACGTTCTGGCCCGTCATCTCGACATGGATGCCGCCCGCGTGCGTACCCTCGGCGCGATGCACGTCGAAGAACGCTTCGACCTCCTTCAGGATGCGATCGAAGGGGCGCGTCTTGTAGCCGCCCGCCGCACTGATCGTGTTGCCGTGCATCGGATCGCACGACCACACGACGCGGCGCCCCGCCTTCTCCACGGCGCGGATGAGCTTCGGCAGGTGCTGGCCCACCTTCTCGTGGCCGAAACGGCAGATGAGCGTGAGGCGGCCGGGATCCTCCTTCGGATTGAGGATGTCGATGAGGCGCAGGAGATCGTCCGGCTCCAGCGAGGGGCCGCACTTGATGCCAATCGGATTCCTGACGCCGCGGCAGAACTCGACATGCGCATGATCGAGCTGACGCGTGCGGTCGCCGATCCAGAGCATATGGCCGCTCGTGGCGTACCAGTCGCCGCTGGTGGAATCGAGACGCGTCAACGCCTGCTCGAAGCCGAGCAGCAGCGCTTCGTGGCTCGTGTAGAAGCGCGTGGCGCGAAGCTGCGGCGTATTCTCGCTCGTGATGCCGCACGCACGCATGAAGCCCAGCGTCTCGGCGATGCGATCGGCAAGGACCTGATAGCGGTGACCCTGGGGGCTATCCTTTACGAAGCCCATGTTCCACTGGTGCACGCGTTCGAGATCGGCATAGCCGCCGCTCGCGAAGGCGCGGATCAGGTTCAAGGTCGCGGCCGACTGGCGGTACGCCTCGATCTGGCGCTGCGGATCGGGGATGCGCGCCTCGGGGGTGAACTCCGGCCCGTTGATGATGTCGCCGCGGTAGGAGGGCAGCTCCATGCCGTCCTTCTTCTCCATCGGAGACGAACGCGGCTTCGCGAACTGACCGGCGATGCGGCCCACCTTCACAACGGGGCTGCCGCCTGCGTACGTCAGAACCACAGCCATCTGCAGGAAGACACGGAAGAAGTCGCGGATGTTGTCCGCGCCGTGCTCAAGGAAGCTCTCGGCGCAGTCGCCCCCTTGCAGGAGGAAGCCCTCGCCGTTCGCAACATCGCCCAGCGTCTTCTTCAGTTCGCGCGCTTCGCCCGCGAATACGAGCGGCGGGAACGTCGCAAGACGGCCCTCGACATCCTTGAGCACCGAAGCGTCAGGGTAATCGGGGACCTGGACGATCGGGAACGAACGCCAGCTCTCTGTGGACCAGTTGGGCATGATCAACCTTCTCCTCCCCCGCGGACACGGCCGCGAGGGTCACAACAATCGGATTTCCCGTGTTCGCGATTGCGGCACCGGATAACCGGCACCTCTCGACCCCAAGCGGTATGACTTCAGCGGCTTATAGGGCAAGAGCCAAACGAGTGCCAGTGCGAGAGCCCAAAGCGCCTCGATTGGAACTTCCGCCCTATCTGTCCCTCGGAAACTGGCTCTCCCCCGGAAACTGGCCGCCCGTTGGAATCTGGGTTCTCGCAACCGTCCGCTCAAGGGGGCCGTGAACGAAAGAAGGCGGCCGAACCGGCCGCCTTCTCCGAGTTTCACCGTTTGACCAGCGCGGGGCGCTACTCGGCCACGCGGCGGCGGCGGCGTGCGGGCGCGCCCGCTTCCCCCGGCCCGGCCAGAGCCCGCTCGGCGTCGGAGCGCGCGCGCTCCTTGCTGATCAGCTCGTCGCGCTTGGCGGCGATGCGGCGCAGACCGCGCAGCATTCCACCCGTACCGGCCGGGATCAGACGGCCGACGATCACGTTCTCCTTGAGGCCTTCCAGCGTATCCGACTTGCCGATCACGGCCGCATCCGTCAGCACGCGCGTCGTTTCCTGGAAGGACGCCGCGGAGATGAACGAACGCGTCTGCAGCGACGCCTTGGTTATGCCGAGCAGAACCGGGGTCGCGGACGCGGGACGCTTGCCCGCCTTCTCGATCTTGGCGTTCACCTCGTCGAACTCGATCCGGTCGATCTGCTCGCCCTTGATCAAGTCCGTCTCGCCCGTGTCGGTGATCTCCACCTTCTGCAGCATCTGCCGGACAATGACCTCGATGTGCTTGTCGTTGATGGTCACGCCCTGCAGACGGTAGACGTCCTGGATCTCGTTGATGAGGTAGTTCGCGAGTTCCTCGACGCCCTTGATAGCCAGGATGTCGTGGGGCGCCGGGTTGCCGTCGTAGATGTAATCGCCGCGCTCCAGGCGGTCGCCGGGCTGAACGGCCAGGCTCTTGCCACGCGGAATTAGATATTCGACGGGCTCGGCGCTCTCGTCATCCGGCTTGATCGAGATGCGCTGCTTGTTCTTGTAATCCTTGCCGAACTCGACGGTGCCCGACACCTCCGCGATGATTGCGTGATCCTTCGGACGACGCGCCTCGAAGAGTTCGGCCACGCGCGGCAGACCGCCCGTGATGTCGCTCTGCTTGGCGGAGGCCAGCGGAATACGCGCGATCACGTCGCCCGCCTTCACGTCCTGGCCCGGATCCACCGAGAGAATGGCGTCCACCGTCAGGAGGTAGCGCGCGTCGCCGCCACGGGCCACCTTGATTGGCTTGCCCTTGGCGTCCTTGATCACGATCGCAGGCTTGAGCTCCGCGCCGCGCGGGGTTGCGCGCCAATCGACGATGACGCGGTTGGTGCTGCCCTTTACCTCGTCGGTCTGCTCGCGCACGGAGGCGCCGTCGATGAGATCCTCGAACTCCACCTTGCCCGAAGCCTCGGTGAGGATCGGACGGGTGTAGGGATCCCACTGGGCGAGGCGCGTCCCGCGCTTCACCTCGTCGCCCTCGTCGACGTGGACGCGCGCGCCGTACTGCACCTTGTGCGTCGACAGCTCCTTGCCCGATTGGTCGACGATGACGATCGCCATCGTGCGGGTCATGGCGATCATGCGGCCCTGACCGTCCTTCACCAGCGCGCGGTTCTTGATCTTCACCGTGCCGTTGAAGTTGCTTTCGATGAAGGACGAGTCGACCACGTTCGCCGTGCCGCCGATGTGGAACGTGCGCATGGTGAGCTGCGTGCCCGGCTCGCCGATCGACTGGGCGGCGATGACGCCGACCGCCTCGCCGATGTTGACGGGCGTCCCGCGCGCGAGGTCGCGGCCGTAGCACTTGCCGCACACTCCGGTGATGGTTTCGCACGTCAAGACGGAGCGGATGCGAACTTCCTGAACCTCGGCCTTCTCGATCGCTTCGGCGTGGCGCTCTTCGATCAGCTCGCCGGTCGCGACGATGACCTTGGGCTCCTCGCCCTTCGCAGCGGGTGCCACGATGTCCTCGGAGGCCGTGCGGCCCAGCACGCGCGCGCCGAGCGACACGATCACCTGACCGGCATCGACCACCGCCTGCACCTTGATGCCGCGGTCGGTGCCGCAATCTTCCTCGGTGATGATGCTGTCCTGGGCGACGTCGACGAGACGGCGCGTCAGGTAGCCCGAGTTCGCGGTCTTCAAGGCGGTGTCGGCGAGACCCTTACGGGCGCCGTGCGTCGAGTTGAAGTATTCGAGAACGGAGAGGCCTTCCTTGAAGTTCGAGATGATCGGCGTCTCGATGATCTCGCCCGAAGGCTTGGTCATGAGGCCGCGCATTCCGGCGAGCTGCTTCATCTGCGCGGGCGAACCACGCGCGCCCGAATGGCTCATCATGTAGACCGAGTTGATCTGCTTCTCGCGGCCGCCGTCGTCCTTCTCGGTCGCGGAAATGCGATCCATCATCTCCTTGGCGATCTGATCGGTACACTTCGACCAGGCGTCCACCACCTTGTTGTACTTCTCAAGCTGGGTGATGAGACCGTCGTTGTACTGCTGCTCGAACTCGCGCACCATCTCGGCCGTGTCGGCCACGATCTTCGACTTGGTGTCGGGGATGAGCATGTCGTCCTTGCCGAACGAGATGCCGGCCTTGAACGCGTGATGGAACCCGAGCGCCATGATGCGGTCGCAGAAGATCACCGTCTCTTTCTGACCGCAGTTGCGGTAGACGGCGTCGATCATGCCTGAGATGGCTTTCTTGGTCAGGAGCTGGTTGACGAGCGAGAAACTCACCGTCGACATCTTCGGCAGCACCTCGCCAAGGATCATGCGGCCCGGCGTGGTCTCGACCAATTCAACCGTCGCATTGCCTTCGGCATCGTAGCTCGTAAAGCGGCCCTTCACCTTGGCGTGCAGGCTCACGGCGCCGGCTTCGAGCGCGTGGCGCACCTCGCCGACGGACCCGAACGCCATGCCCTCGCCCGGCTCTTTCTCACGCATCAGCGAGAGATAGTAGAGGCCAAGCACGATGTCCTGCGACGGCACGATGATCGGCGAGCCGTTCGCGGGGTGGAGAATGTTGTTCGTGCTCATCATGAGCACGCGCGCTTCGAGCTGGGCTTCGAGCGACAGCGGCACGTGAACGGCCATCTGGTCGCCGTCGAAGTCGGCGTTGAAGGCCGCGCAAACCAGCGGATGAAGCTGAATCGCCTTGCCCTCGATCAGTTGCGGCTCGAAGGCCTGGATGCCGAGGCGGTGCAGCGTGGGGGCGCGGTTCAAGAGAACCGGATGCTCGCGGATGACCTCGTCGAGCACGTCCCAAACCTCGGACTTCTCCTTCTCGACCAGCTTCTTCGCCTGCTTGACCGTGGCAGCCTGGCCGAGCGTCTGGAGACGCGCGTAGATGAACGGCTTGAACAGCTCAAGCGCCATCTTCTTCGGCAGGCCGCACTGGTGCAGCTTCAGCTCGGGGCCGACCACGATGACCGAGCGGCCCGAGTAGTCCACGCGCTTGCCGAGGAGGTTCTGGCGGAAGCGGCCCTGCTTGCCCTTCAGCATGTCGGCGAGCGACTTCAGCGGACGCTTGTTGGCGCCCGTGATGACGCGGCCGCGACGGCCGTTGTCGAACAGGGCGTCGACCGACTCCTGCAGCATCCGCTTTTCGTTGCGGATGATGATGTCGGGCGCACGCAGCTCCATCAGCCGTTTCAGACGGTTGTTGCGGTTGATGACGCGGCGGTAGAGGTCGTTCAAATCCGAGGTCGCGAAGCGGCCGCCGTCGAGCGGCACGAGGGGACGCAGCTCGGGCGGGATGACCGGAACCACGGTCAGGATCATCCACTCGGGCTTATTGCCGCTCTCGATGAAGCTCTCGATGACCTTCAGGCGCTTGCCGAGTTTCTTCGGCTTCAGCTCCGTCGTCGCTTCGGCGATTTCCTGGCGCAGGTCGTCACGGATCTTGCCGAGATCCATGCCCGTCATGAGCTCGCGGATCGCTTCGGCGCCGATACCGGCGGTGAAGCTGTCGGGGCCGTGCTCGTCGATGGCCTGGTTGTACTGCTCTTCGGTGAGGAGCTGCTTTTCCTTGAAGGGCGAAATGCCGGGCTCGATGACGATGTAGTTCTCGAAGTAGAGGACGCGCTCAAGATCCTTCAGCGTCATGTCGAGCAGCAGGCCGATGCGGCTCGGCAGCGACTTCAGGAACCAGATGTGGGCGACGGGGGCTGCAAGCTCGATGTGGCCCATGCGCTCGCGGCGGACCTTCGCCAGCGTCACCTCGACGCCGCACTTCTCGCAGATCAGACCCTTATACTTCATGCGCTTGTACTTGCCGCACAGGCACTCGTAGTCCTTGATCGGCCCGAAGATGCGCGCGCAGAAGAGACCGTCACGCTCCGGCTTGAACGTGCGGTAGTTGATCGTCTCGGGCTTCTTGATCTCACCGAACGACCACGAGAGGATGTCGTCGGGCGAGGCGATCGAGATCTTGATCTCGTCGAAAGTCGGGACCGACGCTTGGGTCTTGAACAGGTTGGTGATCTCGTTCATCGGCTCTCTCCAGGGGACGCTCAGGGGGCGTCCGGAAAACAATCGCGTGATCCCTCCCCCCGCTAACGGGAGGAGGGGAAGAGCGTCGTCTGTTACTCGGCGGCAGCGGGCGGAAGCTGCGGACGCTCGGTCGGCTCTTCGGTTGCGGCTTCCTCAGGCGGCGGCAGCTCGGAGTTGAGAAGCTCGACGTTGAGGCCGAGTGCCCGCATCTCCTTGACGAGCACGTTGAAGCTCTCCGGCACGCCCGCTTCGAACGCGTCGTCGCCGCGCACGATGGCCTCGTAGACCTTGGTGCGGCCCGCCACGTCGTCCGACTTCACGGTCAGCATTTCCTGCAGCGTGTAGGCGGCGCCGTAGGCTTCGAGCGCCCAGACCTCCATTTCGCCGAAGCGCTGGCCGCCGAACTGCGCCTTGCCGCCCAGCGGCTGCTGGGTGACGAGCGAGTACGGACCGATCGAGCGGGCGTGGATCTTGTCGTCGACGAGATGGTGGAGCTTCAGGATGTACTTGTAGCCCACCGTCACCTTACGATCGAACGGCTCGCCGGTGCGGCCGTCGTAGAGACGGACCTGACCGGAGCTGTCGAAGCCGGCCGCGTCGAGCATGTCGACGATGTCGGCTTCCTTCGCGCCGTCGAACACAGGCGTCGCAATCGGCACGCCCTTGGTCAGCTTCTCGGCGACGGAGGCGAGGTCCTCGTCCTTGACGGAGCCCTTCACCACGTCCTTGCCGTAGATCTTCTCCATCTCGGCGCGCAGCTCGTCGGCCTTGCCGGACGCGTGGAACTCCTGAAGCGCCTCGTCGATGATGCGGCCGAGACCGCGGCAGGCCCAACCCATGTGGGTTTCGAGGATCTGCCCCACGTTCATGCGCGAAGGCACGCCGAGCGGGTTCAGCACGACGTCGACGTGCGTGCCGTCGTCGAGGAACGGCATGTCCTCGCACGGCACGATGAGCGAGACGACGCCCTTGTTGCCGTGACGGCCGGCCATCTTGTCGCCGGGCTGGATCTTGCGCTTCACGGCCACGAAGACCTTGACCATCTTCATGACGCCCGGGGGCAACTCGTCGCCGCGCTGGAGCTTGTCCACCTTATCGACGAAGCGGCGCTCAAGGCTCTTCTTGGCGTCTTCGTACTGCTTGTTGATGGCCTCAACCTCGGCCTGCGCCTTCTCGTTGGCGAGGCCGATCTCCCACCACTGGCTGCGGGGGATGTCATCGAGGATCGCATCGTCGAGGGTCGTGCCCTTGCGCGCGCCCTTCGGACCCTTGGCCACTTCCTTGCCGAGCAGCGTGTCCTTGAGGCGGGCGTAGACGTTGCGGTCGAGGATCTGCAGCTCGTCGTCGCGGTCCTTCGCGAGACGCTCGATCTCCTCGCGCTCGATCGCCATCGCGCGCTCGTCCTTGTCGACGCCGTGGCGGTTGAACACGCGCACCTCGACGACCGTGCCGGTTACGCCCGGCGGCAGACGCAGCGAGGTGTCGCGTACGTCGGAGGCCTTTTCGCCGAAGATGGCGCGGAGCAGCTTCTCTTCCGGCGTCATCGGGCTCTCGCCCTTCGGCGTGATCTTGCCGACGAGGATGTCGCCCGGGTTCACCTCTGCACCGATGTAGACGATGCCGGCTTCGTCGAGGTTCTTCAGCGCTTCTTCCGAAACGTTCGGGATATCGCGCGTGATTTCCTCAGGCCCGAGCTTGGTGTCGCGGGCCATGACCTCGAATTCCTCGATGTGGATCGAGGTGAAGACGTCGTCGTACACGACGCGCTCGGAGAGAAGTATGGAGTCCTCGAAGTTGTAGCCCATCCACGGCATGAACGCGACGAGCACGTTCTTGCCGAGCGCCAGATCGCCGAGATCGGTCGAGGGACCGTCGGCGACGATCTCGCCTTCCTCCACGCGGTCGCCGACGTTGATCAGCGGACGCTGGTTGATACAGGTGTTCTGGTTCGAGCGCTGGAACTTGCGCAGACGATAGATGTCGACGCCCGGCTTCGAGGGATCCGTCTCGTCGGTTGCGCGGATCACGATACGGGTGGCGTCCACCTGATCGACGATGCCGGCGCGGCGGGCTGCGATGGCCGCGCCCGAGTCACGGGCGACGACCTCTTCCATGCCGGTTCCGACGAGCGGGGCTTCCGCCTTCACGAGCGGCACGGCCTGACGCTGCATGTTCGAGCCCATCAGCGCGCGGTTGGCGTCGTCGTTCTCAAGGAACGGGATCAGCGCGGCTGCAACGGAGACGAGCTGCTTCGGCGATACGTCGATGTAATCGACCTTGTCCTTAGAAACCGGAAGCACGTCGCCGTTGAAGCGGCAGATCACCTGCTCGTCGACGAGGTTGCCCTTGGAGTCGATCTCGGCGTTCGCCTGGGCGACGTGGTGGCGCATCTCTTCCATCGCGGAGAGATAGGCGACCGTGTCCGTCACCTTGCCGTCCTTGACCTTGCGGTAGGGGCTCTCGATGAAGCCATACTTGTTGACGCGCGCGAAGGTCGCGAGCGAGTTGATGAGGCCGATGTTCGGGCCTTCCGGCGTCTCAATCGGGCAGATGCGGCCGTAGTGGGTCGGATGCACGTCGCGGACTTCGAAGCCCGCGCGCTCACGCGTCAAACCGCCTGGCCCGAGCGCCGAGAGACGACGCTTGTGCGTGATCTCGGAGAGCGGGTTGGTCTGGTCCATGAACTGCGAGAGCTGGGACGAGCCGAAGAACTCGCGCACGGCAGCCGCCGCGGGCTTCGCGTTGATCAGGTCCTGCGGCATGACCGTGTCGATCTCGACCGAACTCATGCGCTCCTTGATGGCGCGCTCCATGCGCAGCAGGCCGACGCGGTACTGGTTCTCCATCAGCTCGCCGACCGAGCGCACGCGCCGGTTGCCGAGATGGTCGATGTCGTCGATCTCACCGCGGCCGTCGCGCAGATCCACGAGCGTCTTGATGACGGCGAGGATGTCCTCGCGACGCAGCACGCGCATCGTGTCGGGCGCGTCGAGCTCCAGGCGCATGTTCATCTTCACGCGGCCGACGGCCGAGAGATCATAGCGCTCGGGATCGAAGAACAGGCTGTGGAACAGGTTCGTCGCCGCCTCGATGGTCGGCGGCTCGCCCGGGCGCATCACCCGGTAGATGTCCATCAGCGCTTCGTCGCCGTTCGAGTTTTTGTCGATGTTGAGCGTGTTGCGGATGAACGGCCCAATGTTGACGTGGTCGATGTCGAGGACGTGGAACTCCTTGATCTTCTGATCCTTGAGTTCCGCAAGCAGCTTCGCGTCCAGCTCTGCGCCGGCTTCGGCGTAGATCTGTCCGGTGTTGAGGTCGACGACGTCTTCGGCGATGTAGCGGCCGGCGAGGTCTTCCGACGAGACGAGCACTTCCTTGAGGCCGTTCTCGGCAAGCTCGCGCGCCTTACGCGCCGTGATCTTTTCGCCGGCTCTGGCCACGACATCGCCGGACTTGGCGTCCATAAGGTCGGCGAGCGGGGTCATGCCGCGCATCTTCTCGGCCATGAACGGCATCTTCCAGCCGCGCTTGGATTCCTTGACCGCGATCATGTTGTAGAACGTCGACAGGATCTCTTCGTCGTCGAGGCCGAGCGCGTAGAGCAGCGTCGTCACCGGCAGCTTGCGGCGACGGTCGATGCGCACATAGACGTTGTCCTTGGCGTCGAACTCGAAGTCGAGCCAGGAGCCGCGATAGGGGATGATGCGGGCGGCGAACAACAGCTTGCCCGACGCGTGCGTGCGGCCGCGGTCGTGGTCGAAGAACACGCCCGGCGAGCGGTGCATCTGCGAGACGATCACGCGCTCGGTGCCGTTGATCACGAAGGTGCCGTTCAAGGTCATGAGCGGCATGTCGCCCATGTAGACGTCCTGCTCCTTCACGTCCTTGATCGACTTGGAGCCGGTTTCCTCGTTGACATCGAACACGATGAGGCGAAGCTTGACCTTCAGCGGCGCCGAGTAGGTCATGTCGCGCTGCATGCATTCGTCGACGTCGTACTTCGGCGGCTCGAACTCGTAGCGAACAAATTCCAGCGTCGCGCGGCCGGAGAAGTCGGAGATCGGGAAGACGGACTTGAACACGGCCTGCAACCCGTGGTCGTCGGGACGGCCGCCGGGCGGCTCCTTGACCATCAGGAAGTCGTCGTAGGAGCTCTTCTGAACCTCGATGAGGTTCGGCATTTCCGCAACTTCGCGGATGTGTCCGAACTGCTTCCGAATGCGCTTGCGGGCGTTGAACGTCGTCGTCTCAGCCATGTCCGCTCCTCATCTCGATCAGGCCAGCGTCTCAGGGTACGACGCTGCCCGCCTTTTGCCCGACGCCGGGTCGCCGCCCCGGCAATGCGTCTCAGAACCTTCTTAAACGGCTCGCCGGAAGGCCTCTTTGCAGGTCAAAGACCCACTAAAGACCCTCCGGAGAACCGTTCGCACGACAACGCCCCCTCCCCGTGCCGGGCTGCGGCACGGGGAGACGGCAATGCCTTACTTGAGCTCGACGACCGCGCCCTGGTCTTCAAGCTGCTTCTTGAGCTTCTGCGCTTCGTCCTTGGACACGCCTTCCTTGACGGTCTTGCCACCGGCCTCGACGAGGTCCTTGGCTTCCTTGAGGCCGAGGCCCGTGATGGCGCGCACTTCCTTGATGACGTTGATCTTCTTGTCGCCGCCCGACTTCAGAATGACGGTGAACTCGGTCTGCTCTTCGGCAGCGGCAGCGCCGCCAGCAGCGGGAGCAGCAGCAACGGCCACAGCAGCGGCAGCCGAAACGCCCCACTTCTCTTCGAGAAGCTTCGCAAGCTCGGCCGCTTCGAGAACGGTCAGGTTCGACAGGTCTTCAACGATCTTTGCGAGATCCGACATCTAAATAATCCTTCCGGTTTAGCCTTGTAGAGAGGCGAGTTGTCCCAGCACATCCGGTGCCGGCCGACCCCTCGGTTGAGTAGTGCCCACGGGCCTTATGCGGCCTCGCCTGCAGACGCCTTGGCGTGAACGACGCGCGCGAGCTGAGCTCCCGGCTCCTTGATCGTGCGGGCGATCTTCGTCGCCGGCGCGTTCAGGAGACCGATCAGGGTCGCGCGGAGTTCATCCAGAGACGGCAGGTCGGCGAGTGCCTTGACGCCGTTCGCATCGAGGACATTGGCGCCCATCGCGCCGCCGAGGATCACGAGCTTATCGTTCTCCTTGGCGTACTTGACGGCGATCCTGGCGGCGGCAATCGGATCCTTCGAGTAGGCCAAAACGGTCGGCCCCGTGAAAAGATCGGCGATTCCCTCGGCAGGGGTGTCCTTGAGTGCGAGCTTCACCAGCTTGTTCTTCGCAACCTTGACGGAGCCGCCCGCGTCCTTGACGCGTTTGCGCAGTTCCGCCGATTGGGAAGCCACCAGGCCGGTGTTGTGGGCGACGACGACCACACCCGTGTCCTTCAACACGTCGTGGAGGCTCGTCACGAGCGCTTCCTTTGCGGCTCTATCCACCTCTTCACTCCTGGTTGCGACAGGGCCTCAGACCCGGTCGCGGGTTGCACCTAGCCGCAGCTTTCGGCCTCTCCCTTACAAAGGGAGTGCCCGACTGCGACGCTCGTCCTGTCCCGACCGTCCGCATATTTCGCGGCCGGTGCTGACCCAGAAGGCTCAAACCGGAAACTCGCGCCTCTCGACGCTCAAATCCGGGTGGTCTCCCGTCTCATGCGGGCCCTCTTTCGAGGTTTAATCTTCGCCGGCGAACCGGCTCCGTACCCTTCAATCTCGGACAGGTGCTCCAGTCATCGGGCCTCGAAAGACCTTCGGACCGGAGATCCGCAAGGCGCACGCAAGCGCGCCTTGCGGAATTCTGATAACTGCGCTTACGCCGTCGGCGTGGCCGACACGACCGTGCCGGTGTCGACGCGGACGCCCGGGCCCATCGTGGAGCTCACCGACACCTTCTTGATGTAGGTGCCCTTGGAGCCCGCGGGCTTCGCCTTGGCGACGGCATCCACGAACGCCTTGATGTTCTCGACGAGGGCATCTTCCGTGAAGCTCGCCTTGCCGATGCCGGCGTGCACGATGCCCGCCTTCTCGACGCGGAACTCCACCGAGCCGCCCTTCGCGCCCTTGACGGCGCCGGTGACGTCCATCGTCACCGTACCGACGCGCGGGTTCGGCATCAGGCCGCGGGGACCGAGCACCTTACCGAGGCGGCCCACGAGACCCATCATGTCAGGCGTCGCGATGCAGCGGTCGAAGTTGATCGTGCCCTTCGAGACGATCTCGACCAGGTCTTCAGCGCCAACGACGTCGGCGCCTGCGGCCTTGGCCTCATCGGCCTTGGGACCACGTGCGAACACGGCCACGCGCGCCGTACGGCCGGAGCCGTTCGGCAGGTTGCAAACGCCGCGCACCATCTGGTCGGCGTGCTTGGGATCTACGCCGAGGTTCATCGCGACTTCGACCGTTTCGTCGAACTTCGCCTTCGCGCGCTCCTTCACGAGGCGCACGGCCTCGTCGATCGCGTAGGCCTTGTTGGCATCGATGCCCTTGCGGACTTCGGCGTTGCGCTTGCCGCCTGCGATGCGGGTGGCGGCGACGGTCTCTGCGCTCACTTCTGCTTTTGCCATGAGTCTTACTCCGTCACCGTGATGCCCATCGAACGGGCGGAGCCGGCAATCGTACGCGCGGCCTGTTCCAGATCGTCCGTGTTCAGGTCCTTCATCTTCGTCTTGGCGATCTCGCGGACCTGGTCCATGGTCACGGAACCCGCAACATCACGGCCGGTCGCCTTCGAGCCCGACGTGATGCCCGCCGCCTTCTTGAGGAAGAACGACGCCGGCGGCGTCTTCATCTCGAAGGTGAAGGAGCGATCCGAAAACACGGTGATCTTCACGGGAATCGGAGTACCCTGCTCCATGTCCTTCGTCTTCGCATTGAAGGACTTGCAGAACTCCATGATGTTCACGCCGCGCTGGCCAAGCGCCGGGCCGATCGGCGGAGACGGATTGGCCGCTCCCGCCGGAACCTGTAGATTGATGTAGCCGTCGATCTTCTTTGCCATCGTATCCCCTAAGTTTGCGGAGAAGCTTCAAAGCTCTCCAGGGTTAGCGGTCAACGGGTTCCAAGACTTGCTCGAACCCTCCCGCACGCTCGAACCAGATAGACCTCAAAAACGTCCATCTCGTCCGCAACCGGCCTTGCGGCCGGCAATCCGTTTTCTTTAGGCCGGCACCTTCTCCACCTGCCCGAACTCAAGCTCGACCGGCGTCTTGCGGCCGAAAATCGACACGCCGACCTTGAGGCGTGCGCGCTCGCCGTCCACTTCCTCGACCTCGCCCTGGAAGGATGCGAACGGTCCGTCCACCACCTTCACCTGCTCGCCGATCTCGTAGATGATCGAAGGCTTCGGACGCTCCACGCCTTCGCGGACCTGGTTCAGGATACGCGCGGCCTCGTCGTCGGAGATCGGAATCGGCTTGTTGTCCGATCCGAGGAAGCCCGTCACCTTCGGCGTGTTCTTGATGAGGACGAACGCGGGGTCCGTCATCTCCATCTTCACCAGCACGTAGCCGGGAAGGAATTTGCGCTCAGCCTGCACCTTGCGGCCGCGCTTCACCTCCACGACCTCTTCCGTCGGCACCACGACTTCCTCGAACACATCTTCGAGGCCGGCCGAACGCGCGCGCTCGCGGATGGCATCTGCCACCTTGCGCTCGAAGTTGGTGTAGGCGTGAACGATGTACCAGCGCTTGGCCATTCTTAGATCGTCTCTTTAATTTTCACCGAGCCCAACGAAGCCCGGGAGTTCCGACACCCGATCAGCCGCGCAGCCCGAGCGCCGTGTTGACCAGCTGTCCGATGACCAAATCCGTGAGAAGGAAAAAGATCGCAGCCAACGTCACCATGATGAGCACCATGATCGTCGTGATCCACACTTCCTTCCGTGTGGGCCAGGTGACTTTGGAGACCTCCTGCCGTACCTCTTGGACGAATTGAAATGGATTGAACTTCGACATCAGAACCGCTTCCTGAGCGCCATGCGACAAATCGGCGCACCCCTCTCGTCAAGGGATCCACCTTTCGAGCCGGACCGGGCGCCCTCGTTCCTGGTCCGCTTCCAGAACTGCTGGCAGGGGTGGAGGGTCTCGAACCCCCAGCCTTCGGTTTTGGAGACCGACGCTCTACCAATTGAGCTACACCCCTCTACGCATGGCTTGAGCGCGCCTTATCGACGCAAAAAGGCGCGCAATGCCTTATGCGGGGGCGGCATCCTTAGCTGAACTTTTTACCTTTGTCACCGCCCCTCAGGCATTTTATCGGGCGGGACCGTCGGATTTTTCGACCACGACCGCAGTTCCATAGGCCAAAACCTCGGTTACGGCCGACGCCATCTCGTTGGCGTCGTAGCGCATGGCCAGAATCGCGTTGGCGCCCGCCTCTTCGGCGTGCCGGATCAGAAGCTCGTAAGCCTCGTTGCGCGCATCCTCGGCAAGGCGCGTGTAGATCGCAATATTGCCGCCGAAAAGGATCTGGATCGCCGCCCCGATGTTCCCCACCACGCTGCGGGACCGGACCGAGAGGCCGCGCACAATGCCGAGGTGGCGCACGACCCGGTAGCCTTCGAGTTCGTTGGTCGTCGTGACGATCATGGGCAGGTTTCGCGAAAACAGACGGGATTGGGGAGCAAAGATCTTCTCTTCATCCACTCCGAACACGGCAGAAACAAGCCCTGCGCGCGGCACGGTCGAGCTGCAGCATCATGCGAACGCTATCCGGCGACCTCACCTTGCGGCGGCCGCGTACTCGGCGGCCAGAAAGTCGATGAAACTGCGCACGGACGGCAACAAGCCGCGCCGCGAAGGGAAGACGGCGTGAACGATGCCGCCCTTTGGCGTCCAGCCCGGCATGACGTTCACGAGACGTCCCCGCTCGACATTGTCTCCGACGACCATCGTCGGCAGGCGGACAACGCCCACGCCGGCGGTGGCCGCCTGAAGGAGTTGCGCCATGTCGTCGGTTACGAGGCGGGGCCTGTGCGCCACGCGCACGGATGCGCCGCCGGCGCCCTCAAGCTCCCACACGTGCTTGGAGACAGCGGGGGCGAGATCGAGGCTCGGAAGCGCCCCCAGGTCTGCCGGGACCAACGGCAACGCTCGACTCCGCACGAGATCCGGGCTTGCGACCATGATCTGCGCGCTTTGGCCGAGTGTCCGCATGACGAGGTCCGTCTGCTCGATGGGCGGGAAGCGGACGCGTAGCGCGACGTCGATGCCCTCGCCGATCACGTCGACCCGGCGCGATGTGGAGTTGAGTTCGATGCTCACGCGCGGGTTGGCCGCCATGTAGCGCGCGATCATCGGACCCACCTCGAAACAGACCAAAGCAGGCGGCGCGCTCACGCGGATGAGGCCCTGAGGGGCGGAGCGGGAACGCTCGATCAGCTCCTGAGCCGCGCCCGCCTCCACGAGCATGGCGACGCAGTGGCGATAGTACTCCTGCCCGATCTCGGTGACGGCGAGCTTGCGCGTCGAGCGCTGGAGCAAACGCACGCCGAGGCGTTCCTCCAACGCCAGAACCCGGCGGCTCAGCTTCGATTTCGGGATGCCCAGCGCGCGGCCGGCGGCCGCGTAGCCGCCGTGATCGACCACCTGAACGAAGAAATAGAGATCGTTGAGGTCCTGCATGGCTTGAATGTCCCATAAATAGGACGGTGCAGTCAATTTTCGGCCTATTTCAGCTTTGTCGTCCTCAATCTATCTCTGTTGCAGAACGCCGGCCATGCCGGTTCAGACAGGAGAGACCGCTATGAGGCAGATTCTCGGAGTTTACACCGCCCCCCGGCCCCACTGGGTCGGTGACGGCTTCCAGGTGCGCCCCATGCTTTCGCACCACGATCAGGGCGCGCACGTCAGCCCCTTCATCTTGCTCGACTATGCGGGCCCGACCTCGTTCGAGCCGACCACGGCGCGACGCGGTGTCGGCCAGCATCCTCACAAGGGGTTCGAGACCGTCACCATCGTCTACGACGGCGAGGTGGAGCATCGGGACTCGACGGGCGCAGGCGGCGTGATCGGACCGGGCGACGTGCAGTGGATGACGGCCGCTCGCGGCATCGTGCACGAGGAGTTTCATTCGGAGGCGTTCGCCAAGACCGGCGGCGCATTCGAGATGGCGCAGCTCTGGGTCAACCTGCCGGCCAAGGACAAGTCTGCAGACCCAGGCTACCAGACGCTCCTCAACGCGGACATCCCCGCTGTCGCGCTGCCCGATGGCGCCGGCACGCTGCGCGCAATCGCGGGCAGCTACGGCGGCGTCACGGGACCGGCTCGCACCTTCACGCCCATCAACATCTGGGACGTGCGGGTGAAGGCCGGCAAGTCCGTCACGCTCGACGTGCCGGAGGGGCATACGCTCTCGGTGCTCGTGCTTTCCGGGTCGGTCACGATCAACGGCCAGGAGAGCGCACAGGACGCGCAGACCGTGCTTCTCGGCCGGGACGGCGGAGCGTTCAGCGTGGACGCCCAGCGCGACGCCAAGCTGCTCGTGCTTTCCGGCGAGCCGATCGACGAGCCGGTCGTCGCGCACGGGCCGTTCGTCATGAACACGGTCGGCGAGATCAAGCAGGCGATGCTCGATTTCCAGCACGGCCGGTTCGGCACGATCGGCGAAGCGACAGCGTGACGAAAGCAAAGGCGGCTCCGGTCGAAAGGCCGGGGCCGCTTTTTCATGGGCGAGCCGTCCACGCCCATCAAGAAATCCACCACCAACCCTGAGGACTTCGACCATGACGAAACCCTACATCCGCCTCGACAAGGACAACGCCGCCGTGCTCCTCGTCGATCATCAAACGGGCCTGCTCTCGCTGGTTCGCGACATCGACCCCGACAAGTTCAAGAACAACGTGCTCGCGCTGGCCGACATCGCTGCCTACTTCAAGCTGCCCACCATTCTCACGACGAGCTTCGAAGAAGGCCCCAATGGCCCGCTCGTGCCGGAACTCAAAGAGCAGTTCCCCAACGCGCCCTATATCGCGCGCCCCGGCCAGATCAACGCGTGGGACAACGAGGACTTCGTCCGCGCCATCAAAGCAACGGGCAAAAAGCAGCTCATCATCGCAGGGGTGGTGACGGAAGTATGCGTTGCGTTCCCGACGCTATCGGCCATCGAAGAAGGCTACGACGTGTTCGTCGTCACGGACGCTTCGGGGACGTTCAACGAGATCACGCGCCATTCGGCCTGGGACCGCATGTCTGCAGCCGGCGCGCAGCTCATCACGTGGTTCGGCGTAGCCGCGGAACTCCATCGCGACTGGCGCAACGACGTCGCAGGGCTCGGCGCGCTGTTCTCGAACCACATCCCGGATTATCGCAACCTCATCACGTCGCACACGAAGCTGACTGCCGGGCAGTAGCTCGGGCGAACGGGCGCGAGACACGAGTACAAACAAAAAGCGGGCGACGGCTTGATACCGTCGCCCGCATTGTATTCCGTATTGCGTATTGCGCATTCGCGCGATGGCGCGCTTCCCGCGCTACTGCGATACCTTGCGGAGCGCGTCCGCGATGCTGTCCTTTAACTGAAGGCGCACCTTCCGCAGATTCTCTTCCGCGACCTCGTCCATCGGCGTCACTCTGGTTTCGGCCAGATGGATCTGGTCGTTCACCTCGTCATACTTTTCGAGCAGGCGCGCGAAGTCCGGGTCCGACACCTTGAGGTCGTGGATCCTGTCCATCTGTCCCGGAAATTCTTCGGCCAAGGTGTGCGGTGTATTCGACATCAACTGTCCTCCGTAACGTTCGTCGCCCAACGCGTAGCATCGAGATTGGATGAAACTTTTGCGCGCAATCAAGCGCCCGCGAGAGAACGCGTGCGGGAGGGCGGAGGTTGCACCTCGGTACGCTGCGACGGATTCGGAGGAGGGATTGGAGCGGGTGATGGGAATCGAACCCACGTATTCAGCTTGGAAGGCTGCTGCTCTACCATTGAGCTACACCCGCATCCCTAGAAAGATTGGGCTTTTTAGCCTATTTCGCCCCTCCGTCAAACGGACAAATTGGGAACAACAGTCAAAACGGACAAGGCTGTCCCGAACATGTCCCGAAGCGATCCGAGGGGTGTTCGGCCCTCGTTCCCTCTCGCCATCTACGAGTCTCTACAACTCTCCCCCTACAGAGAAGAAAGAGGCCTTCCGCAAGACGCTGCGCGCTCTGCCGGGCTACCCCTGGCTGCCGTGCCCGATCTGCAAGGGCACGGAGAGTTGCGATCACATCGGCGCCGAGCGGGCGCGAGCAGCAATTCCGGGGCTGGTGTTCCCGGATGAACCCACCGTCAATTAAGGAGACTTCGCCGTGGGCGATTGGAATTGCAAGTGCGACGACTGCGGGCGCTTCATGACGTGCACGCCAGAGGCGTCGTGGGCGATCCGGTACGACTTTGTCGCGATCGCATTTGACCAGTTTAGATATGTAGCGTATTCCTCCCTCCGACGGCAGAATGGCCGAGTCGGAAGAGGGGCGGGCGCATGCTCAAGGTCGCGGTTGATTACGTCCTCAAGCCTATTATTGGCGTTATCGTGGGCCAGATCTTCCTTGCGCTCTGCCGATGGAAGGGGTGGCAGCCAGAGCAGGTCTTGGGGGAGCTACTCATGACCTCCCCAAGCCCGGAAGCTGTACAGGTAATCTATTGGGCTCTTTCTCTGCTCATGGCTATCGGCGTGTGGGCGTTTTTGTCTCGGTGGCCGAAGATCCGGTTGTGGCTCTTTGGAACGAAGAAGCCCACTTCGGGACCAGCGCAAAATCAACATGCTGACGGTCCGGACATGACCATTAGAGACCTATTTTTTATCTTGATACCGATGTCATGGACGAGCCGCGATGGCTTGCTGTTGGCCAAGTCGTGCGGGATCATATGGCCCTTGGGCGACTGCGTTGTTGGGGGCGCCCCGTCAGAGACGACGAGTGGGTCGAGGATCTTGTGGGAAACCCGGTGCGACCGGCCCCAGACAAGATCTCCAAGACCTATTGGCAGCGGGCACAATTCACCTATCTGTTTCTCAGTGATGACCCGATTGCGGGCGCCGCGCCTCATACATCACCGGACTTGAATTCCGGGCTCCCGGTCTACCGAGACCTTAAGGTCAGCAAGGCGCAAGCAATGTCCTTGGATTGGTCAGATATTCCAAAGTTCAGAGCCAAGAATGAAGTCTACTTCGCGGATCGCCGAGATCGAGAAGGTGAGGAATAGAGATGTCACGCGGCAAATACCTCAGCCTTGAAGAGGCCCGCGAGAGCGGAGACTTCCAACGCTTCTGCGAGGAACACCCCGCAGAAGCCGACCGCGAACGCTTCCTGAAGATCCTTCAGCTTATGAGCCAAGGCGCTTTAGAAGGAGAGGAAACATCACCTCGGGATGGTGCCGCAGGTTCCACCGGAACTCGAACTCGCCGAGGTACTTAGGCAGGTGGTCTTTCGAGACGTGGATGTGCGTGCCACGGATCGAGCGCTTAATCATCGCCCAGAAACCCTCAATCGTGTTCGTATGCACGTCGCCGCGCACGTATTCCTTGCTCTTGTGGTGGACCGTCTCGTGCTGGAAACCGCACTTGTTGAGGTCAGAATAGCCTTTGTGCTCGTCGGTCGAAATCCGTGACCCTGGCAAGACGTTCTCCGTTACCGTGACCTCAAGGGAATTGCGAGACGTGTCCGGGACGACGCGGGTAATGACGTCGCCATTGCGTTCTACCATTCCAACCACAATGGCCTTGTTGGTGAGGCGGCTTTGGCCCTTGCGCGCTTTCTCCCGGCCGCCAAGGTACGTCTCGTCAGCTTCGACATGGCCGGACAGCGGCGTGTCGCCATCGACGGCGGCGAGATACTTCCGGATTTCGTGCCCCATGCGCCACGCGGTCTTGTAGTTCACGGAAAGCTGGCGCTGGAGTTCCTTGGCGGGAACGCCGTGGCGTCGTCGTCGTGAACAGGTTACATCGCATAGAACCACTTCTGGAGTGGCGTATGGCGACTTGTGGAACGGGGTCCCGACCATGGGGTGGACGTGGTTGCCACACTGGCAGGTCGTAAGCAGGCTGCTTTGAGAGCTTCTTCCACTTTCCAGTCTCGCCGCAAGCGTGAGCATTGGTGGTCCATGCCGAACCGCGCGTGGAACAGGTGCTCCTAAGGCCAAGCGTCGTCGTCCGGAAACATCTTCATGAACTCAATGATCGTGATCGGCTTTGCCATGTCGGCTCCCTCCATCTGAGAACCAACATACCGTAAAGGGCCACAGTACGTCAACTGGTCAATTGCGGTCGCGATGGAGCCGATTTGCGAACGCTGGCGGTGCAAGCGCTGCACGGCTGAGCTAGGCGAGGTCACGTCGAATGCTCGCCCTCACAACGGCGACATGCGCGGGCATCAGGGCCGATTTGCAGAATTAGAAACCGTATAGGCAGGAGCCGAAATGCCGAAAAATATAGCCGTTGGAGATGTCGTCCAACTGAAGTCGGGCGGGCCACCTATGACGGTCGGCAAGATCGAATGCCCAACCACGAGCCACAACGAGGACACTGCGCTCTGCGCGTGGATTGGTGAGAATGGGCAGGGCGAGACCTACACGTTCCCCGTCGTATGTTTGCGGAAATATTGATCAGCGAGGGAGGCCGAAGTGAAGAAGCAGGTTCGCGTCTACACTTGCAAAAAGCACCCGAACTGGTCGCTTGAGACGGCGGCCCCGCTTATCGCAGGCGGTCTCAAGACGATCTGTCCGTTGTGCCGCGAGGAGTTCATCATCGCCAACATTGGCGAGGCCGACTGCCGCATCGAGGTGCGCGAAGTCGAAATGGCAAATAGTAAATAAAGGAGCGCTAACATAATAGCCCCGCCGCCATCCGGGGAGCTATCGGACGACGGCGGGGCCGGGCGCGCGCTCAAGCCACGGGGAAGAAGCCGAGCGCGATCTGGATATGTGTAAATTTCGTGGTTTTATGGACATATCGGGTGCGATGTGTCCGTTACGTGGACATATCGGGAAGGCGCCCGCTACCGCGCAATGTGCAGCAGAAGTCCCGTTACGAACGCGCCTAAAGCCAGCCCCCACATCGCTAGTCGGATGACCGTACGGCGTTCAGCGCACTCGTCACCTCCGTCAGAGGAGGAGCCCCCGCCAGGCCGAACCCCGCTGCTAACAGCAGGATAGCCAAGATGATCTCGCGGATAGGGGGCAGCACCTCCGCCAAATATTTCAGGCGCGAAGCCGGTGGCTCCGTGGGCTCGCGGCCAAAGGCTTCCAGCCGGCTCACTCTGTCCTGCAAATCCGCGATCCGGTCGAACGCTTTCTCGACCGCTTGGAGCGTCACGCGCTGTCCGTATTGGACCCCACCAATCTGACCCTTGATCTCGTAGAGGATGTCGTACACCGACGGGGGCTTGAGGCTGTGGTGGCCATTTATGCCGGGTGGCTCGTGCATCGGCGCGACGCTCCATTAGTGGGGTCTCCTTGATGTCCTCAGAGCCCGAACAGAGGGCAGATCTTCTTAGGCTTGCGCTGCGTCCGGCGCTTGATGGGTGCGTTTCGGACAGTGATCGTCTGGAGCGTGACGTCAGCCGGTGCGATTTGGATGGCAGGGACGCACTTGGGCGTGTCGCTGGCGTCCTCGCAGATGAGATCGGGGTTGAGCGACTTGTGAACCTGTAAGTCTTCCTTACCTGTTGCAGATGCGCTGATCTCGTCGATGTCCATTTCCACGAGCGCCAGCCGGTCCTCAATATCGTAAAGGCGCGGCTCTGTTGGAGCAGACCGCATCGTCGCGAGACAGCTCGTGGATACCGCGAGAAGTCCGAGGCCGAGCGTGAGCGTGGCGACCTTCCCGAAGGCGCGCCATGCGGGAGACATCATGTTTTTCATGGGCTAACGGAAATGCTTCGCGATCCAATCGAACGGATCGGTCGAGGATTGGGGAGCGCTGGTCTTTGGAGCGGGTGTTGCCGGGGCAGAGCGAGTCACTGGCGGCGAAACGTGTGCGGCCTGGGGTGAGGGCCTGCCCCAGCCTCCAACCTCGTAGGCGAGGATGATGGAAGCGAGGAAAAACACGCCGGCAAAGCCGTTCGAGAAGATGTGATCGAGGGCAGATGCGATCCGGGTGCCTAGATAAGTGAGCGTCGCCTTGATCGCCCAAACGACGAGATCGACGAAGCCTTCCGCGATCTTTCCAGCCGCAGCCGTGATCGGGTTGCTGAGGATCGTCGACGCGGCACCTGGCGCGAACTTGCCCAAGACCTTGAGCGCGACACCTGCGAGGCCGAGCAGGCCGCCGCCCCAGCTCGCAAGGCCAAAGAGGCTGGTGAGGATGGTGATCATGCGGCCTTCCTCCGGGTGCTGGATTTGCGTGCCGGTTTTTTGTCGCGATCCGTCTTACGTGACACTTTCCGCCTGGGCCGCTTTTCGGGCAGCGGCGCATCGAACATATCCACAGCATCAGCTTCCGGTTCGATGTCCGTCTCGTAGGGAGGCTTGGTCAATGCGCCGCTGTTCGGGCGGAGCCGCTTCACGGAACGATAGAGGCCAATCCCGAGGGTGATCAGAACTATGAACGACAAGATCGGGACAATGGCCGGAACGGTGTCGCCAAGCTCCCGCACCGGTGCCGTTGCACGCGAGGCTTCCGACGCCGCTTCCGGGAGGAACCCGACCACGGCCGCGATGGAGTCAACGGCGTACAACACCCACCCCTTGCAGGTGTAGTAGATGGTGCCGAGTAGGCCGAGAATGCCGACCGTTTTCTGTCCGACCGACTCCTCCTTAACAACCTCCGAGACCGGACGGACGTTCGGGACCGGACGCCGGTAGCCGAGGACCTGGCTGCGAGAACCAGTGCGGGGAACTGTCATCCGCGTGACCGCGCCCGACTGATTGAAACCGACGATGGTGAGCGTCGTGGCGGTCCACGATTCAACGAACGCGACGTGTCCCTGCCAGCTATTCGGCTTCACTCGCCAGAAGATGACGAGGCAGCCTTCCTCAGGCTCATCGAGCGCGTGACCATATTTCAGATAGTTCCGAGCGAGCTGGCCCGCCTCGCCTTCGATGTAGGCGAAGCCGGTGCGCTTGAGCATCGCTCCGGCGCCGACTGCACAATACGAATGGTCGTCGCCGCGGAGCGGGCTGCCGACCTCGATGAACAGCTTCTCGATGAAAGGATTCGTGTCGGGGCCGGGGATGCGCCGCTCGCCAAGATGCGTCTTGGCCATTTCCAGGGGAGCCGTCTGTGGAACCGGCGCCACCCGATCAATCGGAACCGACCCACCCCCGATCACCGTCACGAACTGCTCGTGGGCCTCAACCCACTGAGCGTCCGTCATCGGGTATTCGCGGCCGGCCTCGTGCCAAGCCATCGCCTTGCAAAGCTCAATCGCCATGTCCGGCGTTTCGATGAGCTGCTTCGTCACGTAGTCGTGACGGGTCCACCGGGTGCGGGACTCGATTACACGGAGATACGAATTGATGTTGTTCCCGCCGCTCCACTTCGCGATGGCAGCTGAGAATGTCAGTCCAGCATAGACGCGGTGCAAAAGGTGCATGTGAGCGGACGCGCCGTCCACCATCGTTGGGAACGTCGCGATCCGGTGCCCGCCTCCGATGATGGCGTGAGACGAGCCGCCAAACAGCCGCGAGCTTGGGCCTGGATACTGCGCTCCGCTATTGCGGTGCCGAACACTCGCCGGAATGGACATCATCTCATTCTCCCATAGAAAAAGGGCCGGCGAATGCCAGCCCTGATCGCAGTTTTGTTGTGTGGCGCCGCCTAACCGAGAGTTTTGACATCATTGAATAATGCGCTTATCCAATGATGGCACATCGGATCAACCATATACGGATCATTCAATGCGCTGGACGAACCACAACGGCATTCTCACCCCGAACAGACGCCACATACTAGGCGGCCTCGCAGCCTTGGGAATGACACCATCCGCAGTCGTCGCAGCCCAATCGCCAAGCATTGTGGACGACTACGGCGCGGTAGGTGATGGCGTAACAGATGATCGCGTCGCGTTCACGGATGCGTTCAACGATATAAACGCCGGCGTCATCAATCGCCTACGCATCCCAACACTGCCGGGAGCCAGCCCCACAGCGCCCACGAAATACCGCATCTCCGGCCCGTTGCCGATCATCGAAGCTCAGGGGTTCCGCATCGACGGTGACAGCATGTGGGAAACACAGCTGATCAGGGATTACAACGCCACCGCAGGCGAGGGATTCATCGATATTCGCGGCCCCTCGATTGGCTGGACCTTGAGCAATCTGACGATCGCTTCCGCTACAGGTCGAACGGGAGGCTCGGCGGTGCAAGTCATGGCCGGGGCTACGACTGGTTACACCGGCGGCAAATCCCTGCTCGAAAACCTCAACCTTACGGCCTACGGCACGAACTGTTGGGATTACACTCTGTGGCTCAATGGTAGTCTGAAAACAGACGCCCCAACTGGTTTGCGCACCATGACGCTGAGGAATGTCGAAGTGTTTGGAGCGGTGGGCTACAGCGCTATCATTTCCGCGATTGTTGGCCTTTCCTGGCACGGAGGTGGGTGCTGGCCCGCGTCCGGCACAGGTGCTCAGTCTGGCGCCATTCTCCTAACGGGATCGACCGCCGTTCCGTCTAGCTCGGTGATGGTGAGTATCCTCGGGTGTAACGGGCTTGTGCTGAGTAATTGCCACCATGGCGTGATCGACTGTTCAAACATCGGCGCAATCGGTGGCGTGTCCGTGAGCGCGGCGAACACGTGCAGCAATTTCTACGTCCGCGGGCCGCGATCTGGCACCACCTCTCTAAATTGGGTTGCAAGCTCGATTATGTAAGCGAGCCCGCCACGATGAAAAGATCGTCCACCTGCTGCTCCGTCAGTCCCAGCCCCGGCGCGAGCGCCGCGATGAACGGACTGTGGCGCTCGAACACGGTCGCGTACTCCCACGCGATCCGCGCGGCCGCGTCAGTCTCCGGGTTGGACACGAGCGCCTCAACGGCGGGCAAATGCCCTGCATAGTGCAGCGCCATGCGCGCCTGATACGGCGTCACCGATTGCGGAACAATCGGCGCGTTCGCGTCGATGGCGGAGATTGCGGCTTCGGCTGCTGCGATCTGCTCTGGTGTCGCCGTGTCTGCATAGTCCACGCGCCACGTTTGTTTGTCGCTCCGAGCGCCCACCGATACCCCATGGATGGGGCAAACCTCACCGACGGTGCGCATCAGCGCCTGCATGAAACCGTGTAGCTCATCTAATGTCATGCCATCACGCTCCCAAACATGCCGCAATTCCAGTTCCCGGCGCTCGTACCGTAGAACGTGGCGCCTGTGTTACCTTTTTCGAGGGCATGCACTTGATGGAAACCGATGCCTGCCATGCGCTTCAAAACAGCCGTTGCCGAACCAAATGCTCCACCGGAAGCACCGAACGACCATCCTCCAATGGCGTCCGGGTTCCCGGACACCCAGTCGAACCCAATTCCCGTAACGGGCGTCGCGGACGACGTCATGGCTTGGTGGGCGAACACTTCGATAGGGTCCTCATCCAGGCCGACGACGAACTGAAACCTGTTGTTGCTGTTCGCGTTCATGACCCGGAAGGTCGCGGTGGTATAGGCCCACGACGTGGCGGGCTCGATGGCGCGCATGGGGCGAGAGACGCGATTGTACGCATTCCATACGAAACGCTGCGCCACGGTGTTCACGCCGCCGCTGCGGTCATCCGTCGTCCCGTTGCCCAGCATAAACACAGTGCCGAGATAGGTGGCCTGCGCCGCTGGCACCTCGATCGTATCCCCTGCCCCGTCACCGTAGCGCAGCAGCATCGCGGAATCGTTGACAGGGAGCCACGTGCGAGAGAGCGCAGCGGATCGCGCAGTGGTCGAGGCCCATGCAGGTCCCGTACCGAAATAAAACTCACCGTCTACGGTCGCGTAGAACAAGTCGAATAGACCATTGGCAGCATGGTATCCGGTGTGTCCGGAATCGCCGTCAAACGACAGCGACAGCTCACCCCCCACATCGACGACGTGCCATTCCGCTCCGTCCCACACGGGCACAGATCGGCCATTGTAGGCGGCGTAGTAGATGCTCGTTGCATTCGTGACGTCGCCCGTCGACACGGGCGCGCCGCTTTGCAGCGTCAACCTGCCGCCCGGCATAAGCAGGCCGCCCCCGAGCCCGCCGCCACCTCGAAACTCTTCAATCTCGACCGGATCGGCTCCGAGCGTTCCGCCGCGATCAGAGGTACACCGCCAGAGCGTGTCGGCGTTCTCGTCGCCCTCCATCACGGAGAAGTAGACGCCGGGCAGGCTGTCGAAGGTGTCGAAGGAAGGATGGCGTGATGCCGCGCCAGAGGCGGGGACGATGTAGGGACCGTTTTCCTCTTCTTCCGTCTGAAACGCCAGCAATACGACGTCGCCCTCGGCAACCATAACGCCATCGACGGTCTTGCCGTCCTCAAGATCCTCGGAAATGTCGACGTTTCCGGTTGCAGCCAAACGCACGACTTGGAATGATTGCGGGTCCGCTCCGAATTCCTCTCGACCTGCCGTGATGATCACCGTCGGTGCAGTACCGAAGTTTACGGCACTACCGCCGTTCGAGGAATCCTGGATCGTGGTCCGTTCGAGAATCCACCCACCGGACGTATTTAGAGCTCTGCCGCGGCCGATCTCCCATTGGGTCCCGGTCGCGTTTAGCGCCTTGTACGGATAGGTCTTCCCGTCCTCGGCTCCAGCATCTTCCAGGTTTCGGAACGTTAGATCTTCTGTTCCGTCGGAAAAGTCAGCCGTTCCCATGCTGCCCGCTGTAAAGCGGCAGTTGTCAAGCAAGTCAGCCATGTGTCTATGCGTTCCCTATCAGCAGCCGCAGCCCATGGCGGCGGGATTGGCGACCAGGCGGAATTGCCCCTGGCCGACTTTGGCTTCCGGAGAGGTGGATTCTATAAACCAGTAGATATTTCCGGGATCGGCCTCAGAACTGTCCCATGTCGCAGACCATAGGCCGTTGGAACCTATCATTTCGATCTCATCACACGCCTTGCACCCTCGCTTGAGATAGCTAATGCGCAAAAGCGCAGATTCCGGGACAGTTGGGTTCTTGTCTTTGTCGCGAAACTGGCAGTCGTAGAATTCAACGAGGGCCCCGCGTGTAACTTCGATCATAGCTATGCTTCTCTGATTTTGATGCGGACAGACCCAATTCCGATACGGAGAATGACGCCGTCCGGCGTCTCGCGATTAATTTCTTCGGTCTTGACCGAGAATGAGTCGTCAATAACGAGCGTGAGCGTGTCGGAGACGAAAATCTGTTCTGCAAATCCATCTGTGCTCGATGGCTCGAACAGAGCCATCGAATGAAGTGGGCCGTGAAACAGCATGGAGGCCTCAGTTCAAAAGGACGTTGAGGCGCCTGCCGCGTATGCGGACGGACGCGCCACCAACGCCAATGTTGTGCAGCACAGAGGCAGGTTTGTTTCGCTCAATACGGTCGAGGTATTCCCGCACCCACAGGCCGATCACGTCATCAACGTCTAGGGTTACGAGAAGGTCGGAAACGACATCGCCAACCAAAATATCGACGGCATCTGACGCATCAATCACCGTCGTTACCGCTACAAGGTCCAGGATCGGGAGATATACATCGTCAGCTACATCTGCCTGAACGAGAACGTTGAGTGCGTCGACAACGGAGAGCGAGAAGTCGTCGAACACCGACGCAGACCCGGCTATCCCGAGCTGATCGTCTATGGTGACAACGATGCTGTCAGACGCCGAAACACTCCCGAAGATCGACGCTATATCGGAGACGTGAAGGGTCACGTCATCCGACACGCCGACGTTGGGGACGATCTCGCCAAGATGCTCCGTTATGATGATAGAGATCGCGTCCGAGACGTTTTTCTCGACGACTCCATCGCTTACAACGCCCTGGTCGAAAAGGGCGCGTTCAAAGAGAGCACCGTGAAAGAGCATCGTGTGTTACGAGCCTATCTCAACAGTGAGGGTCGCGGTTAGCAACCAGGATTGGGCGTTGGTCTTCGTTCCAAGCGCGTCAACTTTTCGGGTCAGCATCACTCCTGCCGAATCGGCATTGAACAGGCCCCATTCTGTCCATTCCCAATTGGCATCGTCAGTGCCAAACAAAGCCTGAAACGAGAGCTCGTTGTTCATTCGCTGGGGGTAGCCCGCCTCCATACCCCTGCGGAGCTTGTTTAACGAAGCTTGCAGATCGGTCTGGCTGGCAGCGAACGCCGTGTTGCTATCCCCAGCACCAAGATGCGCATTCGCGTTATCGAACGACGTGAAGCTGTCGGCAATGATCGCGGAAGCAATCGCGTTGCGGCCCGATTCAGTGAGTGGCATGTGTTCTCTCCTATCCTTCGCCTTCGACGGTCTCGACCGGCGTCTTTTCCGGGGAATAGTCCCCTTCGTACTTTTCGATGCGGTATTTGACGCCGACGCTGATCTCAACCGTCTCTCGTTTGTTGCCTTGAAGATCGGAAACGAGTTGGTCGATCTCTCTGGCCTTCTCAGGTATGTAGGGGCGGAGCGCGTTGGCAATCGCCTTTGCGCGCTTGATCTGCTCGTCCCGCGTCATAGCTTGATAAACCACGTCCCGAGCCGATACGGGCTCATTGTGTTGACACTGATCGCCTGGCCGCCGCCGTCGAGCCTGATAGAGCCCCCCAGCGATAAGGTGTCCTGGGTAAGATTGAACTGGCGAGGGGTATCGACGCCACCCGCCGCGAGGTTGAAGATGGTCCAAGAAAAATTTCGGACGACGCCGGTGTTGTTTGTGATCGTAAGGGTGTGTGGAAGGGCGTAATCTGGAAGGTTGGCTTTCGTGACGTTAAACGAACGAGATTCCGCGCCCCCACCTGAACCAGGGACAGTTGGCGAGCCTCCCGAGATAGTTCCCGCTGCGATGTTCCCCATGTCGTCAAGCCCTAACGGTCCGCGGCCGCGCATATCGAGTGTAGCGATCTGCTTATTGGCGAGAAAGTCAGAAGCGGCATTCGATCCGCGCCCTCCCGTGACCGGACAAAGGGAATTTGGGAACGTGTTCCAAATGAACTCGAACAACGGTTGGGTGTCTGCGTTGGCGCGTTCCGTAGCCCCTGATGTTGCGGACCCGATTGTTCTGCCGTTTGCGCGAACAGCGCCTGTCCGCGTGGCGCTGACTGGCTGCCAGAAAAAATCCCCGGTCTTGAGGATGGCGGTCTGATCGACGCTGCCTCCTCCGCCACCACCTCCACCTTCTGATGGCCCCAGCGCCATCACATTCAGGAGGTCGAAAAGGACGGTTGATCCTCTGGCATCCGTGAGGCGCGCGCGATACGACCCGTCCGGGAGCCAGAACTCCGGAATCATCCCCGCGCTATCTGTCCTCAGCGGCCAAGGGTTCAGGACGCTGAGCCCGGAATCCGCATAGCTATCTACTGGGATAAGTGTGTTCGCTTGGTAGAGGTACAACGGGGCGTTGACCAACAGTCGGCCCTGGGTGTCGAACCTCTGGGAGAGTGCGAGAGAAAAGATTGTGCCTGCCACGGAAGGATGTTCCCTGGTTGAAGAAGGACGTTGATGTGTGGGCGGAGGGGCGGTAGGATTCGCCGCTTACTGAACGAGGGGCGATATGGACACCTGGACCATCCTTATCGGCGTGGCCGTTCTGGTGCTGCTAACTCAGTCGTGGTTCTGGCTGCTCGCGTTCTTTTTCGGCGGGTTGGCAGCTTTGTTCGCGATGCTTGCCAGCATCATTCACTTTCAGATCTTAGGCGCACTCGTGTTCTTCGTGCTTATGGCCATCAGTTTTGCCTGCATGGTCGGCGTAGCCAATTTTCGCCGTGACCAAGTCCCAAGATCGAACCTTACAACTGCGTTCAGGGACATAGACCGATGACACGCGAAGACCGCATCAAGGAAGAATTGCATGCAGCCCTGCTTACGGAGGCGGAGAAACTATCCGAGCTTCCTCCTGAACAAGAAAAAGCTGGGCTAATTCTGCTTTTCGCTGGTGCTGAAATTCGGATGGGTGAACGCATTCACGGTATCGACAGCGAGCTGACGCACTCAAGCGAGCACTACATGCGCGGTAGGGAGATCGCGAACCGGATTAAGATTTAGTGCCCATCGTCTTTTCGAGACGATCCAACACATTCCTATATTCTCCCTCGTAGAACTTGGCTTTCTTCTCAGCAGCCTGAAGCTGTCGACGCAATGAGTCCAGAGATCCACCTCGCGCATCCGCGAGTTCTGCCTTCTGGCGAAGCGTGGCAAGCTCCTTTGCAGCAGCATCAGCCTTCTTCGCCGCGTTGCCTGCAGCTTCCTGTGCCTGCTTCGAGACCTTCTTGCCAGCGGCATGCGCCTCACCGAGAATCCGCCGCACGTCCTCCGTCGCCGAGTGCAGCGTATGTCCCCACGGCGCGGCCGGCATCTCGCCGCCAGCCCTGAAGAACTCGCGCGCCAACTGCTCCTGCTCACTCTTTGAAGGAAAACCCTGCCGGCCCGGAATGGACTGAGTGTAAGGGTTGTTCTGGATGAAGCGCAGAACCTCTTCCTGTTGCGCGGAAGAGGTTACGGGAACACTCGTTGCGGGAGACTTCGGACGCGACGCTCCGGCCTGCTCCAATTCTCGGGTGAGCCACGTTTTCAGATCGTTGAGTCCACTCAACTGTTCCTCGACGGGCTCCACGCTACGAGGCAAAGGACGCGCTTCTCCGGTGAGGCGGCGATACTGGGACATCAGCCCTTCCACCTCGGACCTCAAGGCCGGCAGGGCTGCTTCAGCGGCTTTCTTGCCGCCCCGGAAGCCAGGGATGAGGCTGAAGCCCGCCATGGCAGCATCTGCTGCTGTACCGCTCTCTACGGCGCTGGAGACGTCATCGAGTGGCGTAAGCAGATTTACCGCGCCACCCGCAGCCGAGCCGATGCGCTCCGCGGTCGTGGATGGAAGTCCAATCGCCTCCGCACCCTGCCTGACGTTGAACGCTGCGCTTTCCGAAGGCGACGGGTTGTAGTTCCTCAATTCTGCTTGTGGCGGCGCATCGCCTGGCCGTGGCGCGGTCTGTTCGAACGCAGGATTCTCAGGACGTGGACCGCCAAGGCGCATAGGAGGGTCGAATCTGGGGTCACGTGGTGTGGGGGCCTCTGAAGCGCCCTCAGCATCACCCGCCACGCCAGGGACCACCGGAACCATCTGATCGAGGCTCCGCGTGAACTCGCGGAAACGCTGCGGGCCAAGCTGGCGTTGAAGGTTCTGCAGAATGCGTGCTTGTGCGGCCGGATCGGCTTCAACCAACCGCCGAGCAAGAGCCTCAGCCACGTCCTGACGATACGCCGTCGCTCTGGTCAGCGCAGCGCCCACCACTTCAAGGATGGCGTTTGTTCCGCCCCTGAGGCCCATCATCACGCGCGACAAGGCATCCGCGGCAAATTCGGCATCGTCACCCTGACGTTGCGCCGTAGCGGAGTTTCCGAGAACGCGGTTTCGGGTCTGCCCCATGCGTTCTTCGCGTGTGAGGTATTCGCCGAAACGACCGGACCGATCACCGAAGGTCCCTGCGGTTGCTGCTGAACGCGCCCTCGGACCCGAATTTGGAATGATCTCTCTCAAGAGATCCTGCACCCGCGCCGTTTGGAACGGCATCGTTGCGTCGTTGCCAGAGCGCCTGTTTCCGAGCGCGTTCCGGGCACTCTCAAGAAACCCTTGCCTGAAATAGATCTGCTGACCAGGCGATAGGTTGCGATACTGCTCGATCGAAACCTCGCTGCCTTCTCTCAGTGCAGCGCGACCAAGCTCAATCGCCTCACGGTTCTCAGCGGCGGAGCCCCAGGCGTTCCGAGCCTGTTGATAGAGTGCGTTACGCGTCGGGTCTCCTGCGGCGTTGGGTTGATGCACGGCCGTGAGAAGATCGTTCTTAAATCCCGTCAACAGGCGGGCGAGATTGTTCTCTCCGCCGCGGCGGGCGGCCTCGATCATGTCGTCGAGTTCCTGCTTCGCAGCATCGAACCGGCCGATGTTGTCGACGGGGCGTCTCTGGGCAGTGAATTGCGCATTCTGGGAACGAAGGGTCGCAAGATCTTCCTGTCCTCGCCTCATGAGCACGGCAAAGCGCCGCGCGAGGCGTTCGCGGGTCTGATCGTTCTTTGCGAAAGCGATCTTCTCCTGCATGTCCTCGGAAAGGCGGCGGAGACGGGTCATCAGCGCCATTTCCGCGTCGGCCGCGCCCTTCTTTACGGGCTGCGTAAAGAGGTCAATGGCTTTCTGAAACTGCCCGGATATGCCAGGCGGATAATCCTGCATCCTCTGGGCTACGCCGTCGATCACGCCTTGAATATCGAACGGCTCTGAGCCTTCCCTGGCGGCGTCATAGAGGCGCCGCCCTTCTCTCGCCTGATCCGCGGCGATCTGCCGTTCCGTCTGGCGTGCGCTGGCGCTCGTACGAAGCTGGAGCGCCCGAGAGAGAGCGTCGTCGATCCTGCCCCGCTGTCCTGTGTCACCGCTGGCAAACCGGCTGATCTGGTTCGGGTCGCCGCGCTGACGGGTTTCAAGCGCATCGCGAACGATCTCTCCTGCTCTGCCACCTTGACGATAGACGCTGCCAGTCAACCGCTGCATGCCATCCGACGTGTCAGCGATCATTTCGGGCAAGCGGGCTTGGCTGTTCGGACCAAGCCGCGCTGCCTCTTGTCCTGCTTGGAGCTCAGCTTGGACGGTCTGCGGCGTGGCACCGCTGCGCTCAATGCGCGCTGAAAGCACGCTATCCGCAACATCGTCCGCCGCACGCCCGGGAAGACGCGCTGCGAGCCAGGGAGCTGCTTGGCGACCGGCCCACAAAGCACCTGTCGCCGCTGCGCCAACTGCTGGCAGACCAGCACCGATAGCCGCGCCCGCCGCACCGTATTCGCCCGCCGTGCCCAGCCTTTCTGAGAAGCCGCCTTCCCCTTCAGCGAAGCCATGTCCGGCACCGTACGCAGCACCCGTGGCGGCTCCCGCTCCAATTCTCCCCAGCGTCGTTGCCGCTTGAAGAACAGGCGTAACGGGAGCTGTGGCAAGACCACCGGCAAGCTTCGTGATCGTGTTCGCAACAGGGCTTTCCGCGTCCGACATTGCGTGACGTGCACGCTCGTAGGCCAAGGCCTCGTCATAAGGCTGGCCGGCCCAGCCACCCGTGACGGCGTTCACACCAGCAGAAACGCCAGCCTTCGCCTCATCTACGAACCCGCCCAGAACCGGGATGCCGCGAAGAGCCGTCTCTGCTCCGCCAGGCATGTTGAGGTTGTAGAGAGCAGGGTTTTCCTCGCGAAGCTTTGCAAGGTCTTCCTCTGCGCTCTTGCGAAGCTGCTCGTCGCGTGTCTGCGGCGTAGGCGGCGGAACGGCCGGATTTTCGGCTCTATACCGTTCCCACGGTCCCGGAGACTGAAGCAAAGCCGGTTGTGCGAACTGTTCCCACGGTCCAGCCATTAAATCGGCTCCCAGTTGCTCTGGTCTGCGGGGTTTCCGCCTTTGAAGCGGTATCCGTCCATCACGGTCCCAACTGAGGGCGCCTGAAGCTGCGCGTTGTTCGGCGTTCGAACCGTGTCCTCGAAGTTTCGCAGGGTACCGAGGGCCGACTGCGGAAGTTCTCCAGCATCCACACGCGCACGGATCACACCGTTCCGGACCACCTGCTCAAGTTCTTCAATTGCGGCGGCGTATTCCTCGGGCTGCATATTTCGTTCGGTCAAGCGGCTGATGGCCTGCGTGGCCTTGAGACCTTCGATTTCCGTAATCTGTCCACCGCCCTTCAGCGACTCGAAGGCCGTCAAGAATGCTGCACCGTTGATCTGGTTCATCTTGCTCAGAACGCGACCGGCAGCGGACGACATGTCGGGCGTCCTGCTATCAATCGGACCAAGCATCCGCGGCAAATACGGATCGCTCTTGAGCGAGTTCAACATGCCAAGCATTTGGGTCGCGTTCTGAACAACAGCAGGAAGTTCGGCCTGCGCTTGGCCGCGCACCTTTCCTGTTGCAGCCCCTCTTGCCCGCGCTTCAGCGGTTTCTCCTGGCCCCAACACCTGGACCCCGCTCGGCGTGTCGGCCTGGCGCAACGTTCCATCACTGCCGAGCTGCATCATGACGGGCTTGCCATCAGCGGCCACACCATAGATCGGATTGAGACTATACTTTCCGCCCCCGGACGCCGACTGGCTCCGCCACTCATTGAACGGCATCGGCTCTCGTCCGGCTCCCCGTTCGTTCTGAGCGTAGAACTGATATTCCCGCACGCTTGAGGGCGTCAGCTGCTCCTGCTGCAATCCATACATACGGTTGCGGTGGGACTGATCCGCTTCAAACGAACGATCCCGATGTGCACGGCTATCGGCTCTTTCCCGTTCGGCACTTCCCAACTTCAGGAAGTCCACGCCCTGCGACGGATCTAGTGACATGAGGCGTTCGCTTATCGCGGTGTAGTCGAGGTTGCCCTGCGCATCTTTCGGAACGCCGCCGGCGAACACCTGCCGCACCTGAGCGTCACGTGCACGAGCGTCTTGCCGTGCGGACTGCTCGTCGCGGAACGCATCCTGCTTCATGCGGTTGGTCTGCCCGTCGTAGTAGCTGTCCGCGATCTGCGAGATTTTCGAAAAGTCGATCTGCGCCGGCATGAACGCGCCGCTCGCCTGCGTCGTCTGGCTCGGGAAGCTAAAGCTCGGAAAGCGTGCCATCTTGTCTCTCTTACGAGGCGCCGAAGAATTTCGCGGCGAGGTTTCCAACGCCCATGATGGCGTTCCATGTGTTCGCGCTCGCCGCCTGATTGGCCGCGTTGCGATCCGCAAAGAGCTGCGCGTTTGACTGACCGACCCCGGTTTCCGTGCCGTGCGCGAGACCGGCCTTCGCGGCGTTGTGGCCGTATTGGAGATCACCGAGGCCGGTCATCAACCCTGCCTGCGTCGTTGCCGCGCTCTGGCCTTGTCCCGATGCACGGAATAGGTTGTCGAGATACCGCTGATATTCCTGATCAGCGAGGCCCTGGGACCTGTCGGCAATCGCCATCATCGTGTTGCCGGACCCAAGCATTCCAAGCGACGAGGCATTGCGTTTTGCCGCTTCCGTGGCTTGGTCAACTGCGAACTGATAGCCAGGCCCCGTGCGGAACGATTCCGTGGCGCGCTCGTACCCGTCTGCTCCACCAAGGCCGATGGCGTCTCCGTAGGCACCGGTCGCCGCCCCGCCTTGCTGGGTGTACTGGTCGAACAGACCGATGGCCTTGTCGTACTGTGGACGGGCCGCCGCAAGGCCCTCGTCCATCAGGCCCGTTGCACGCTGCTCACCCGTTCGGAGCCCGGCAATTCGAGCATCGTTTGCCGCGCCGGCCGCACGCTTTGCGCTGCCGGACGAAAATGCACTGAGCAAGCTCATACGAGCCTCCTTCTATAGAATGAACAGAGCTGAGATGGCCTGATGCGCCACGACGTCAGGGAAATTCGAGACAGTGGTCGAAATAATTTTTGGCGATGCCGCAGGGAGGTCCTGCTGGAACGCCGTGCTCAACGTGCACCGCTGCGTGCTGAAAGGAGAGGGGTATTGCGTTTCAAACGCGTTCCCTAGACCACTCCATGATGACCCAGTGACAGATGCCGAAGTGCTTGTCGTTCCACCGAGCCCAATTACTGCACTCCCCGCTGGAACGTTCCGGCTCATCACATGCGTTTGGGAGCGGGTCGGATAGGTCAGAATGGAGGCAACACCAGTTGAACCGCTAACCTCAAAGGCATGAATGATAACCTGGTTAGCGTATGGGTTGACGACGACCGTAACGTTCCCGCTCGCACCCGCTGAAATGGTCGCATAGGCAAACGCAATGAAGCCGCTGCGGTTTTGCGAAATGTTGGCCGTCAGTTCGCATTGGCCGCCTATCGTGGCGGACACACCGGCTATCGTACACGACGATAGACCACTAAAAGACGTGGTGAGGCTTCGCGCGGCCACGATACAAACACAGACAACGCGAGCGTAATCCTTTGCCGCAATCGGAGTACCAGACCAAACATGGACGGGCTCTGCAGGGTTGATCCCCATCGTCGTGCTGCCGAGCCGCAGGACTTCGATCTTCCTCTGTGAGGGAGATGGAAACCAACCGGGCAAGAAGCTCACGACCTACGCCTTCATCGCAGAGACGAGGATTCTCGTCGCGCTCACCGCGAAGAACGTCAGAAGCATAGGAGCAGAGTTGGTCACGGCCACCGTCGGGATGTCGCCAGCAAAGTTTGAGCCAAAACCAATTGATCGGCTAGACCCGTCAGCACCAATCGCTCTGATCGTGCGCCACGTCCCGGGCTGCACATTCGTCGGATTCGGAACGGTCCGGTTTGCCGATAGGACCCACGTTCTGTTGACACCCGCAGCCCAGTCGAAAGTGGGAGACGATCCGTCCGTGATCGCGACCGGAGCCGCAGCCGTTGCCAACCGCTCTGTCGTCAAAACCTTGTCATTTGCGGCCGCAGCGTACACGTCGCCGTCTGTCGCAAAATCCGGCTGATACGGCTCGTCTTCATTAACGAACTTTGCAACAGCCCGGAGGATTCTATCTGCGTCCTTCCAGTATTCGTAGAAGGCTTGTGCCGCCTGTTCGTTGATCGGGCTGACAAGTGGAATATGGGGTTGTGGCAAAGGACGGAGCTTAAGGTCGGCCATGAAGGTTGCCTTCGAGCTCTATAAGACGCCTGTTGGCCCGTCCGGGCCGGCGCTTACTGTGAAGCGTCCTGCGTCGCCACCAATCTCTCGGCGCGCAACTGGCGATATCCGCGAGCCAAAGAGTCCCTCTGCGATTGCGTTAATGGCTTCCGGCGTCTGCGGGACGGCTTCATCAGGTCCGCCCACCATTCTTCGACCGACAACGTAGTCTGCCGTGAGGGGTCTTCCTTCGATGTCGTGTGTGAGTCGTCCTGTTTCATCAGCTCTTGCTCCACCCGGATAGTCTGCCTCGAAAGGCCGTTGTGGCCTCTGCGGAGGAGCATACATTTTAGCATTTTTCGACCATGGCGTCATCTACGTCGCCCTCACGTCTGCTTTTTGGTCCGCGCCGAAAAACATCACGTCGACCGGGTCAGAGATCGTGATCCGCCAGCGCCGGCCCCTAGGGCCAGATAGTCCGGTATTCAAAACATAGGGCGGATGCTGTGCGATCTGCTGGCGTCCGAGCTTTCGGATCAGGGGGCGCGACCACTTCAACCCGCCATCGTTCGACCACGAGATTTCCACACTCGGATCTGTCTGAATCGGGTCGTCGCCTGTTGCGATGCCGACGCCGGGCACAAAGTCGAAATCAGCTCTTGCGACTTGGATACTGTTCGGGAAGTTTTTCACCTCCCCGCTTTCCATCATCCACACGAGCGGCTGCCCATCTTCTCGGAGAGCATCCGCGGTGATTTCCTGGAGCTTTTCGGACAACATGTCGCCACAGAGCCATTTCGTGACGTTCGGAAAAGCGTCGCCAATCGGAAAGGCTTGGGTGATCCGTGAGCGCTTCTGCAAGTAACTGTTGCGCTCAGACCATTTGCCAGTTGTAACGTCGAACGCGACACTCCACTCGTCGCACGACAGTTGCCAAAACTTGTGCCCAGCTGACGTGTAAACGCAGGCTTCCAGCGTATGTTGGTTTTGGAGCGCGCTCAGCCGTCTGTTCAGCCACGACGGGGAGACGACGGTCGGCTCATACCCATCGAGGCGGCGAACGGTCTTGTCGTCAGAAACCCACAATAGGATTTCCGCAAATTCGTCCGTACCACCAGCAATCGCGTGCTGAGACAGAAGCCCTGACGGTATCGTGTGAGACCAAGAGAAAGGGAAGCCCTCCGGGTTTCCTGAATTCGACCAAACCTCGATAGAGCGCGTTCCACAAAGAAGCATGTAGCCGCGAAACGGGACCGGCCTGAGCAAGCCGTCCGGGTGCTGCTCCGCCGTGGCGATGTCGAGCGGGTTGATCGTTGTCGCATTGACGCCGGCGCCGCGCTCAGATCGAGGCCACACTCGTTCCGGTTTCAGGCGAGCCAACGGAGAAGGAGGCTCAGTCATGACGGCTCAGACGTTCGACGTCGTGCGCGCGGGTGTGCCGCTTGAGGCGGCCCGCGCGGCGGCGGTTCTGATCCACGGTCGCGGCGCGACCGCCGAGGGCATGCTCGCCCTCGGCGGAGCGCTCGGCGCGAAGGACGTGGCGCTCATCGCGCCGCAGGCTCCGGCCGGGAGCTGGTATTCGCACTCGTTCCTGGCCCCCTTGGAGGAGAACGAGCCGCACCTCAGCCAGGCGCTCGGCATCGTCGGTGAAACCGTCGATGCCCTCGCCGGCGAAGGGCTCGGCCCCGAGCGGATCGTGCTGATCGGCTTCTCGCAGGGGGCCTGTCTCGCGCTCGAATATGCGGCTCGCACGGCGCGCCGCTACGGGGGCGTAGCGGGCCTCAGCGGAGGGTTGATCGGACCGCCGGGGACGCCGCGCGACTATGCGGGCTCGCTCGCAGCCACGCCGGTTTTTCTCGGCTGTAGCGATGTCGATGCGCACATTCCGGAGGCGCGCGTGCACGAATCCGCCGATGTGCTCACCGCACTCGGCGGCAACGTGACGACACGCATCTATCCGGGCATGGCGCATACCATCGTCGACGACGAGATCCGCCATGTTCAGCGTATCCTGGCGGATATTCCTCCCCGTAGGTAACGGGCAAACACGATAAGGCTCACGCGATGGACTTCGACTTTCAAACCCTGGCGCCGGACGACCGTTACAAGCTTCTCGCTTCGACGGTCGTGCCGCGCCCCATCGCGTGGGTCACGACGCTTTCGCTCGATGGCGTGCGAAACGCCGCGCCATTCAGCTTTTTCAACGCGCTGAGCAAAGACCCGCCGCTGCTCGCTGTCGGTATCCAGGCCGACAAGGACGGCACGATGAAAGACACGGCGCGCAATATCCTGGACACAGGCGAGTTCGTGGTGAACCTCGTTCCGCGCGCGGCGCAGGAGGCCATGAACGCGACGTCGGCGGGCGTGGCTCCCGACGTGGATGAATTGGCCCTGGCCGGGCTCGATGCGCGGCCATCCGTGAAGATTGCGCCGCCGCGGATCGCCGCAAGTCCCGTCGCGTTCGAGTGCAGGTTGCACACGCCTCTGACGCCGACGCCGAACCAGCTCATCGCCATCGGGGAGATCGTGCATGCGCATGTGGAAGACGCTTATCTCCTCGACGCGTCCCGTCACTACATCGCGACCGAGAAGCTCGACCTGATCGGGCGCATGCACGGGCGCGACTGGTATCTCGACACGCGCGGCGCATTTCAGATCGCTCGGCCGTAGACTGCTCAGATCGCTCGGCCGTAGACTGCGCGCTTCACCCACATCGCCCTGGCCGCCTGGACCGCAACCGGCAGCCCAGGACCCGCGTTCACGCCTCGTGCTCTTTCACACGCGTGTCACAGCTCCCATGTGGAATCTCGGAGCCATTTCGGCGACGGACATAGTATGCTCTGTCTACGCGCGAATCTGAGACAGCGGAGCCCTCATGACCAGGACCGTTCTCGAAATTCACGATGGCCGCGAGCCGGACGATCCGGAAGCCCGCGAATGGATGGACGCGGTTTCGTCCGTCATGGCGTTCGAGGGGAGCGCGCGGGCCGATCACCTGCTCGGACGCGCCGTCGACATGGCCAGGCGGCAGGGCGCGGCCGTGCCGTTCGCAGCCAACACCGCCTACATCAACACCATCCCGCCGCATAAGCAGGCCGCACATCCCGGCGACCGGGAGATCGAAGGGCGCATTCGCTCAGCCATCCGCTGGAACGCGCTCGCGATGGTCGTGCGCGCGAACATGGACCACGCCGGGCTCGGCGGGCATATCGCGAGCTTCCAGTCAGCCGCGACGCTTTACGATACGGGCTTTACGCATTTCTGGCACGCGCCTTCCGCCGAGCACGGCGGGGATCTCGTGTTCGTGCAGGGGCACTCATCGCCCGGCATCTATGCGCGCGCCTTCCTCGAAGGGCGGCTGACCGAAGACCAACTCGTCAACTTCCGCCGCGAGACGAGCGGGCATGGGCTTCCGTCGTATCCGCACCCCTGGCTGATGCCGGAGTTCTGGCAGTTCCCCACCGTCTCGATGGGCCTCGGGCCGATCATGGCGATCTATCAGGCCCGCTTCCTGAAATACCTTCACGACCGCGGGCTTGCGGATACGTCCAACCGGCACGTGTGGGTGTTTTGCGGCGACGGCGAGATGGACGAGCCGGAGAGCCTCGGCGCGATCTCGCTTGGCGGGCGCGAAAAGCTCGACAACCTGATCTTCGTCATCAACTGCAATCTGCAGCGGCTCGACGGACCCGTCCGCGGCAACGGGAAGATCATCCAGGAGCTTGAAGGCGTGTTCCGCGGCGCGGGCTGGAATGTCATCAAGGTGGTGTGGGGCTCGAACTGGGACCCGCTGCTGGCGCGCGATACATCGGGGCGGCTGCGCCAGTTGATGGAGGAGTGTACCGACGGCGCATACCAGGACTTCAAGTCCAAGGACGGCGCGTACATCCGCAAGAACTTCTTCGGGCGCTATCCGGAAACGGCCGCGCTCGTCGCCGATTGGTCCGACGAACAGATCTGGTCGCTCACGCGCGGCGGGCACGATCCGAACAAGGTCTATGCCGCCTATGCGGAGGCTGTGGCGCATACGGGCCAGCCGACCGTGATCCTCGCCAAGACCGTGAAGGGCTACGGCATGGGAGCCGCCGGCGAAGGGCAGATGATCGCGCACCAGCAGAAGAAGATGGGGCTCGACGCGCTCGTCGCATTCCGCGACCGCTTCAAGGTGACGGTTGCGGACGACCAGGTGGAGGCGTTGCCGTTCCTCAAGTTCGCCGAGGGCAGCTCGGAACTCGCTTATCTCAAGGACCGGCGCGCGGTGCTCGGCGGGCCGCTGCCCCAGCGCCGCACCAAGACGTCGTTCGACATCTCCGCGCCTCCGCTCTCGCTCTTCGATGCTCAGCTTGCGGGCTCGGGCGAGCGCGAAATCTCGACCACGATGGTGTTCGTGCAGCTTCTCACCAAGCTTCTGCGCGACAAGGCGCTCGGACGGCACATCGTGCCGATCGTACCCGACGAGAGCCGCACCTTCGGCATGGAGGGCATGTTCCGCACGTTCGGCATCTACAGCCAGGTGGGACAGCTCTACCGGCCGGAAGATGCCGACCAGCTCATGTTCTACAAGGAGGACAAGGACGGGCAGATCCTGCAAGAGGGCATCAGCGAGGCGGGCGGCATGGCGTCCTGGATCGCGGCGGCCACCTCCTACTCGTCGTCCGACGTGCCGATGGTGCCGTTCTTCATCTATTATTCGATGTTCGGCTTCCAGCGCATCGGCGATCTCGCGTGGGCGGCGGGCGATTGCCGCGCGCGCGGCTTCCTGATCGGCGGCACGAGCGGGCGGACGACCCTCAACGGCGAAGGCTTGCAGCACCAGGACGGGCACAGCCACATCCTTTCGTCCACCATTCCGAACTGCCTCTCGTACGATCCCGCGTTCGGCTACGAGCTTGCGGTGATCGTGCACAAGGGGCTCGAACGCATGCTCGGAAACCAGGAGGACGTTTTCTATTACATCACCGCGCTGAACGAGAACTACGCGCAGCCCGCGATGCCGGACGGCGCGGAAGAAGGCATCGTGCGCGGCATGTATCTGTTGCGTGCCTCAAACGAGCCCACAACGAACGCACGCCCTCGCGTGCAGCTCATGGGAAGCGGATCGATCCTCAACGAAGTGATTGCGGGCGCGGAACTGCTCGAAGAGGATTTCGGCGTCGCGGCCGACGTGTGGAGCGTCACGAGCTTCACCGAGCTTCGCCGCGAAGCGCTTGAAGTCGAGCGCTGGAACATGCTGCATCCCGCCGAGACGCCGCGCGTGCCCTACGTCACACAATGCCTCGCGTCGCGGGGCGATGCGCCTGCCGTCGCCTCGACCGATTACATGAAGCTTTTTGCCGACCAGATCCGCCCCTTCGTGCGCGGACCGTATCAGGTGCTCGGCACCGATGGCTTCGGACGCTCCGACACGCGCGAGCGGCTACGTCACCATTTCGAAGTGGACCGGCATTTCGTTGCCGTTGCGGCGCTCAAGGCGCTGGCCGACGACAACAAGCTTCCCTCATCTAAGGTTGTCGAGGCCATCGCCCGCTACGGGATCGATCCCGACAAGCCAGATCCCGCGCGCGCTTGAACATCAGGAACCCAGCATGTCCGCCATCGAGGTCAAAGTTCCCGACATCGGCGACTACAAGGACGTGCCGGTCATCGAGGTGCATGTGAAGGCGGGCGATGCCGTGCGCCGTGACGATCCGCTGATCACGCTCGAAAGCGACAAGGCGGCGATGGAGGTTCCGGCGCCTGAAGACGGCGAAATTTCGGAAGTGCTCGTGAAGGTCGGCGACAAGGTGAGCGAGGGATCGCCGATCGTGCGGCTTGCCTCGCAGGGCGCTTCCGGAGATGCCGGCGAGACGGCCGAGGCCGAAAAGAAGACGGAGACGGAGACGGCAGAGGCTAAGTCATCTCCGTCTTCCGTCGATTCCGACGGCGAAGCGACGTCGCCAACGTCGCGCGAGCCGCAGGGCGACGTCGAAAGCGGGACACGCGTACCTTTGCCGCTTGGCTCGGACTTCGGCGGAGTGCATGCAAGCCCTTCCGTGCGGCGTCTTGCGCGCGAACTCGACATCGACCTCACCAAGCTCAAAGGCACGGGCGAAAAGGGGCGCATCACAAAGGACGACGTGAAGCGCGCGCTCGGCGGTGCGGGCGGCGGCGGAGCCGGAATTCCCGAGATTCCTCCTCAGGACTTCACGAAGTATGGCCCAGTCGAGAACCGGCCGCTGTCCCGCCTCAAGCGCCTCGGCGGTCCACACCTCCACCGCGCCTGGCTCAACATTCCCCACGTTACGCACGCGGATCAGGCCGACATTACCGACCTCGAAGCCTATCGAAAGTCTCTCGACACGGCGGCGAAGGAGAAAGGCTACCGCGTGACGCTGCTTGCCTTCATCATGAAAGCCTGCGTAGTCGCGCTCAAGGAATTCCCGGCGTTCAACGCCTCGCTTGCGCCGGACAAAGAGACCCTGATCCTCAAGCACTATTATCATCTCGGCATTGCCGTCGACACGCCCGATGGTCTCGTCGTGCCCGTCATACGGGATGTGGACCGCAAGGGGATCGTCGAGCTTTCGCAAGAGATCGGCACGATGTCGGAGCGGATGCGCTTGGGCAAGATCGCACCTCAGGACATCCAGGGCGGCACGTTCTCCATTTCGAGCCTGGGCGGCATCGGCGGCACCTCCTTCACGCCCATCATCAATGCGCCGGAGGTCGCGATCCTCGGCGTGGTGCGCGCCGAGATGACGCCGAAGTGGGATGGCGAACAGTTCCTGCCGCGCCTCATGCTGCCGCTGATGCTTAGCTACGATCATCGGGTGATCGACGGCGCGGAGGCGGCGCAGTTCACGCGGCGTCTCGCGGTGATCCTGGAAGACGTGCGCCAGTTGGTGCTGTGAGGGAGAGCGGCATGGCCGAGGGAGATCTCATCACCTGCGATGTGGCCGTGCTCGGCGCGGGGCCGGGCGGCTATTCGGCCGCCTTCCGCGCTGCCGATCTCGGCCTTAAGACCGTGTTGATCGAGCGCGACCGCGTTCTCGGAGGCGTCTGCCTCAACGTCGGTTGCATTCCCTCGAAGGCGCTCTTGCACGTAGCATCGCTGATTTCCCAGGCGGACGCGTTTCGCGAGCATGGGATCGGCTTCGACACGCCCAGGATCGACCTCGAAAAGCTCCGCGCCCATAAGGACGCCGTCATCGGGAAGCTCACGAGCGGACTTGCGGGCCTGGCGAAGGCCCGACACGTGGACGTGATCCGGGGACGCGGCGTTTTTCGCGATGCGAGGCACTTCGAGGTGACGCTGGCCGAGGGCGGCACGGCCGTCGTGCGTTTCGAGAGCGCCATCGTCGCGGCCGGGTCGGAAGCCGCCTCACTGCCGTTCCTGCCGGACGATCCGCGCATCGTGGATTCTACAGGCGCGCTCGCCTTGCCGCTCGTCCCGAAGCGGATGCTCGTGATCGGCGGCGGCATTATCGGGCTCGAAATGGCAACCATCTACGCGGCGCTCGGCGCGTCCGTCGATGTCGTGGAAATGCTGGACGGGCTGATGGCAGGCGCCGACCGCGATCTCGTGCGCATCTGGGAGAAGCACAACGGGCCACGCCTCGGCCGAATTATGCGCCAGACGAAAGTCGCGGGCGCGAACGCCAAGCGCGACGGTCTTCACGTGCGGTTCGAGGGCGACAACGCGCCGGAGCGTGCGGAGATCTACGATCTCGTTCTGGTCGCTGTGGGGCGGACGCCGAACGGTCGGCGGATCGGCGCAGAGCGCGCGGGCCTTGCCCTCGACGAGCGCGGTTTCGTGCCGGTGGACCGCCAGATGCGCACCAACATTCCGCACATCTTCGCTATCGGCGACATCGCCAAAGAGCCAATGCTCGCGCACAAAGCCGTGCACGAGGGGCACGTTGCGGCAGAAGCCGCAGCCGAAAAGCCCGCGTATTTCGACGCACCGCAGATCCCTTCCGTCGCCTATACGGACCCCGAGATCGCCTGGACGGGCAAAACGGAGGACGCGCTCAAGGCGCAGGGTTTGCCGTTCGGCAAGGCTGTGTTTCCGTGGGCGGCGTCTGGGCGCGCTATCGCCATGGGCCGTGACGAAGGCTTCACGAAGCTTCTGTTCGATCCCGAGACCAAGCGCGTGATCGGCGGCGGGATCGTCGGCGCGCACGCAGGCGATCTCATCGGCGAGATTGCGCTTGCGATCGAGATGGGTGCAGATGCGGTCGATATCGGAAAGACCATTCACCCGCATCCGACGCTGTCGGAATCGATCGGGATGGCGGCCGAGGTGTTCGAAGGCGTGTGCACGGATCTGCCTCCCGCTCGGAAGCGCTGATGATCGTCGAGATGCGCAAACGGAAAAGAGGGAGCGATCGCTCGCTCCCTCTCGGCTGACGTGCGGATGCTCCGCTTATCAGCTTAGTCGCTCGTGCCCATGCCACCCGTGGTGTGATACTTGTAATCGGGGGCGTTCTGGAGCGCTTCCTTCGTCGTGTTCATCGTCACGCGAGCGTTGCCGTTTTCCTCGCGGGCGATGTTGAGGTCCTTGAAGGACACTGCGACGAGCTTTTCGCCGATCCCGAGGAACCCGCCGACGCCGATCACAACGTGCTCGATCTGACCGTTATCGTCGAGGACCAGCTCGCTGATGTCGCCGACGCGCTCGTTGGCTTCGTTGTAGACGGCCGTGCCGACCAGACGCGACGAACGCCACTCGTCAGCCGATTGGGCGGTTGCGAACGCGCCCGTGGCTGTCGTTTCAGCGGCAGCACCCGGCGCAGGCGTCACGGTCGTCGGCGCAGGGGTTGTTTCCATCCGCTCGGCGGCTGGCGGCGCGGCTGCGGGAGGCGGGGTGGTGTCCTGCGCGAACGCAGAGGTGCCGAGCGCAAGAGCCGCGGGCATGGCAATAGCGGACATCAGCAGCTTCGATTTCATGGAATACTCTCCTTGTTGAATTATGCTTTTGGGAGATGCCGCACGGTCCACCGTGTGGCGCACTCTGAGTGCGGCGCATCACGATTTTCGTGCATGCGGCGGGCGATAACCTGCCTGTGTCGCAAACGTCGGCGCAGGGCTTAAGTTCCTCGGGTTCTTCCGTTTCTGCGCGACGCCACGCCCACATACGCGCGCCTTCCCGCTGCGTATCTTCGCGTGATTAACGCGCGTCCCATTCCTTTGTGCCGCCCGTATCCGGAACCCCTGCGCGGCGTGCCCGTTACGTCTCGGTCGGGGCGTTCGTGCGTCATTGCTCACGCCTCGGGTATCCAGAAAACGAACAAGGAGGACACGATGAAAAAGCTGTGCACTGCAAGCATAGCGGCGCTCCTTATCGCCACTGGAGGCACCGCGTTCGCGCAGGTCGATGCGCCAGCGGACGCGGAAATGCAACTGTCTCAGGCTGAGTGTCAGACCATCTGGAACCGCGCCGATGCCGCGGGCTCCGGTTCCTTGTCGGCCGCAGATGCCGACCGCTACGTTTCCAACTTTTCCGCTGCCGACACGGATGGCGACGGTTCTCTCTCAAGCACGGAGTTCATGGCTGCGTGCGACCAGGGGCTCATTCACGACAGCTCCGCGACCGGCGCCGGCGAAGGCGTCCAGGGCAGCGACACCCTGCCCGCACCCGAGGGTGCACCCAGCCAGTACTAAGCTCGGTTTCGAGCGTTCGCCGCGGGTCTCCGGGCCTGCGGCGACTTTTCTTTTCCGGTTCCCCCTGCCCTTATCCGCACTGCATCTGTCCGGCATCCCGTTCGAACGGTCGCCATAATCCGGTTGTCATATCGATGATGATGGTCATTATGTTTTTCGGCGTCCCGTCGGGGTGCGTCCGTGACGACCGTGACCGTCGGCCACACGCGGCGGCGCCCCGCGCCAGGAGCAGGGGCGAAGAACCACCGCAAAGACCTCAACCGCTTTTCGGCCGGGCAAGGCGTGTTCCTGCTCCCGAAGCAAACCCGCTTGGGGAGCGTGTCACCACGTGGATATGCCGTCTCAATCTCATCATCAGGTCTCGATGATCGCCAACACGCAAGCGCCTCAACCGCTCGATTATGCGATCATCGGCAACGGCCGCATTGCCGCCCTGCTCGATCGGTCTACCCGCATCGTGTGGTGGTGCTTCCCGCGTTTCGACGGCGATCCCGTCTTCTCGCGCATGCTCGCGGGCGACGAGGAAAAAGGCTTTACGGATGTCGTGGTCGAAGGTGCGGTGCGCACCCGGTCGGCCTATTTGCGCAACACCGCCATCGTCGAAACCGTCATCGAGGACGATGCCGGAAACGGCGTGCGCATCATCGACTTCGCACCGCGCTATCCCCGCTTCGAGCGGATGCTGCACCCCGCACAAGTGATCCGCCGCATCGAGCCGATCGGGCTTCCACGCGTAAAGCTTCGCGTGCGTCCGACCTTTAACTACGGCGAACCACGCGCCGCGCAAGTGGTGGGCTCCAACCATATCCGCTACAGCGGCGGCGAGATTACGCTGAGGCTCACGACGGACGCACCGCTCTCCTACATCGTGCACGAGACCTCATTCGCGCTCGCTCGGCCGGTCACGCTCGTGTTCGGGCCGGACGAGTCGCTCGAAGCCGCAGCCGACACCGTCTCCCGCGAAGCGCTGGAGCGCACGCGCGAGTATTGGCTCGGCTGGGTCCGCGGGCTTGCGGTCCCGCTCGATTGGCAGAGCGACGTCATTCGCGCGGCGATCACGCTTCAGCTCTGCAATTTCGACGAGACGGGCGCCATCGTGGCGGCGCACACGACGTCTGTCCCCGAGGCCCCGTTCACCCAGCGCAACTGGGACTACCGCTATTGCTGGCTCCGGGATGCCTATTTCGTCATCATGGCGCTCAACCGGCTCGGTGCGACGCAGACGATGGAATCGTACCTCGACTACATCACGACGCTCGCCATCGATTCCAAAGGTGCGCTGCGCCCGGTGTACGGCATCGTGCACGATCAGCCGCTGACGGAGAGCGTGGCCGAAAATCTCGCCGGCTTTCTCGGTATGGGTCCGGTGCGCGTCGGCAACCAGGCGGCCGAGCAGATCCAACACGACTCGTGCGGGAGCATCATTCTCGGCGTGTCGCAGATGTTCATCGACCAACGTCTGCCGCGCATGGGCGACGAGGCGCTCTACCGCCGCCTCGAAACTCTCGGACACCATGCGCTCCGCGTTTTCCTGGAGCCGGATGCGGGTATCTGGGAGTATCGCGGGCGCTCGCGCATTCACACCCACTCGGCGACCATGTGCTGGGTCGCGCTCGACCGGCTCGCGCGGATCGCGGCGCTGCTGGGCTTGCCGGGCGACGCCGATCAATGGCGGACGCAGGCGGACCGCGTGCGGCGCGAGATCCTGACGCGCGGCTGGAGCGAGAAACTCGGCGCATTTGCGGGCGCTCTCGATCTGGACGAGCTCGACGCCAGCGTGTTGCTGCTTCCGGAACTCGGACTGATCTCGCCGAAGGATCCGCGCTTCACGAAGACGCTGGATGTGATCGGGCGCGAGCTTGGCCGCAACGGCTTCATGCTCCGCTACACCAACGACGACTTCGGCGCGCCGGAGACGTCGTTCCTCGCGTGTCAGTTCTGGTACATCGATGCGCTCACCGCCGCGGGGCGCGTGGACGAGGCGCGGGTGCTGCTGGATGAGCTTCTCTCGCGGCGCAATGCCTTCGGTATTTTATCCGAGGACATTCACCCCGAGACGGGCCAACTCTGGGGCAACCTGCCGCAGACCTACTCGATGGCGGGCATCGTCAACTCCTGCATGAACCTCTCTCGTAATTGGGCGGACGCGTGGCCGCGCGATGCCGCACCGGAACCTGGGGCGACCTCAAGCGTTTGATCCAGGACAGCAATTCGTTTTTCGCACCCTGCGATGGCAATTTGAGCCGCCGCTGACGCGTGTTTGCGGGCTGCGCGGAGGCAAACCTTGAGCCGCATCGTCGTCGTGTCCAATCGCGTGATGGAGCTGAGACGCGCCACCCAAGCGGGCGGCGTGGCCGTCGCCATCGCCGATCTTCTCAAGGCCCGGCCGGGTTTATGGTTCGGCTGGAACGGCAAGGTGGTCGAAGACGGCGACACGGCTCTTTCCGACGTCAAGGTTCGCAAAGCGGCGGGGCAAAGCGCGCTCGCGACGCTCCCACTGACCGCCGAGGAACATCGCGACTACTATCTCGGTTATTCCAACTCGGTGCTGTGGCCGGTGTTTCACAACCGGCTCGACCTCGCGCACTTCGATGCCGGATTCTACCCGCGCTACACGGGCGTCAACAAACGCTTCGCGGCGGCGCTCGCTTCTCTCATCCAGCCCGACGACATCGTGTGGGTGCACGATTATCATCTGATCCCCCTCGCGGTGGAGTTGCGCAGGCTCGGCATCGAAAATCCGATCGGGTTCTATCTGCATATTCCGGTCCCGCCCCCACAGACCTTCCTCGCAATTCCTGAATATGCCGACCTGGCGCAAGCGCTCGCCGCCTACGACCTCGTCGGACTGCAGACGGAAGCGGATGTTTCGAACCTGATCCAGGTCTTCAAGGACAGCGGGCAAGGGCGAATCCTACAGGACGGGCGCGTTCTCGCATTCGACCAGCGGCTTTCCATCCACCGCTTTCCCGTCGGCATCGATGCGCGGGATTTCATGGGGGCGACGCCCGTCCGCAATCTCGTGCAGTCGCCGTCCGACGCTCAAAGGATCATCGGGGTCGACAGGCTCGATTACACCAAGGGTCTTCCACAAAAGCTGCGCGCGTTCGGCCGTTTTCTCGAAAAGTATCCCGCATATCTCCGCAAAGTGGTGCTCACCCAGATCGCACCGCCGACGCGCGAAAGCGTGGAAGCCTACACCGACATCCGCCAGACGCTCGAAGCACTCTCCGGAAAAATCAACGGCATGTTCGGAGAACTCGATTGGGTCCCGATCCACTACATTCATCGCTCTGCGCCACGCGACCGGCTGCGCGACATCTATCGCGCGTCGCGCATCGGCTTCTTCACACCGCTGCGGGACGGCATGAACCTCGTCGCCAAGGAGTACGTCGCGGCGCAGGCTCCGGACGACCCAGGCGTTCCGATCCTTTCGCGTTTCGCAGGCGCTGCCGAACAGCTCGTGGATGCGATCATCGTCAACCCCTACAACGTCGAAGAAATGGCCGACGCCATCAAGCAGGCCCTCGAAATGGACAAGGCAGAGCGCATCGCCCGCTACGAGCGGCTGATGAGCGTCATTCGCACGTACGATTCGGCCGTGTGGTCGGCGTCGTTCCTGGCAACGCTCGAAGCGGCCGCCGAAGAGCGGTCGACGGCGCGGATCTCGGCCAGCACGCCCATTCATGCGGCGCTTGCCAAACTTGCCGAGGCCGCGCGCCGTTCTTCGGGTCCGCCCGCGAACGATGCCGACGCGAAGCCCGAGGCTGACCTCAAGGCCGCCGCACGAAAGCGCCCGGGCGGGCGGTCATGAAAGCGCTCACGATCGGCGGCGCGATGGTGGATACCATCGCGATCATCGAGAACGCCGGTATCGAGCGCATGACCATGTTGAACGCCGGGACGTCGTTCCTGCTGCTCGAAGAAGGCGGAAAAACGGAAGCGCTCGAAGTCTCGACGCACGCGGGCGGCGGCGGCATCAACGCGGCGATTGCGTTTGCGCGGCTCGGGCTCGATACGTCCGTCCTGATCAAGCTCGGGGCCGACGGCCGCGCAGAGCTGATCATCGCCGCCCTCGACAGAGACGATATCTCGCACCGATGGGCGCTGCGCGATCCCCGCGCACCGACCGGGGCTTCGGTGCACGTTTCCTCCCATGACCGGAACGCCGCCGTGTTCACGTTCCGCGGCGCCAACACGCTGCTGGTGCCGGACGATCTGGCTGACGAAGCCTTCGCCGTCGATCTCGTCTATATCGCGAACCTCTCCGATCAGGCAGCACGTTGCTTCCCGATCATTGTCGAGAAAGCGCAGAAGGCGCGCGCGCTGATTGCGGTCAATCCCGGCATCCGCCAACTGCACGCGCACGCGGGCGCTTTTCAGGGCACGCTACCGGCGCTGGACGTTCTCTCGCTCAACCGGCGCGAAGCGGACGAAGTCGTTTCGATGCTGGAAAGGGACGAGACGAAGGATGCGGCACCGCTGGCGTTTCCGGAGGGGATGGCGCCGCCCGCGCTCGCCGTACGAGGGCTCCGGCATGAAGGTCGCAAAGTGCCCCTCACCGCCTTCATGCGTGCGCTGCTCGGGCGGGGCGTCGGCACTATTCTGGTCACCGACGGGCAGAACGGTGCGTTCGCAGCCTCCCGTGGAGGGCTTTATCACTGTCCGGCGCGGGAGGTGACGGTGCTCGGAACGGCGGGCGCGGGCGATGCTTTCGCGTCCACTTTCACGGCCGAAACCGCCATCGGCAGCGCGCCTGACCGTGCGCTGCAGGCCGCGACGCTGAACGCTGCGGCGGTGCTTGGCCACGTCGATACGACGACCGGCCTCATGGCGCGCCGCGAAATCGAGGCAGCCCTCGATGGAAAGATTGGGACTCCAAATGTGATAAGCTGGAGACTATGAAAGCTCACGCTCTTCGCGCATCTGCCTTATCAGTCCCCACCGCATAGGCCCGCAACGCAGGGCCTCTGGCAGAACGCCTCCAACACGGTTACGGAGCAGGCTTTGAAGCAAAGATCGACGGCTACCGACAGAATTCCAGAGGCGACGTCTCGGCTCGCTGCGTGCACCGATTTCGTGCTCTCGAACCCCGGACGGTACGCCCTCTTTCTCGACGTGGACGGCACGCTCATCGAACTCGCCGATACGCCCGAAGCCGTGATCGTCCCGGACGGTCTCATTGCACTTTTGCAGCGGCTCGCGCTTGGGCTCGACGGTGCGATGGCGATCGTCACGGGCCGACTCATCTCGGACATCGACCATCTGCTTTCGCCCTTGCGGCTTGCCGCGGCCGGCGTGCACGGCGCGGAGATGCGCCTTGACCCGGACCTGGAAATCGAGCGCGTTACTGCGGGCCTTCCCGACGAGATCATCCAGACGATGCGCAAGCTCGCGCTCGATATTCCAGGCGTGATCGCCGAGCCGAAAGGCGGCGGGCTTGCGCTGCACTATCGCCTGGCGCCGGATGCCGAGCGCGAAATTCTGGCCGCCCTCACCGCTGCAATCGAGCGGCACGCGGGCGCGCTCGAACTGGTGCCCGGCAAGAAAATCTTCGAGGTGGTCCCGTCGGGCCTCTCCAAGGGCACGGCACTGGCGAAGCTCGCCACGCTGCCGGCTTTCCGCAATCGCATCCCCATCATGATCGGCGACGACGTGGGGGACGAACCCGCTTTCGCCGTCGCCGAGGGGTTGAAGGGGTTCGGCCTGCGCGTAGCGGGCGAGCACCATCCCCCGGATATCGCCGATTTTCCGGGTCCGAGCGCGGTGATGTGCTGGCTCGACCAACTGTCGCATCGCTTGCCAGCCGCGGGAAAGCTCCACTCGCTTTCGTAGAGGGTGCGCGGTTTTTTGCACGTTCCGCGCGCGAAAAACGCCAAGAGCCCAGTCAGCGCCGCATTTTCCCTGTGACACTTCGGCCCCGGTCAACAGGTGCGGCGCCGCTGCGCGGCCCCACGCAATTGACCCCCGCGCCGGGCGCGCCTAGACAGCTTGCATGGGCAAGCGCTATCCCGAATGCTTGCCGGGGTCTCTACGGCGTTCGAGGGAGTTCATTTGAGGAGAAGCGTTTCCGCAGCGTGCGCAACGCTGGCGGCCGGTCTCGGGCTGGCGGCCGGGCTCGGTGCGCTCGGCGCTCATGCGGGTGACCGAGCGTCCGGCAAGGAATTCCGGCTGCTCGAACTCGAAGGGCGCACCGTGCGCTGGACCGCGCCGGCGGAAGGTCTCCCCGCAACGATCACCTACGCCTTCCTCACCGAGCCCAAGGATTTCCCAGACGCGCGCAACTGCGATTCCATGCTGCCGCCGGAAGCCGCACTCAACCACTCGCGCATCGATCTCACTGCCTTTCGCGAGGAGACACGGGCTGCGTTCGCGCTTTGGCAAGAGGCCGCGAACGTCGTGTTCAAGGAAGTGCCGGTCGTGGAAGCCGGCATCCTCATCGGCGCCGACGCGAAGGACCGCGGCCGGGCCTTCACGAACGTCGCGCTCAAGGCGGGTTCTGAGCGCGGGGTGGGGTCTATCCGCCAGTCGCTGATCTGCCTCAACCCCAACCAACCTTGGAAGATCGGTTTCGACGGCAATCTCGACGTCTACGATTTGCGCTTCACGATGGCGCACGAGATCGGGCACGCCATCGGGCTCGACCATCCGAGCCCGCAAGGCCAGCTCATGAGCTTCCGCTACGTCGAAGACGGGCGCACGCTCACCGCGGGGGACGTGGCAGGGGTGCATGCGCTCTACGGGCGCAAGGGCACGCGGCAGCCCGCGCCCATTCCGCCGGCCGATGCCTCGGGCTCGGCTGCGCTTTCATCGCCCGTGAGGGATCAGGGTCCGCCTCGCGAGCGGACGTTCGGTCTCGGCGAACGCGAGCGTTCGGCCGAAGCCCGCTGATCCGGCCGGAACCATCGTACGGTCAAGCCCGTTTTCTCTCCGAACCCTCGTCAGCCGCCGTCATCGGCCACGCTCCATCCGATCGTCCGTAGAGGTCACCCATGACCCTCATCAAACCGCTCGGCCTGGCTTCATTGCCGCTCATGGCCACCCTCGCGTTTTCTCCTGTGCTGGCTCAGGTGCCGCCGGGCCCCGCCGATGCGCCGCCTCCCGAGGCGCAATCCGCGCAGCCGGGGACGCCCGTTCAAGGCGCATGGCGCGCCAGCCAACTCATAGGGCAGACGGTGACGACGGCGCTCAATCAGTCGGTCGGCATCGTGAACGACATCGTCATCGAGCCAGACGGGAAAGTCGCCGCCGTGCTCGTCGGGATCGGGGGGTTCCTCGGGATCGGAGAGCGGTCGGTGCCCATCGCGCTGCGTCATCTCGTGATCGCGGCCGGTGACGGCGACCGGATAACGGTGCAGACTTCGCTGTCACGCGAGGCCATCGCCCAAGCCGCAACGCACGATCCGCTCGCGAGCCCGCTGCCGCCCGATCAGCGCCTTCCCTGACGCGGCGCCGCACTCACTCAATTTGCGGCGACTTTTTTCATCGGCAGCACGAAATCCGATGCCTCTTCGACAGCGATGATGTTAAGCGGCACCTTCAGCGCGCAGGCCAAGCCATCGTGCGCGAAATCCACTTTCGGCTCCGACGTCAGCGTGCTGGCCAGCGTGTCGATCAGCGTCAGCCCGAAGCCCTTCCGGGTTGCAGGCACGACGAGCGGCCCCCCGGTTTCCTTCCATCGAAACACGAGATGACGCTCGCCGTCCGCGTCGTCGATGATGTCCCACCAAATTCGGATGCTTCCCTCGGTCGTGACGAGTGCACCGTATTTTGCGGCGTTGGTTGCGAGTTCATGGACCACGAGTGCGAACGTCTGCACGGCAGATGCGGTGAGGAACACCTCGGGGCCAGCCGCCTGCACACGATCCGAAAATCCAGCCACTTCCGCATCGACGATATCGGCGAGACCCGCACCCTTCCAACAGGCTTCCGTCAGAAGCTCGTGCGCGTGCGCCAGCGCGTGCAGGCGCCCCAGCAGAATTCCGCGAGCTTCCGCCACATCGCGGCTGTCGCTCAGCGTCCGGCTCGTGATCGATTGAAGCACCGCGAGCAGGTTCTTCACGCGGTGCGTCAGTTCGCTGACGAGGATCGACAGGCGTTCTTCTGCGCGTTTGCGCTCCTTCACCTCGACTTTCAGAACCTCGGCGGTACGTTCGAGCTCGGCCGTGCGCTCCTCGACGCGCTCTTCGAGCAGCGCGTGCGAGCGGGCCAGCTCGCTGCGCATCGTGTGGAGATCGACAAAAACCTTGACCTTCGCGCGCAGGATCTCCGGCACCACGGGGGAGAGGATGTAGTCCACCGCGCCCAGCGCATAGCCTTCGGCGGCCTGCACGTCGTCGGCGAAGGCGGTGATGAAGATGATCGGCGTGTGGCGCGACTTGCGGCGCTGGCGGATCAGCGCTGCCGTCTCATGTCCGCCCATGCCCGGCATGTTCACGTCGAGCAGAATGACGGCGAACTCCCGTTCGAGCAGCAGCCGCAGCGCCTCCTCGCCCGACGTGACCGTCACGACGTTCTGGTTCAATTCCTCCAGGCTCGCGCGATAGACGAGATGCTTCTCCGGGAGATCGTCAACGATCAGAATATCTGCGGGCACGGGATTGCTCATGGTGGCGACCTTCGTCAGTCTCCGGTCAGCGGTAGAGCCACGACTGCATGACGGTCAGCAGGTGGCTGGCATCGACAGGTTTGGCGAGATAATCCCAGGCTCCGGCCTCTATGCAGCGCTCCCGATCCCCCTTCAGCGCCTTGGCCGTCACGGCGATGATCGGAAGATCCTGACAGGCTGGAATTTCCCGAGCCGCACGGATCGTGGCCATGCCATCCATATCCGGCATCATGATGTCCATCAGAACGATGTCCAATCCGGGGCTTTCCGACATGATCTTCAGTGCGTCGCGCCCGCTTCCCGCCGACAGCACGTCCATACCATGATCTTCCAGAACAGCGGCAAGCGCGAAAATATTCCGCGCGTCATCATCCACGATGAGAACTTTCTTTCCCGTGAGCGCCGTCGTCAATGCGGCAGAGATCTCTCGCGGCGGCGTGAGATATCGCGAGACCGACGTCATCTCGGCCTTCTCTCCGCGACGGCGCGCGGCCGGATCGCGGCTGCCGGCGCCTGCGGTCTCGTCCGCACCGTCACCGTCCGCATCCAGCGCTGCGGTTCCGGCCGACGGGCGGCGCGTTGCGCGGGGCGGTGCGTAATTGAGAGGCAAGTAGAGCGCGAAGCTCGACCCTTGCCCGAGCGACGAGACGAGCCGGATCTCGCCGCCGAGCAGGCGCGACAGCTCGCGGCTGATCGCAAGTCCGAGCCCTGTTCCGCCGTACTTGCGGCTGGTGGAGCCGTCCGCCTGCTGAAACGCTTCGAAGATGATGCCTTGCTTGTCCTCCGAAATGCCGATGCCCGTATCGCTCACGACGAAGGCGACGACGGCGGGGGCCTGCGAGAGTTCGACCGTGTCGGGATGCCATCCCTCTTCCGCAAGCTCGACAGTGAGCGCCACCTCGCCTTGCTTCGTGAACTTGAACGCGTTCGAGAGCAGGTTCTGCAAGATCTGCTGCAAGCGTTTTGCGTCCGTCACCACTGTTGCGGGCAAGCGCGGATCGATGCTCACCTCGAAGTCGAGATTTTTCTGCTCCGCGATGTGGCGGAACGTCCGGTTCACGTAATGGTACAGGTCGTCGAAGCGCAGCTCGACCACGTCCACGGCCACGGTTCCAGATTCGATCTTTGCGAGGTCGAGGATGTCGTTGATGAGGGTGAGAAGATCGTTGCCCGAGGCGTGGATCGTTTTCGAGAACTCGACCTGACGCTCGGTGAGATTGCCGTCCCGGTTCTGGCAGAGCTGGTCGGAGAGGATCAGCAGGCTGTTGAGCGGCGTGCGGAGCTCGTGGGACATGTTGGCCAGGAACTCCGACTTGTATTTCGATGTCCGCGCAAGCTGATCGGCCTTTTCCTCCAAGTCCTGGCGGGCCTGCTCCACCTCCGTGTTCTTCCGTTCCACCTCCTGGTTCTGGTAGGCGAGAAGGCGGGCCTTTTCCTGCAACTCGGCGTTGGTCTGCTGAAGCTCCTTGGCGAGCGACTGAGACTGAGCCAGCAGATCCTCCGTGCGCATGTTGGCCTCGATCGTGTTGATGACGAGGCCGATGCTTTCGGTGAGCTGATCCAGAAAGTCGTGATGCACGGAGTTGAAGCGTTCGAGTGAGGCAAGCTCCAGCACGCCCTTCACCGCGCCTTCGAAGACGATGGGCAATACGAGAACATTGACGGGCGGGGCTTCGATAAGGCCGGTCGCGATGCGGATGGGCCCCGAGCAGACGTCCTCCAGCATGATGCGCCGCTTGTCCTGCGCGCACTGGCCGACGAGGCCTGCGCCCAGCTCCACGACTTTGCCGTGGGTCCGCTCCCCATCCGCCGCGTAACTTGCAAGCAGCTTCAGATAAGGTCGGCCCGCCGCGCCGCCGTAAACATAGATCTCGGCCTGATGGGCGCCGACGACGGGCGCCAGATCCGAGAGGATCATCTGGCCAACCGCGTTGAGATCCTCCTGCCCTTGCAGCATTCGCGAGAATTTGGCGAGGTTCGTCTTCAGCCAGTTCTGCTCGTTGTTCTTCTGCGTCGTGTCGCGCAGATTGCGGATCATCTCGTTGATCGTATCCTTGAGGGCGGCCACCTCGCCTTCGGCGCCGACAGCGATCGAACGCGTGAGGTCGCCCTTGGTCACGGCGGTGGCGACTTCCGCGATGGCGCGCACCTGCGTTGTGAGATTGGCCGCGAGCTGGTTCACGTTCTCGGTCAGCGCCTTCCACGTGCCCGCCGCACCCGGGACCTTGGCCTGACCGCCGAGCTGGCCTTCGACACCCACCTCGCGCGCAACCGTCGTCACCTGATCGGCGAAGATGGCGAGCGTCTCGGTCATGCTGTTGATGGTGTCCGCGAGCGATGCGATCTCGCCCTTCGCTTCCACGGTCAGCTTGTGTTTCAGATCGCCGGTCGCGACCGCGGTCACGACGCGCGCAATGCCGCGCACCTGGGCCGTCAGGTTGCCGGCCATCGAGTTCACACTGTCGGTGAGATCTTTCCATGTGCCCGCGACACCTGGCACGTCCGCCTGGCCGCCGAGCTTGCCTTCGGTGCCCACCTCGCGCGCCACGCGCGTCACCTCGGCCGCGAACGAGCGGAGCTGATCCACCATCGTGTTGATGGTGGCCTTCAGCTCCAGGATCTCGCCCTTTACATCGACGGTGATCTTGCGCGACAGGTCGCCCGCAGCCACGGCCTTCGTCACTTCGGCAATGTTACGCACCTGGTCGGTCAGGTTGCCGGCCATCGAGTTCACGTTTTCGGTCAGGTCGCGCCACGTTCCTGCGACGCCCTGCACGTCGGCCTGACCGCCGAGCTTGCCCTCGGTGCCCACCTCGCGCGCGACGCGCGTCACCTCGGCCGCGAACGAGCGGAGCTGGTCCACCATCGTGTTGATGGTGCCCTTGAGTTCGAGGATCTCGCCTTTTCACGTCGACCGTGATCTTTTTCGAGAGATCACCCATGGCGACCGCCGTCGTCACGTCTGCGATGTTGCGCACCTGATCGGTTAGGTTGCCGGCCATCGAGTTCACGCTGTCGGTCAGCGTCTTCCACGTCCCGGCGACGCCCGGCACGTCGGCCTGGCCGCCAAGCTTGCCTTCGGTGCCGACCTCGCGCGCGACGCGCGTCACCTCGGCAGCGAACGAGCGAAGCTGGTCCACCATCGTGTTGATGGTCGCCTTTAGCTCCAGGATCTCGCCCTTGACGTCGACCGTGATCTTCTTCGACAGGTCGCCGCGCGCGACCGCCGTCGTCACGTCGGCGATGTTGCGCACCTGGTCGGTCAGGTTTCCGGCCATGGAGTTCACGCTATCGGTCAGCGTTTTCCACGTTCCAGCCACGCCCGGCACGGCCGCCTGGCCGCCGAGCTTGCCGTCCGTCCCCACCTCGCGCGCGACGCGCGTCACCTCCGATGCAAACGACGAGAGCTGATCCACCATCGTGTTGATGGTGTTCTTCAGCTCCAAAATTTCGCCCTTCACGTCGACGGTGATCTTCTTCGAGAGATCGCCGCGGGCCACCGCCGTCGTCACCTCGGCGATGTTGCGCACCTGGCCGGTCAGGTTTCCGGCCATCGAGTTGACGCTGTCGGTGAGATCCTTCCACGTTCCGGCGACGCCCTGCACGTCGG